>DRKS01000014.1 GCA_011051655.1 Sedimenticola sp.
ACTGAAATGCCAACTGTTTCGGTGTACACTCTGTTTTCATAGGCCTCTTTCTCTTGTTGCGGATAAGTGTTTGTTTCCACCTACTTTATGCAACAAAAAGAGGCCTATTTCTATAGATATGGTGAGAAATGCGGGCTAACGGTTCGAACCCTCTCACTGGAGGCATCGGAACTCTTAATAAGGTAAACCGGTAGTTCTGCTTTGGAGTGCTGAAGATAGCTGGTCGGAGTGAGAGGATTGCTCCGGGCATCCTGCCCTCCGCCCTTCGGGTCGCTACGCGACGCCATTTGTTCCTGACAAATGGCTCGAACTTCTAACGGTTCGAACCCTCTCACCGGGAATCCTGGGTGCTTTGAGGGCGGCGGGGAAGGGGATCTGGATTCAGTGGTTTGAGGGTAATTGGTCGGAGTGAGAGGATTCGAACCTCCGGCCCCTGCCTCCCGAAGGCAGTGCTCTACCAGGCTGAGCTACACTCCGATTTGTCGCCGCTTTAGCTGGAGCGGTTGACGGAAAACTCCGCCAGCGCCGCAAGCGCGTCCCGATAGGGTGAGGGGGGGATGGCGTTCAGCGCCGCCGTGGCCAGATCCGCCTCGCGCTTTGCAAGTCCGGCAGTGTAAGCGATGGCGTTTGTCGATTCAATGGCCTGGGTGACGGCGTCGATCTGTTCCCGCCCGCCGTTTTCGATGGCCCTGCGTATGGTTTCCCGCTGTTGTTCAGTTCCTTCTTTCATGGCCTGGATCAGGGGCAGGGTGGGTTTGCCTTCGGCCAGGTCGTCGCCGACGTTCTTGCCCATCTCCTCGCCGGAGGCGCTGTAGTCCATGACGTCGTCGATAAGCTGGAAGGCGGTTCCCAGGTGCCGGCCATAGTCCGCCATGGCCTGCTCCTGTTCCCGGGGGGCGTCGACGAGCACGGCACCGAGCCGGGCGCCGGCCTCGAACAGGGTGGCGGTCTTGCGGTAGATGACCTTCATGTACTCCTCTTCCGTGGTGTCCGGATTGTTGCAGTTGAGCAGTTGCAATACCTCGCCTTCGGCGATCTGGTTGGAGGCGTGGGAGAGAATGGCCAGGACACGCATGACGCCGACGTCCACCATCATCTCGAATGAGCGGGAATAGAGGAAATCTCCCGAGAGTACGCTGGCGGAATTGCCCCAGAGGGCGTTGGCGGTCTCCTGGTTTCTGCGTTTGTCCGATTCGTCCACCACGTCGTCATGCAGCAGGGTGGCGGTGTGGATGAATTCGACCACGGCGGCGAGGTCGATATGCTTGTCGCCCTCGTAGCCGAATGCGCGGGCCGCCAGCAGCACGATCAGGGGGCGCATGCGCTTGCCGCCGCTGTATACGATGTGGGCGCCGATCTGGTTGATCAGCACCACGTCTGATTTCAGGCGGCGGAAGATCACTTTGTTGACCGCAGCCATGTCGTCTGCGGCAAGCTCGTGGACGGCGGAGATATCCATGCTGGTTCTTTTGCTGGGGAAAAATGCTAACGCATGCTAGGAGCGCCTTTTTGCCCTGTCAAGCGGGAATATTGAAGGCGGGGATTTTGATTGACCTGTCGTCCAGGTGTAGGTAGAATCCCGCCTCTTTCGCCGGTGCGTTGATTTTCACGCCGGCATAATGATTTTTTACGGAGATTGGGTATGTATGCCGTAATTCAGACCGGGGGCAAGCAGTACCGGGTTTCCCAGGGCGACAGGGTCAGGGTCGAGAAGCTCGGGGCCGAGGAAGGCGCCAGCGTGGAGCTCGATAAGGTGCTGATGCTCGCCGACGGCGAAGATATTAAGGTTGGAACCCCCTATGTGGAGGGTGGCAAGGTTACCGCCACCGTGAAATCCCACGGCCGGGGCAAGAAAGTCAAGATCATCAAGTTCCGCAGGCGCAAGCATCATATGAAGCGCCAGGGCCACCGCCAGTGGTACACCGAGCTTGAGATCACCGAAATCAGCGCAGGCTGAAAGGCAGGTTGAACCATGGCACATAAGAAAGCAGGCGGCAGTTCCCGTAACGGCCGCGATTCAGTCTCCAAGCGTCTTGGCGTCAAGATCTTCGGCGGCCAGGCGGTGAAGGCCGGCAACATCATCGTGCGCCAGCGCGGCACCAAGTTCCACAACGGCGTGAATGTGGGTTGCGGTCATGATTACACCCTGTATGCCAAGGCGGACGGGAAGGTGAAGTTCGAAGTGAAGGGGCCGAAAAACCGCAAGTATGTCAGCGTCGTGGCCGATTGATCCGATCCCCGTCCGTTCCCGGACCAAAGAAGGCCTCGTCAATCGACGGGGCTTTTTTGTTTCCCAAGCAACGATATCCGGGTGGCAGGCTCGTTATTATCAATCCCGGCAGCCAGTTACTCGAAACCATATCTTATGAAATTCGTCGATGAAGCCTATATCCGCGTAGAGGCCGGCAATGGCGGCGATGGCTGTGTGAGCTTCCGGCGGGAGAAGTATATTCCCAAAGGCGGGCCGGACGGGGGTGACGGCGGTGATGGCGGCGATGTCTTTCTGGTGGCGGATTCCGGGCTCAATACCCTGGTGGACTTCCGTCATCAGCGTACCCATCGTGCGGAGCGCGGCCATAACGGCATGGGCCGCAACTGTACCGGCCGCAGTGGGAGTGATCTCCATGTGCGGGTCCCGGTGGGTACCCGGGTGTGGGACCAGGATACCGGAGAGGAGATCGGTGAGCTGCTGGAGCATGGGCAGGAGCTGCTGGTGGCCAAGGGCGGCTTTCACGGCATTGGCAACGCCCGCTTCAAAAGCAGCACCAACCGGGCGCCGCGCCAATTCACCAGGGGCACCCCGGGTGAGCAGCGCCGGCTCCACCTTGAGCTGATCCTGCTGGCGGATGTGGGCCTGCTGGGCATGCCCAATGCCGGTAAATCCAGCCTGATCCGGAAGGTCTCCCATGCGCGGCCCAAGGTGGCGGATTATCCTTTTACCACCCTTTATCCGAATCTTGGCGTAGTCAGCGTGGACCGGGACCGCAGCTTTGTGATTGCGGATATCCCCGGCGTCATCGAGGGGGCCGCCGAGGGCGCGGGGCTGGGTATCCAGTTTCTGAAGCATCTGTCGCGCACCCGGCTGCTGTTGCATCTGGTGGACATGTTCCCTGCGGACGAGTCCGCGGATCCCGCCGATGATGTGCGGCGGATCACCGCGGAGATGGAGCGTTTCGGCGGTGACCTGGCGCAGCGGGAGCGCTGGCTGGTGCTGAACAAGAAGGACCTGCTGACGGAGGAGGCGTTTGAGCAGCGTCGCCGGGCCCTGCTGGATGCGCTGGGTTGGGAGGGGCCTGTGTATGCCATTTCCGCCCTTACCGGGGAAGGGACCCAGGAGCTTGTCTATGCGTTGATGGAGTATCTGGAGGGGCTCAAGGGGGCGGAAGAGGACGGCGGGGACGATGAGCCCTGGGACCCAACGAAGTGATAATGGGGTTTACGCTTCAATAAGTTAGCGCCATTATTCTGTCAACTGTCAACTGTCAACTGTCAACTGTCAACTGTCAACTGTCAACCGAATTAAATTGATTTCCCGAGAACAAATTCCTTCAACCCGGCGCTGGGTCGTCAAGATCGGCAGCGCCCTGCTGACCGGCGACGGCAAGGGACTGGACCGGGAGGCGCTGGCGTCCTGGGTGGCGCAGATGGCGGCCTGGGTGGAGGGTGGCCGGGAGCTGGTCCTGGTGTCCTCCGGGGCGGTGGCGGAAGGCATGAGCCGCATGGGCTGGAGCCGGCGGCCGGACAGCATTCATGAGCTTCAGGCCGCGGCGGCCATCGGTCAGATGGGGCTGGTGCAGGCCTACGAGGCCTGCTTCCAAAAGCACAACCTGCATACCGCCCAGGTATTGCTTACCCATGATGATCTTACCAACCGCCAGCGTTATCTCAATGCCCGCAGCACCCTGCGCACCATTCTGGGGCTCGGGGTCGTGCCGGTGGTGAACGAGAACGATACCGTGGCCAGCGATGAGTTACGGTTCGGCGACAACGACACCCTGGCGGCCATGGTGGCCAATCTGATCGAAGCGGATTTGCTGGTGCTGCTTACCGATCAGGAAGGGCTGTTCGACAGCGATCCCCGCACCAACCCGAATGCCCGCCTGATTGGCCAGAGCCGCGTGGACGATCCGGCTTTGGACGCCTATGCCGGCGGCTCCCGGACCGGCCTCGGCCGGGGCGGCATGGTCACCAAGCTGCGGGCGGCCCGCCTGGCGGCCCGCTCCGGCACGGCCACCATTATCGCCCCTGGCGCCGGGGACCGGGTGCTGGCCCGGATTGCGGACGGCGCGGAAACAGGGACATTGCTGGCGCCGGCGCAGGAGCCGGAGGCCGCGCGGAAACGCTGGCTGGCGGGACACCTGCAGGTGCGCGGCCGGCTGGTCCTGGATGACGGCGCCGTGAAGGTATTGCGCAATTCCGGCAGCAGCCTGCTGGCGGTGGGCGTAAAAGGCGTCAGCGGCGCCTTTGTCCGGGGGGAGGTGGTTTCCTGCGTGGATGAGCAGGGCAGGGAGGTGGCCCGGGGACTGGTGAACTACAGCGCCGGCGAGGCCGAGCGCATCATGGGGCAGCCCAGCGGCCGCATCCGGGAGATCCTGGGCTATGTGGACGACGAGGAGTTGATACACCGGGACAATCTGGTGCTGGTGTAGGGGACCGTTGCGGGCCTGCAGGCATAAAAAAACCGGCCGCTGCCGGTTTTTTTATGGAATTCGGGGGGCTCAGAGGGCCTTGATTCGGGCGTTCAACTGGCTCTTGTGCCGGGCGGCCTTGTTCTTGTGGATCAGCCCCTTGTTGGCCGCGCGGTCGATGATGGGGACAGCCTGCCTGTAGGCCTCCTGCGCCGCTTCCCTGTCGCCGGCGTCGAGGGCGTTGAGGGTCTTCTTGATATAGGTGCGCATCATGCTGCGGCGGCCGGCGTTGTGCTGACGATGCTTTTCCGCCTGGCGGGCGCGCTTGCGGGCTTGGGCTGAATTGGCCAACTTCGGTCTCCTGGAGGTCTGCCGTTGCTAAAGGGCGGATATTCTGCGCAAAGGGGGGGTGTTTGTCAAATGAAATTATGTAATTGGCGCGGCCGTTACGCCGGGCGCTTGAGACCGTATAATCCCGTCTTCCCTTGCCGAGGAACGAGCGCTGGCCTCCCTGACCAAATCCATCACCACCGTGGGTGGCAACACCTTTCTCTCCCGCATCCTGGGGTTTGCGCGGGATTTGGTGTTCGCCCATATGTTCGGCTCCAATGCGGCCACGGATGCCTTTTTCGTGGCCTTCAAGATCCCCAATTTTTTGCGCCGCCTGTTTGCCGAGGGGGCATTCTCCGTCGCCTTTGTGCCGGTGCTCACGGAATACCGCACCACCAGGCCGTTTGAGGAGCTGAAGGCCTTTGTCGACCGGGTGGCGGGCACCCTGGGCGCCTCCCTGCTGGGGGTGACCCTGCTGGGGGTGGCGGGGGCGCCGGTGCTGATCTCCCTGTTCGCGCCGGGTTTTATCATCAAGAGTGGAGAGTTCGACCTGGCGGTGGAGATGCTGCGGCTGACCTTTCCCTACCTCTTTTTCATCTCCCTGGTGGCCTTCGCCGGCGGTATTCTCAATGCCCATGACCGCTTCGGCGTGCCGGCATTCACCCCGGTGTTGCTGAATATTTCGCTGATCGGCTGCGCCCTCTGGCTGTCGCCCGTGATGGAGGAGCCGATCATGGCGCTGGCCTGGGGGGTGTTGATCGCGGGTATCGTCCAGCTCGTGTTTCAGATGCCCTTCCTGCGCCGGCTGCGCCTGCTGCCGTGGCCCCGGGTGGCCCCCGGGGACGAGGGGGTGCGCCGTATTCTGAAGCTGATGCTGCCCGCCATGTTCGGGGTGTCGGTGGGGCAGATCAATCTGCTGCTGGACACCCTGATTGCCTCTTTCCTCACGGCGGGCAGCATCTCCTGGCTCTATTATTCGGACCGGCTGATGGAGTTTCCGCTGGGCATCCTGGGGGTGGCCCTGGGCACGGTGATCCTCCCCAGCCTGTCGCGCAACCATGCCGAGGCCTCCCCCGAGGCGTTTTCAGGCACCATCGACTGGGCCCTGCGCTGGGTGCTGCTGCTGGGCCTGCCCGCCGCCCTGGGGTTGCTGGTGCTGGCCGGGCCCATGATTGCAACCCTGTTCCTGTCCGACGTGTTCACCGCCGGTGACGTGGCCATGTCGGCGCGCAGCCTCATGGCCTACTCCCTGGGCCTCATCGGCTTTATCCTGATCAAGGTGCTGGCGCCCGGTTTCTATGCCCGCCAGGATACCAGGCGGCCGGTGAGGATCGCGGTGATCGCCATGGTCGCCAATATGGCGCTGAACCTGGCCCTGGTATTCCCCCTGGCCCATGCCGGACTGGCCCTGGCGACGACCCTGTCCGCCTATCTCAATGCCTTTCTGCTGTTTCGCACCTTGCGCCGGGAAGGTCTCTATCTCCCCCGCCGGGGCTGGCCGCTGTTGATCCTGCGCGGGGTGTCCGCCTGCGGCGTGATGGCCGGGTTGCTGTTGTGGGGGACGGGGGATCTGGAGGCCTGGCTGGCCATGGGGACCTGGGAGCGGATCTGGCGGCTCACAGCCTGGATCTGCGCCGGAGGGGCGGCCTATTTCGCCGTTTTGTTCGCGCTTGGCGTCCGCATGCGCCATTTTCGCAATATTTAACATATAATCCCCCGTTTTAGCCGCTCCAAGGGAATTCATGCAGGTCATCCGTGGTTTGCACAATCTGCGTCCGGAACACCGGGGCTGTGTCGCGACCATTGGCAATTTCGATGGGGTGCATCTGGGCCACCGGGCGGTATTCCGGCACCTGCTGAAGCTGGGGGCGGAGCTCGGGTTGCCGGCCACGGTGATCACCTTCGAACCCCACCCCCTGGAGTTCTTCCGGCCCGCCTCGGCGCCGGCCCGCCTGACCCGGCTGCGGGAGAAGCTGAAGGCGCTGCGGGAGTCCGGCATCCAGCGGGTGATGCTGCTGGAGTTCGGCGCCAGGCTGGCCGCCATGCCGGCGGAGGATTTCGTGCAGCGGGTGCTGGTGGACGGACTGGGGGTGGGGTATCTGCTGGTGGGCGACGATTTCCGCTTCGGCCGGGACCGGGCCGGGGATATCGGGCTGCTGCGGGCGGCCGGCCGGAAGCAGGGATTCGGCGTCGACGGCATGGATACCGTCTCCGTCGACAGCCGCCGGGTCAGCAGCACCCGGGTGCGCGAGGCCCTGGCCGGGGGGGACCTGGATCTGGCCAGCCGTTGTCTGGGCCGGCCTTATCGCATTTGCGGCCGGGTGGTCCACGGCGACCACAGGGGGCGGAGCATCGGCTTTCCCACCGCCAATATCGGGCTGCATCGCAAGGCCAGTCCCTTGCACGGGGTGTTCGCCGTGCAGGTGCATGGTATCGGAGAGCAATCCCTGCCGGGGGTCGCCAATGTGGGCAATCAGCCGACGGTGGATGAAGACAGGCGCTACCTGCTGGAGGTGCATTTGTTCGATTTTTGCGGGGATATCTACGGCCGCCACCTGGAGGTGGAGTTCTGCAAGCGGCTGCGGGGAGAGAAACGCTTCGGCTCCCTGGAGCAGTTGAGCCGGCAGATAGAGCGCGACGCCCGGGCCGCCCGCAAGCTGCTCGGCGTCTCCATCGGTGAATAATCATTATCAGATCATAAGGCGACAGGCACAGTGACAGACTACAAGAGCACCCTCAACCTACCCCATACCGCTTTTCCCATGAAGGGAAACCTGGCCCAGCGGGAGCCGCAGCGGCTGAAGCGCTGGGAGGAGATGGACCTGTATGCGAAGCAGCGGGGGGTGGCCGGAGGCAGGCCCAGGTTCATCCTCCACGACGGCCCCCCCTATGCCAACGGCGAGATCCACATCGGCCATGCGGTGAACAAGGTGCTCAAGGACATTATCGTCAAGAGCCGGGGGCTGGACGGCTATGACGCGCCCTATGTGCCCGGCTGGGACTGCCACGGCCTGCCCATCGAGTTGCAGGTGGAGAAGAAGTCCGGCAAGCCGGGCGTCAATATCCCCGCCGCCGAATTCCGCCAGGCCTGCCGCAGCTATGCGGCCAGGCAGGTGGACGGGCAGCGGGAGGATTTCAAGCGCCTGGGGGTGCTGGGAGACTGGGACAATCCCTATCTCACCATGGATTACCGCTTCGAGGCGGACATCATCCGCGCCCTGGGCCGGATCGTGGCCAATGGCCATGTTCAAAAGGGATTCAAGCCGGTGCACTGGTGCACCGACTGCGGCTCGGCCCTGGCCGAGGCCGAGGTGGAGTACCGGGACAAGACCTCCCTGGCCATCGATGTGCGCTTCCCCGTATTGGAAGAAGAGGCCCTGTTGGCCCGGTGTCATCATGTGCGCACCGGCGGCGAGGGCGGCCCCATTGCCGTGGTCATCTGGACCACCACCCCCTGGACCCTGCCGGCCAACCAGGCGGTGGCGCTGAATCCGGAGCTGGAATATGCCGTGGTGGAGGCGGAGGACGGCCCCATCGGCCGGGAGCGCCTGGTGGTGGCCGAGTCCCTCATCAAGGATGCGATGGACCGGTACGGCATCGAGCATTACCACGTGGTGGGCTATGCCAGGGGCGAGGCCTTCGAGGGGCTGAAGCTGCGGCATCCCTTCTACCAGCGGGAAGTGCCCGTTATCCTGGGCGATCATGTGACCCTGGAGGCAGGCACGGGCGCCGTGCACACCGCCCCCGGCCATGGCCTGGACGACTATGTGGCGGGCGTCCGCTATCACCTGCCGGTAGACAATCCGGTGGGGGCCAACGGCTGCTTCGTGGAAGGCACGGAGCTGTTTGCCGGGGAGCATGTCTTCCAGGCCAATGACCATGTGATCGAGGTGCTCAAGGCCAAGGCATGCCTGCTGCACGAGGAGCGCCTGACCCACAGCTACCCCCATTGCTGGCGTCACAAGACCCCCATCATCTTTCGCGCCACCCCCCAGTGGTTCGTGAGCATGGACCAGAAAGGCCTGCGCGCCGCCGCCCGGGAGGAGATCGACAAGGTCGAGTGGATTCCCGGCTGGGGCAAGGCCCGCATCGAGGGCATGGTGGAAAACCGCCCGGACTGGTGCATCTCCCGCCAGCGCACCTGGGGCGTGCCCATCGCCCTGTTCGTGCACGAAACCACCGGTGAACTGCATCCGGAGACGCCGCGGCTGGTGGAGGAGGTCGCCCGGCGGGTGGAGGCCAAAGGCATCGAGGCCTGGTTCGAACTGGAGCCCGAAGAGTTGCTGGGCGGGGATGCGGCCGGCTACGTGAAGGTCGGCGATACCCTGGACGTCTGGTTCGATTCCGGCGTGACCCATGCCTGTGTGCTGGAGCGGCGGGACGAACTGGCCTTTCCCGCGGACCTCTATCTGGAGGGCTCGGATCAGCACCGGGGCTGGTTCCAGTCGTCGCTGCTCACCTCGGTGGCCATGTCCGGCAGGGCCCCCTACCGGCAGGTGCTGACCCACGGCTTCACCGTGGACGCCGAGGGGCGCAAGATGTCCAAGTCGCTGGGCAACGTGGTGGCGCCCCAGAAGGTGATCAAGAACCTGGGGGCGGATGTCATTCGCCTGTGGGTGGCGGCCACCGATTACCGGGGGGAGATGAGCGTCTCCGACGAGATCCTCAAGCGCACCTCCGACGCCTACCGGCGCATCCGCAATACCGCCCGCTTCCTCCTGGGCAACCTCAACGGCTTCGACCCGGCCCAAAACCTGGTGGAGCCCGATGCGCTGCTGGCGCTGGACCGCTGGGCGCTGGGCCGGGCCTGCGGGTTGCAGCAGGAGATCATCCAGGCCTACCGGGACTACCAGTTCCACGTCATCTACCAGAAGATCCACAATTTCTGCGTAACCGATATGGGGGGGCTTTACCTCGATATCCTCAAGGACCGGCTGTACACCACCCGGGCCGACAGCCTGCCCCGGCGCTCGGCCCAGACCGCCATGTACCATATCGTGGAGGCCCTGGCCCGCTGGCTGGCGCCCATCCTCAGCTTCACCGCGGATGAGATCTGGGAGCACATCCCCGGCGGGCGCGGCGAGTCGGTGTTCCTGGAGACCTGGTACCGGGGGTTGTCCGCCCTGGAGGCCGGTGAGGCCTTCGGCAACGATTTCTGGGATCAGGTCATTGCCGTGCGGGCGGCGGTGAGCAAGCATCTGGAAGAGGCCCGCAGGGCCGGGGTCATCGGCTCCTCCCTGGACGCGGAGGTGGATCTCTACTGCGGCGAGAAGCTCCACGGGGTGCTGGAGAAGCTGGAGGACGAACTGCGCTTCGTGCTCATCACCTCCTATGCCCGGCTGCATCCCGTGGCGTTGCTGCCCGATCGCGCGGTGGCCACGGAGGTGCCGGGGCTGTCCGTGGTGATATCGCCGTCGGACCACGGCAAATGCAGCCGCTGCTGGCACCATCGGGAAGACGTGGGGGCCGACGCCGGGCATCCCGAACTCTGCGGCCGCTGCGTGGAGAATGTGAGCGGGCCGGGCGAGACCCGGCGCTTCGCCTGAAAGCACTCCCCATGCTGCGCTGGCTTTGGCTCTCGGCCGCCGTCATCGGGCTGGATCTGGGCACCAAGCGCCTGGCGGAAACGGTGCTCAGTCCCTACGAGCCGCTGAAGCTGACGTCATTTTTCGATCTGACCCTGATGTACAACACCGGGGCCGCCTTCAGTTTTCTGAGTGATCAGGATGGCTGGCAGCGCTGGTTCTTCGTGGTGGTGGCCGTGCTGGTGACCCTGGTGCTGGGGGGCTGGCTGGCCACTCTCAAGACGGGCGAGCGGCTGGCCGCCGCCGCCCTGAGCCTGATCATCGGCGGGGCGCTGGGCAACCTTGTCGACCGGGTGCTCTACGGCCATGTCACCGACTTCATCCACCTCCATTACCAGCAGTGGTACTGGCCGGCGTTCAATATCGCCGATTCGGCCATCACCGTCGGCGTGGTCCTGATACTGCTGGCCCGCCGCCCTGACAGCGCCGCCTGACGGAGTATTGGGCCGGTTCAGACCTTGAACTGTCCCACCATGCCCTGGAGTTCCATGGCCATGCGGGCCAGGTCCTGGTTGGCAGCGGCGGTCTGCTCTGCGCCATTGGCGGTCTGACCCAGCATGCCGTTGATTTGGACGATATTGCGGTTGATCTCCTCTGACACGGAACTCTGCTCTTCCGCTGCGCTGGCGATCTGGGTGCTCATGTCGTTTATTTGCTCTACGGTGTGGGCAATGGCGGCCAGGGAGGTGCCCGCCGCGGATGCCTGCTCCACCGCGGACTGGGCCTGTTCCTGGCTCTCACCCATGACCTTGACCGCCTCCCGGGAGCCGGACTGGAGCTTGTCGATCATTTGATTGATTTCTTCGGTGGATTTCTGGGTCCGGCTGGCCAGGGTCCGCACCTCGTCCGCCACCACGGCGAAGCCACGGCCCTGCTCGCCGGCGCGGGCGGCCTCGATGGCCGCATTCAGCGCCAGCAGGTTGGTCTGTTCCGCTATGCTCCTGATGACATCCAGGACGGCGCTGATGCTGTCACTGTCTTCTTCCACCTGGTGGATGACATTCGAGGCGGTCTCGATCTGATTGGCAAGCTGCCCTATCGCCTCTATGGCCTGTCCCACCACCTTGCTGCCGCTGGAGGTCTCATTGTGGGCCTCATTGGCGGCCTGGGCCGTGTTGGCGATGCTCTTGGCCACCTCCTGCACCGTGGCGGTCATCTCGTTCATGGCGGTGGCGACCTGGGTGGTCTCCTGTTGCTGCTGCTGGATATTGTTGCTGGTTTGCCGGGTAACCACGGACATCTCGTCCACTGCGGTGGAGAGCCGGGTCGTGGTGCCGCTGATCTGGGAGACGATCTCCAGCAAGCGCTTCTGCATGGCCTGCAGACCCCGCATCAGATCACCGATTTCATCCTGGCGGCTCACGTCGATGGAGGAGGTCAGGTCGCCCTCTGCCACCCGCTGCAACTCCGCCGTGACCTTGGGCAGATAGGCCAATGCGCGCGCCATGGCGAGGTAGACGAGGCCGATTCCCAGCAGGATGATGAGGGAACCGACAGCGATGGAACGCCCGGTTGATGCCGCCAGTTCCTCTTGGGTCGACAGCGCGGCCGCAGTCTCCTCTTCAACGCCTGCGAGGAAACCATCCACCTCTTGCGCCATCTTTGCGGCCACTTTATCGAACCGCGCCATCATCTTGTTGCCGCCGGCCGGACCCTCTTCGATATAGGCCCGGGCCATTTGTTTGCCAGCGTCGTAATAGGCATTGAAAACCGGGATCATTCCCCGGTAACGGTCTGCATGTTCAGTGTCGAGGGCCATGAGCTCATTGATCAATGTCCTGAATTTCCCGGCATTGTTCTCCGCCTCGTCAAAGCCGTCGTTCAGTCCGTCACGGCCCCGCGTGGCGCTGATGTCGGTCAGCCACTGCTGTACCTGGACCACCGCCAGCTTCAGCCTGTGGGCCTTTTTGAGGATGGGGATTTTGTTGTTGGCAAGCTGGGCGGACTGGGTGGAAATTGCCGTGCTGTCCACTATGATCACGCCGCTCTCGATCACCACGACGACCGCCAATAAGGCCGCCAACAGTAAAAAACGTGCGCCCAGCGTCATGTTCTTCAATGCGCTCATCTCGAGTGCCCCTCTGTCTGGGTTTTTGAAAATGCCTTCCGTGGCGCTTCTCCAGAATCAGGACCGGCGCCAACATTGCCTGATATGGAATAAAAGACCATCACCGCATCGGCGTATTCCCGCTTGGTCAAAGAAGTATTCGTCCGGCGGGGCCGGTTCTTTAGGGCCTGTTAACACCAATCCAATAGGCTCTGTTGCGCCTGAAAAAGCGCCAATCAAGGCGCGAGGAGCGTAGTTTGGCAACTCCAAATAAGCGACGAGCAACGCCGAGTGGCGCTTTTTCAGGCGCAACCCACAGGGCTGGGGCTATTTTTCCACCCAGCTGCGTTATCATTCGCTCATGTAGAGTCACTACACTTCGCTCATTCTGCCTTGCTGGGTGAAAAAATAGTCCCAGCAGAGCCTATTGGATTGGTGTTAACAGGCCCTAGTGATTTTGTTGGGTTTCTGGGGTGCTTTGTCGATCCAGGGCCGGCAAACCGGGTCCCGCTTGGGCCAGCGCTTCGCAGACCTGTTCGGCGCCGTCGAGGATTCGGGGGGACTGGCGGTGAATGAGATCCGCCTCGATCCGGTAGAGATGCCCACTCTTCACCGCCGCGACGGTGGACCAGCGGCGCCAGCCCCCGAGGGGGTCGGGGGCGCCGGGATTCGCTGCGGCAATGATGGCCTGGGGGTTGGCCAGGATAACCGCTTCCCGGCTTACCCGGGCGGCCAGGGTGGGCAGCCGGGAAAACAGATTGACCCCCCCGCACAGGCGCAGCACCTCGCTGATGATGTGGCCGCCGCCGACGGTCATGAGGGGCCTTGGCCAGAGCTGGTAAAAGACGCGGACGGGCGGGGTCTTGCCGTAGCGGCGGCGCAGCTCCTCCAGGCGCCGGCGGAAACGGGCCGCGTTCTCCCGGGCCGCTGCGGCGGTGCCGGCGAGCAGACCGATGCGCTCCATGTCGAGGGGGATGTGCTCCAGCCGGCGGGGCTCGCTGCGGTAGACGGCCACGCCCGCCCGGTTCAGCCAGGCCAGATCTTTTTCCCGGTTGCCCGAGTCCCAGGCGATGACCAAATCCGGCCGCAGCGCCAGGATGCGTTCCCGGTCCAGCCGGGTGGCGTCTCCGACGGAAGGCAGGCGCCTTGCCGCCGCCGGATAATCGCTGTGGGCGACCACGGCCACCAGTTTCTCCCCCGCGCCGGCGGCGAATACCAGCTCGGTGGCGTGGGGCGAGAGTGTGATAACGCGCCGTGCGTCCCTGTCCAGGTGGACAAGGCGGCCGGTGTCGTCCACAACCTCCAGCGCCTGGAGGGGGAGTGAGAACAGCCACAGCAGCAGGCAGCAGGCGGCGTTCCTGCGGCTTGAGGTCTTCAACCCGAATCCCGCGCCAGCAGGGCGCGATAATGATCCCAGTCGAAGGCCGGGCCGGGGTCGGTCTTCCGTCCGGGGGCGATATCGCTGTGACCGGTGATGCGGTCCGGTGTGATGGCGGGGTAGGCCCGCATGATTTTCCGCGTGACCCGGGCCAGGGCCAGGTACTGGGCCTCGGTGTAGGGGATTTCATCCGTCCCCTCCAGCTCGATGCCGATGGAGAAGTCGTTGCAGCCGCCGCGGCCCCGGAAAGCGGATTCGCCGGCATGCCAGGCGCGGCGGGCCAGGGGCACATACTGGGCCAGTTCGCCATTGCGGCGGATCAGCACATGGGCCGAGACCCGCATGCCGCAGATGCCGCGAAAATAGGGATCGGCGTCCGGGTCCAGGCGGTTGAGGAAGAGATCATCGATCCAGGGACCGCCGAATTCACCCGGCGGCAGGCTGATGTTGTGGATCACCAGCAGGTCGATGGAGGTCCCCGCCGGACGCTCGTCATGATTGGGCGAAAGGCGGAGGCCGATGCCGAGTTCGGGGTCCTCCGGCTTTACCCGGCTATTTTGCACAGGCCCTTCACCACCATGTCCGTATAGCTCACCACGCCGACCACTTCGCCGTTTTCCACCACGGGGGCGCGGCTGATATTGAAGCGGGCGAACAGGCGGGCGCAGTAGCGGATGTCCATGTTTGGATCCACCTGGATCATGGGTTTGATCATGATTTCATAGATATTGACCCGGTCCGGCGCCTTGTCCACCGCCAGCACCTTGCCGGCGATATCCGACAGCATCACCATGCCCAGCTCATCGTCTTCGTGGCGCTTCTTTACGATCAGCGCCTTGGTCTCGACATGCAGCATGGTCTTCAGGGCGTCGGCCACGGTGCTCATGCCGTCCACTATATTGAAGTTGGTTTTCATCACATCGCGGATGCGGATGATCTCTTTCTTGCTCATAGCTTTTCCTCCACCTTGCTGGAAAGCGCCCGGATCTGGTGGCTGACGCCGACGGCGTCCTCCACGTCGAGCTGGAAGGCGATGCCGGTGCCGGCCTTTTCATCGAATTGCCCGACCTCGGCGATGGTTTCCAGGATACTTCGGCTCAAGTGCTCTTCGACCAGCAGCAATACGACATCGCGCTGGGTTTCGAGGTTCAGGCCGAAGAAAGTCCTGGTCTTTTGCACGCCCTCGCCGCGGGCCTGGTTGATCACGGTCGAGCCGGTGGCCCCGGCCTTGCGGGCCGCGTCCAGGACATCGTTGGTTTTGCTGTCTTCGACCAGGGTGATAATGAGTTTGAAATGCATGGCTACTCCTCTTGGCGGGTCACCGGCGTTTGTTGGCGCGGTGGGTATACCATTCGCTGAGCTGGGCATAGGCCATTACGCTCATGATGGGGAACAGGCTGGCGAAGGCGATCAGGCCGAATCCGTCCAGCATGGGGTCCCGGCCCGGGATATTGGTGGCGAGCCCCAGTCCCAGCGCGGCCACCAGCGGAACGGTGACGGTGGAAGTGGTGACGCCGCCGGAGTCATAGGCCAGGGCGATAATGGGCTTGGGCGTGAACATGGTCTGGATGACGACCACCACGTAGCCGAGAATGATGTAGTAATGCAGTGGCGTCCCGCTGATGATGCGGTAGGTGCCCAGCGCAATGCCCACGGCCACGCCGATGGCCACTGCGACACGCAATCCCCGCACCCCCACGGCGCCGGCGGAAACCTGGTTGGCCATGATGGCCACGGCGATCAATGCGGGTTCCGCGATGGTGGTGGAAAAGCCGATGGCGGCGGCGAACAGATATACCCAGAAATAATGTTGCCAGTCCGCGCTGGACGCGCCGGAGGCTGTATCGATACCCAGGAACCCGGGGGCTGTCAGCTGTTCCGCCATCAGCTTTCCCAGGGGAAACAGGGCCTGCTCCAGGCCCTGGAGAAACAGGGCCAGCCCCACGAGCACGAACAGAAAACCCGCCAGCAACTGTTTCAGGTTGGGCATCCGGCGGCGCAGCACCAGCCACTGGAAGCTGAACAGGATGCCGAGAATGGGCAGCACGTCCCGGACGGTGGCGGCCAGGCTGTCGAAAAAGCTCAGCAGACCGGCGATCACAGCAGCATGCCGTAACCCATGACGAAGATCATGGGGGTGAGGGAGGCGAAGGCGATCAGGCCGAAGCCGTCGGTCAGGGGGTTGCGGCCGTGGATGCTGGTGGAGAGCCCCACGCCCAGGGCGGTGACCAGCGGCACCGTGATGGTGGAGGTGGTGACGCCGCCCGAGTCATAGGCGATGCCGATAATCTCCGGCGGCGCATAGGCGGTCATGATGACGACGCCGATGTAGCCGCCGGCGATCAGATAATGCAGCGGCCAGCCCCGGATGATGCGCAGCACGCCAACGGTGATGGCCAATCCCACTGACAGGGCCACCGTCAGCCGCAGGCCATTGGCGTAATCCGTGGCGGATGCCGGCGTATCCGCAATCATGCCGCCGACGGCGGCTACCCGGGCGGCCTCATTGGCGATGGCGATAAGGGCCGGTTCCGCCACCGTGGTGCCGAAGCCGAGGGCGAAGGCGAATGCCAGCAGCCAGGATATGCTGCCTCTGCGGGCAAAGCCGTGGGCCATGGTTTCGCCGAGAGGGAACAGGCCCGTCTTCAGCCCGTGCACGAACAGGGTCAGGCCGATGACGACCAGCAGGGCGCCCGTGAGCAATCCGGTCAGGTTGGGGATGGGCTGGCGCAGCACCACGAGCTGGAAAAAGGTGATGACCGCAACGATGGGCAGCAGGTCCTTGATGCTGTCCATCAAAGACGCACCGAGATGCCACAATAGTTTCTTCACCCTATGCGTCCGAACCTTTTTTCTTCCGGAAACCCGCCGCCTATCTTATCAGCAGGGACGAGGCAGGCAAGCTGGAAAAACCGCCCGTTCCGGGTTTCTGTGAGGGGGGTCACGAAAGCCCTCGGATGGCCTTGCTATAGTCAATTCAGTTCCACTCTTGCGCGTGCACAGCCCTTCCCCGCGCCACCCAGGCAGGGCCGGCCAGGCTAATGTTATGCGCCAGCGTGTCGAACTATGAATTGGAGGCCCAATCCCTTATGGGCCGAAAAGCGAGATCGATATGTCACCGAGTCACAACATTATTTCCTTTGGAAATGCGGCAAGGGAGCATCGCTCCGTTCTGGATGACAAGACCCTGAAGGCGGTGAGCGCCTGCCGCAGCGTCATGGTCCGGACCTTGCCCCGGTTGACGGACGGTCTGTTCGAAAAGCTGGACGACGCCCTGTATGAACTGGCCGATAAATCGGAGACCGGCTCAGTGCAGGAGGGTTATTTCGATGCCATGCGCGAGGTCCGCAAGCAGAGAAACAGGATACAGAATGACTTCATCCAGGGCCTCAAGGAACGGTTCGACGGCTTCTGGCGCTTTGGGCCGGCGGCGAATGCGGAAAAACCCGGTGCGAAGCCGGAGGCCGGGTTCAGCCTCATGGAGGAGGATGATCTCGAAGAGTCCCTCGCCATAAACGATATGGTCGCCAAGGGCGAGAACCTGCATGAAAGGGAACTGTACGCCATGGAGCAGCGCTTTGTTTCCATGTTGAAGGACGAAGGGGTGAGTCACCAGAGCAATCCTGTTGCGCCCGCCGCCATCTGCGCCTGTTTCGGGAATTCGCTCAAGGGCCTCGAGGTGGAGATTCCGGTAAAGCTGGTGATCTATAAACTCCTGGACAAACAGGTGCTGCAGCACCTCGGCCCCCTGTACAGGGAGATCAATGCCACCCTGGAGAAGGCGGGCGTCATGCCCATGCTGATGCCGCGGACCCGGCAAAAAGCCCATGCCCCGGCCGTGCGCAAGGAGACCGCCGGGCCCCTGCCGGAAGGCCGGCAGGGGCAGGATTCCCAACGGCGGGATACGGCCGGTGCCGCAGAGGATGAAGCCGTTTCAGCCAGGATCTTTTCCAGCCTCCAGCAACTGCTGGATCTGCGCCGGCAGCAGGACGGCGTATCCGTTCCCGTGGCGGAGACCATGGCGCTTCCGCCGGTGGATCAGTCGGAGCTGATGGGCGCCCTGTCGTTCATGCAGAAGGTGAACGTGGAGCTGCTTTCCAGTGCGCCGGCGCTGGGCGCGGCAATGGCGGCGGACACGGATATCAAGAGCGCGCTGCTGAGCAAGCTGAAGATAGGGCAGGAGGGGGAGGAGGCCAAGGCCCTGGGCCGGGCGGACAACGACACCATCGACGTGATCGCCATGCTGTTCGAGTTCATCCTGGAGGACAAGAATCTTCCGGATGTCATGCGGGCCCTTCTCGGACGCCTGCAGATCCCGATGCTGAAGGTTGCCCTCCTGGACAAGTCCTTTCTCAGCAAAAAGCAGCATCCGGCCCGGCGGTTGCTGAACAGGCTGGCCCAGGCCGCCTTTGCCTGGAGTGAAGGGGACGGCGCTGCCGGGGATGATCTGTACGAAAAGATGGAATCCGTCGTGAAGCGCATCCTTTCGGAGTTTGACAGTGATCTCGCCCTGTTTGAAGAGATCGACCAGGAGTTCGGCGCCTTTCTCGAAAAAGAGCAACACCGGTCCGAAGCGGCCGAGCACCGCATCCGGCAGATTTCCCGGGGCAAGGCCCAGTTGAAGGCGGCGCGCCGCCAGGTGGCCGGCGAGATCGAGGCCCGGCTCAAGGGCCGGGAGGTGCCCAAGGTGGTGGCCGTGCTGTTGCGCCACGCCTGGCGGGACGTGTTGTTGCTGGTCAACCTGAGACAGGGGCCGGAGAGCAGGGCCTGGACCAATGCCCTGGCGCTCATGGACGAAATCCTGTGGAGCGTGGAGCCCAAATTCGATCAGGCCGAACGCCAGAGAATGCTGCAGAGGATGCCGGCCATTCTCAAGGAGCTGCGGGAAGGGCTGACGAGCATTTCCTATGATCCCTGCAAGATGACGAAGCTGTTCAAGTATCTGCAGGCCTGTCATATTGCGGCGCTGCGGCCGGCTCAATCCTCCGGCGGGGAATCCCGGGCGGAGACGCCCGGCCCGGATGCCGGGACGGGAGGTCTTGAACCCGCCGTGGAGCCGGCCGGGGATCGGGGCATCGAGGAGATCGTGCTGGAAGGCCTGGAGGTGGTCGAGGAGGAAGGGCCGGAGGACGATGACGCCGAAGCCGGCGTCAGTGACGAGTACAGCGCCCAGGTCGAGGCGCTGGCCGTTGGGACCTGGCTTGAAATCATCGGAGACAACGGCACTGCCAGCCGGGTCAAACTCTCCTGGAAAAGCGTTGCCGATGGCTTTCTCGTATTCGTCAATCGCCGTGGAATAAAAATGATGGAGGTGAGCACCGGCGAACTGGCCGCCCTGCTCCGGGCGGGCAATGCGACGGTGCTGAGCGACCTGGAGGTCCCCCTGATGGACCGGGCCTTGTCCTCCATGATGGAGGCGCTGAACAATATGGAAGAGCAGCGCCCTTCGAAGAAGGCCTGAAATCCCTCCTTTTCGGTTACGCCATATGTGAGAATAGGCTCCTGGTCAAATTGATGAGGAGTGAGTGATGCTTCCGGCCGCATCCATAATCGAACAGCAGGTGAGGGCGGCATTGGCGGAGGACATCGGGCCGGGGGACCGGACCGCGGTGCTGATTCCGCCGGATGCGGTGACCGCCGCCCGGGTGATCTCCCGCCAGGCGGCGGTTCTCTGCGGCACGGCCTGGTTTGACGAGGTGTTCCGCCAGCTCGATTCCGGCATAGTGGTGGACTGGCATGTTCGGGACGGCGACGCCATCGGTCCGGATCAGCAGCTCTGCGCTCTGCGGGGCAATACGCGGGCCCTGCTCACGGGGGAGCGGACGGCGCTCAATTATCTCCAGACCCTTTCCGGAACCGCCACCCGGGCGCGCCGCTATGCGGACGCGGTGGCGGGAACGGGGGTGCGCATCCTGGATACGCGCAAGACCCTGCCGGGGATGCGGCTGCAGCAGAAATACGCCGTGACCTGCGGCGGCTGCCATAATCATCGCATAGGCCTCTATGACGCCATCCTGATCAAGGAGAATCACATCATGGCGGCGGGCTCCATTGCCGCCGCGGTGGAGGCGGCGCGGGCGGCGGCGCCGGACCTGGAGATCGAAGTGGAGGTGGAGGACCTGGATGAGCTGGAACAGGCCCTGGGCGCGGGCGTTCCACGGGTGCTGCTGGATAATTTCAGTCCCGGGCGGCTGCGGGAGGCGGTGCGGGTCAACCGGGGGCGTGCCCGGCTGGAGGCATCGGGCGGGGTCGGCCTGGAGTCGATCCGGGCCATTGCCGAGACGGGGATAGACGATATCTCCGTGGGGGCCCTGACCAAGGATGTGGCGGCGGTGGATCTTTCCATGCGTTTTGCCGGGTAACCGGGGTGATCAGGTTTCCAGGTCGGTGATCCCCTCGCGCACGGCATATTTGGTGAGTTCGGCGATGCTGTGCAGCCCCAGCTTGTCCATGAGGTGCTGGCGATGGATTTCCACCATTGAGACGCTGAGGCGCATGTGGCGGGCGATGTCGGGGATGCTCTTGCCCTCGGCGGTGAGCTGGAGCACTTCCTGTTCCAGGGTGGTGAGGGGCGGGACTATCGGTTTGCCCCCGGAGCGGCCCAGAACAAACTCCTGCACCACGGGGCTGGAGGCCCCCGGGCTGATGTAGATCCGGTCGGCCGCCACCGACCGGATGGCCGTCACCAGCTCCCCGAATGCGCTGTCTTTCAACAAGTAGCCCGAAGCGCCGGCCTCGATCATCTGCTTCACGAAGCGGCTGTCGGAATACATGGACAGGGCCAGCACCCGGATGCCGGTGCCGGAATAGACCAGCCGGCGGGTGGCCTCGATGCCGTTCAGGTCCGGCATGGAAATATCCATGATCACCACGTCGGGCTTCAGTTCCCCGGCCAGTGCGACGGCCTCCCTTCCGTTCGTGGCCTCGCCGACGACGCTGATATCGTTTTCGTTTTCCAGCAGGTTGTTCAGGCCTTCGCGCAGGATGCGGTGATCGTCCGCGATCAAAACCTTGATGGTCATATCTCCTTCCCTCCGTTCATGAGCAGCGGTATGTTCAGAATCACCCGGGCGCCGTTTTCCGACTCGATGGTGACGCTTCCTCCCAGCAGGCGCAGGCGCTCGCGCAGACTGAAAAGCCCGAATCCGCCGGTCTCGGAGGCCTTCATCCCTACTTGGTGCGGGTCGAATCCCACGCCGTTGTCCTCGACCACAATCCTGAGGCGCTCCCCTCTCCTGAGCAGAACCACCTTGGCGCAATCCGCCCGGGCGTGCTTGACCACATTGAGCAGCAGTTCGCGCACCGCCTGAAACAGCATCACCCTGAGCTCATGCCCCAGGGGCGCCGGCTCCGGGTCCATCTGCACCGTGCAGGCGATGCCATGGCTGTTTTGCATATGTTCGGCCAGCCATTCCAGGGCCGCCTCGAACCCCAGTTCGTAGAGCACCGGCGGGCTGAGTTCGACCATCAGCGACCGCAGTTCGCGGATAGACCGTTCGAGCAGTCCGCGGGCCTCTTCGATGGTCGCCGCCGCCTGGCCGGCGGATGGAGCGGCCTCGGCGAGGCCGAGCTTGATGCCAATGGCAGCCAGGTGCTGAATGGGGCCGTCGTGCAGGTCGCCGGCCAGGCGCCGGCGTTCCCTCTCCTCGGCGAGCGACATCTCCGCGGTGAGCTTCTGGAGCGCCTCGGTGCGCTCGTTCACCCGCTGTTCCAGGCGTTCGTTCTGGCATTCCAGGTCCCGCCTGGCGCGGGCCAGGGCCAGGTGGGTGGCGACCCTGGCGCCGAGGATGGGCAGGGAGACGGGTTTTGCAATGAAGTCCACGGCGCCCAGTTCGAAGCCCAGGGCCTCGTCCCTGGTCCCGTGTTTGCCGGTGAGGAAGATCACCGGGATGTTGCGGGTTTTCTCCCTTTTCTTGAGTTCCTGGCAGACCTCGTATCCATTCATGTCCGGCATCAGGATATCCAGCAATATCAGGTCGGGCGCCGGGCTGGACGACGCCATCTCCAGGGCCTGTTCGCCGCTTGGTGCGACCGCGGGTTCGTAGTCGCCGCCCAGCAGGGCCATGAGCAGGCGCGATGACGACCGGTCGTCATCGACGATGAGGATCCTTGGCTTGCCGGCATTCATCAGGCGTTCCTTCCCGCTCCCGCGCTTATTCCTCTTCCCCGGCGGGGAGGCCTGGGCCGGGGGTGAAAGACCGGGCATGGCGCAGAACGAGTTCCGCCAGGGCTTCCAGGTGGGCGGGGGCATCATTCAAGGCCGGGATATAGTGATAGGCCTCTCCCCCGGCGGCGAGGAAATAATCACGGTTTTCGACGGCGATCTCTTCCAGGGTTTCCAGGCAGTCGGCGGGAAAGCCGGGGCAGACGACCTGTACGCTTTTCACCCCCTCCCGTCCCCAGGCCTTCAGGGTTTCGTCGGTATAGGGTTTGACCCACTCCCTGCGCCCCATGCGGGACTGAAAGCTCAGCGCCCAGCGGCCCTTCTCCAGGCCCAGCTCGGCCGCCAGCAGGGTGGCGGTGGTGTGGCACTCATCGGGATAGGGGTCCCCTTTGTCCGCATAATCCCTGGGTATGCCGTGAAAGGACATGAGCAGGCGCTCCGGCCGGCCTTCTTCATTCCAGGCGGCGCGGATGCCGCCGGCCAGGGCGTGGATGTAGCCGGGGTCGTCCTGGTAGTGGTTGATGAAGCGCAGCTCCGGGATGCGGCGCCAGCGTTGCAGCTCCGTGGTCACGGCGTCGAAGGTCGAGGCCGTGGTGGCGGCCGAATACTGGGGGTAGAGAGGCAGCACAATGAGCCGGCGGACGCTGGCCCGGCGCAGTTGATCCAGCCCGGCGCCGACGGAGGGATTGCCGTAGCGCATGGCCAGCGCCACGGTGACGGGCTGGCCGGTGCGCGCCTCCAGCGCCTGCTGCAACCCCTCGGCCTGGGCCCTTGAGATCCGCATCAGGGGGGAGCCCTCCCCGGTCCACACCTTGGCGTAGGCGGCGGCGGAGCGCCTGGGCCTGGTGCGCAGGATGATACCGTGCAGGATCGGCCGCCATAGCCAGCGGGGGGTTTCCACCACCCGGGGATCACTGAGAAACTCCGCCAGGTAGCGGCGCACGTCCGGGACCGAGGGCGAGTCCGGCGTGCCCAGGTTTACCAGCAGGACGCCCAGGGGGCCGGGACTGTCCTCGTCTGTCAGAGGGGGATTCTTGTAGGCCATTGCTCTGCGGTGATTGAATGCCAGGACCCATCATACCTAAATTACTAAAATTGCTAACCCCGGAGGCGATCCCCCGGAGATGATGTAGAGTATCCGCCATGAAATCGCTGCAACTGAATATCACCGGCATGACCTGTGCCGCCTGCTCCGCCCGGCTGGAGAGGGTGCTGTCCCGGGTGCCGGGGGTGGAGTCGGCCTCCGTCAACCTGGCCACGGAGCGGGCCGTCATAAGGCTGCCCGGGGACGCGGTTTCGCCGGCGGACTTGATTGCCGCCGTGCGCAAGGCGGGGTTCGACGCCGCCCCGGTGTCGTCCGCGGCCGAACAGCGGGCGGCGGAGGAGCAGGCGGCCCGGCAGCGGGACGGAAGGGAGCTGAGGCATGTCGTTCTGGCCGTGGTGCTGACCCTGCCGCTGGCCCTGCCCATGCTGCTCATGCCCTTCGGCATCCAGGCGGCGCTGCCGCCCTGGCTGCAGCTCGGCCTGGCGACGCCGGTGCAGTTCTGGCTCGGCGCCCGCTTTTACGAGGGGGCCTGGAAGTCCCTGCGGGCCGGCGCCGGCAATATGGATGTGCTGGTGGTCCTGGGCACGTCCGCGGCCTGGGGACTGAGCGCCTGGGTCACCCTGTTTCCCGGCGCCGCCGCCGGGGAACATCTCTATTTCGAGGGCTCGGCCATGGTCATCACCCTGGTGTTGTTCGGCAAGTGGATGGAGCGGCGGGCCCGCCGCAGCGCGGCTTCGGCCATCCGCGCCCTGCTGGACCTGCGCCCGGAGACGGCGCGGGTGGAGCGGGATGGCGTCCTGGTCGAGATGCCGGTGGAGGCGGTGGCGCGGGATGACGTGGTGCTGGTGCGGCCGGGGGAGCGGGTGCCGGTGGATGGTGTCATCCTGGAGGGCGCCAGTCAATTGGACGAATCCCTCATAACGGGCGAGAGCCTGCCGGTATCCCGGGGGGCCGGCGAAGCGGTGACCGGCGGCTCGGTGAACGGCGAAGGGCTGCTGCGGATCCGCACCACCAGGGTGGGCGCCGAATCCACCCTGGGGCGTATCATCCGGCTGGTGGAGAACGCCCAAGCCAGCAAGGCGCCGGTGCAGCGGCTGGTGGACCGCATCTCGGCGGTCTTCGTGCCTGTCGTGGTGGCCGTTGCGGCGCTCACCTTCGGGGCCTGGGCCTGGGACAGCCCGGTCCACACCGCCTTCCTGGCGGCGGTGTCCGTGCTGGTGGTCGCCTGCCCCTGCGCCCTTGGCCTGGCGACGCCCACGGCCATCATGGTGGGCACCGGCATGGCCGCCCGCCGGGGCATCCTGATCAAGGACGCCGAGGCCCTGGAGCGCGCCCATCGGGCCGATACCCTGGTGTTCGACAAAACCGGCACCCTCACCGAGGGACGGCCGGCCCTCCACCGGATCTTTGCCTTGGGCATCGACGCGCGTGAATTGCTGCGCTATGCCGCGTCGGCCCAGCAGGGCAGCGAACATCCCCTGGCGCGCGCCCTGCTGGAGCGTGCGCAACAAGAGGGATTGGAGCTGCTGCCGGTGACCGGTTTCAGCGCCTTGCCGGGGCGGGGCCTGGAGGCCCGGGTGGGAGAGCGCGCCCTGGTTGTCGGCAGTCGCCGCCTGATGGAGGAGCGCGGCGCCGATCCCGCGGCCTTCCCGGAGGACCAGGCCGATGAGGCCGAAGGGGAGGGCCAAACCCTCATGTGGGTCATGCAGGCCGGTGAGCCGGTCCGGCTGCTGGGCTTCATCGCCGTCACCGATCCGGTCAAGGCGGGGGCCGCCGGGGCGATTGCCGGGCTGAGGGCCCTGGGGCTGGAGACGGTGATGCTGACGGGTGACAACCGGCGGGCGGCGCAGGCGGTGGCCGCCGGCGTGGGCGTCGACCAGGTCCTCGCCGAGGTGTTGCCGGAGGACAAGAAGGCGGAGATCGAGGCCCTGAAGGCCAGGGGAAGGACGGTGGCCATGGTGGGCGACGGCATCAATGACGCCCCCGCCCTGGCCGCCGCCGACGTGGGCATGGCCATGGCCACCGGCACCGATGTGGCCATGCACACGGCGGGCATCACCCTCATGCGCGGCGATCCCGGCCTGGTGGCCGAGGCCCTCTCCATCTCCCGCGCGACCCATGCCAAGATCAGGCAGAATCTGTTCTGGGCGCTGATTTACAACCTCATCGCCATCCCCCTGGCAGCCGCGGGCCTGCTCAATCCCGTCATCGCCGGCGCGGCCATGGCCATGTCGTCGGTCAGCGTGGTGACCAACTCCCTGCTGCTGCGGCGCTGGCGGGCTGTTGATCAGCCGCAGGGCCGCAGGACAGGTGGCGAAATATTCATCTGATTTCAGGAGACCGAAAGAATGCTCAAGACCTACAAAGTGGAAGGCATGACCTGCGGCGGCTGCGCCGAGGCGGTGGAAAACGCCATCAGGGCGGTACTCCCTGGGGCCTCGGTGAAGGTGAACGTGGCGGCCGGGGAGGTCGTGGTGGACGGCGTCGACGATGACGAACGGATCAGGACGGTAGTGGAGGAGGCCGGGTTCGACTATGGCGGGCCGGCCTGACGGCCCCGGCCCCTATTCCGCCCCGCCGCCCCCGGGCTGCTGGGCCGCGTATTGCTGGCGCAGGGCGGTCCACTCCGCGAGCCGGGCCTGGATGCGGCCGTTGATGGAGTCCGGCGGGTAATGCCCCCCGGCGTCGGGTATGCCGGCGGGCTCGCCGGTGAGCAGTTCCATGGCCTGTTCCACATGGGTGACGGCGTAGATGTGGAATGCGCCCTGTTTCGCCGCCTCGATGACCCGGCGGCGCAGCATCAGGTCCCGGACATTGGCCTCGGGGATGATGACCCCTTCCCTGCCGGTGAGCCCCCGCTTCTGGCAGATATCGAAAAAGCCTTCGATTTTTTCGCATACGCCGCCGATGGCCTGCATTTCCCCGTGCTGATTGATGGAGCCGGTGATGGCCAGGGATTGCCGGATGGGGATGTCCCCCAGGGCCGACAGCAGGGCGCACAGCTCCGCCGCCGAGGCGCTGTCGCCCTCCACCAGGCCGTAGGTCTGCTCGAACACCAGGCTGGCGGAGACGGACAGGGGCTGGTGCTTGGCGTAGCGGCTGGCCAGGTAGGAGGAGAGGATCAGCACGCCCTTGGAGTGCAGGGTTCCGGCCTGTTCCACCTCCCGCTCGATGTCGATGAGTTCACCCGTGCCCATGCGGGCGGTGGCGCTGATGCGGGCCGGGACGCCGAAGGCGTGGTCTCCCATCTGGATGACGCTCAGGGCGTTGACCTGGGCCAGTTGCGCCCCCTTGGTGCTGATCAGCAGGGTGCCGTCCAGTATGGACTCGTGCAGCCGCTCGCGCAGTTGGTCCACCCGCCGCACCTGGGCCTCGATGGCGTTGCGGACGTCGCTTTCGTGGATGCTTTCATGACCCGCCTTGTCGGCCCAGTAGTCGGCCTCCTTCAGCAGGTCGGTCAGGCTGCCCATGTGCAGTGAAAGCTTCTCGCCGTTGCCCGCGCGGCGGGCACTTTCCTCGATGATGCGCCCCACCCCCTTGCGTGTGATCACGCGCAGGCCCTCCCGCTGTTGCAGGGTCCCGATCAGCCGGGCGTAGAGCTGGTCGTTCCGGCCTTCACGGGGCATGTCCTCGGCGAAATCCGCGGTGACCTTGAACAGCAGGCTGAACTCCGGATCATAGGCCTTCAGCAGGTAGTAGAGCAGCCGGCTGCCGACGATGACCACCTTCAGGTCGATGGGGATGGGCTGGGGTTCGAGAGAGATGGTGCTGGCCAGGCTGAGCAACTGCTCCAGGGATTCGATACGGATCTCACGGGCGCCCAGTGCGCGTTTGAGGCCCTCCCAGGCGAAGGGGGCGCTGAGCACCTTTTCCGCGTCCAGGATCAGGTAGCCGCCGTTGGCCCGGTGCAGGGCGCCGGGTTTGATCAGGGTGAAATCCGTCAGCAGGGTGCCGAAGCGGGCCAGGTGCTCGATGCGCCCGATGAGATTCTGGTAAGTGGGGCTGTCCTCATAGACGATGGGCGCCCCGCGGGTCTCCGCGTTGTCCACCAGGACGTTGACGCGGTAGCGGGAAAACTCCATGCCCTGGCTGGCGTTCTTTTTCTCCTCGCCCTCCTGCTGCCTGAACTGGTCCACGTTTTCGATGACATCCTGTTTGATGGCCGCCAGGTAGCGCAGCACGTCCGGGATCTCCTGGTAGCCCTGCTCCAGCTCGTCGATGAGCTGTGAGACCGTCAGCTCGGTGATCTCCCTGTCCAGCGCCTTGAAGCGCTTGCGCATCTCCCGCTGCCAAATGGGGAGCTGGCTCATGTTGGCCTTGAGTTCTTCCTTGATTTCGGCGATGTGGGCCTCGATCTCCCTCTGTTCCTCGGGGGGGAGCTGCTTGAACTCGTCCGCGCCGAGGATGGCGCCGTCCTTCTGGGGCGCCAGGGTGTAGCCGGCGGGGGTGTGCAAGAGGGCGATGCCGAGTTCCCGGGCCTTTTTGCCGATCTCCTCGGCCATGCGCTCTTCCTGGGCCTTGAACTCGTCGGTGATCTCCTGGCTGCGGCGCTGATACTCTTCGCTTTGAAAGGCGGCCGGGATGGCGTTGAGGAGATCGTCCACCAGTTGCTCCATGTCATGGCGCAATTTGCGGCCGACGCCCGCCGGCAGCCCCAGGGCCTTGGGCAGGTGGGGATCCTGAAAATTGGCGATGTAACACCAGTCGCTCGGGACCTCCGCCTTTTGCGCCTGCGCCTCGAGCTCCCGCCGCACCACGGTGTGCCTGCCCAGCCCCGCGGAGCCCATCACATACAGGTTGTAGCCTTCGTGGCGCATGCCCACGCCGAACTGGATGGATTCGAGGACCCGGTTCTGTCCTATGGTCTCGGCCAGCGGCTCCAGCTCGGCCGTGGTGTCGAATGACAGCCGGTCGATATCGCAGCCATGGTAGAGCTGCGCGGGGTCCAGGGGCCTGGTCAAAGGCTTGCGCTCTTCGTCGATCTGAAACGGCCGCCGCTACAGATACTCGGGCAGTTGCCTGCGGATCTCCGCCGGGTCATGGGTGGTGAGGTTTTTGTCGATCTCCGCGGCGATCATCCGGCGCATGGCGCTGCTGTAGTGTTTCCGGAGTATGCCGAGAAAGGCGGGTGCTGCAATCACATAGAGTTTGCCGAACCGGCCGGCCGTGCGCCCGGATTCGATGGCGTCGCGGATCTCCTCGGCGAAGCGGATGGCCTCCTGTTGTTTTGCGTCCGACGTATGCCCCATGTCATGGGTGGTGGGGCTGGAGCCGTTGAGATCCATGCCGGCCGTGTCACTGGTCAGGTCTCCCTCGTGCAGCCGGCCCTCGGGGTGGCTCAGGGCCTGAACCTCCGTCAGTCCGGCGGTGGGTTTTTCAGCGGAAAATATACGTGCGCGGGTGGCGTCTGCCACCAGTACCCAGGCTGTCGTCATGTTTTTTTCTCCCCGGGCCCGTTAGTGTTGACAGGCCCTGAAACTCCAAGGTGCTCATGTCTGCGGGATTGACCCTTCCGCCAGAAGATACCACAGGACTCAGTCTGTGTTTCACATTTTGTAGACCAGCACCCGCTCTTCCAGCATGTCCCGCATGGCGTAGCGGATGCCTTCCCGCCCCAGTCCGGAGTCCTTGACGCCGCCGTAGGGCATGGAGTCCACCCTGAAGGTGGGGACGTCGTTGTGGATGACGCCGCCGACCTCCAGGGTGTCGAACCCCCGCATCAGGGTGTCGAAGTCATGGGTGAAGACGCCGCATTGCAGGCCGAAGTCCGAGTCGTTGGCGAGCCGGAAGGCCTCTTCCATGGAATCCACCGGGGTGAGGGTGACGACGGGGCCGAAGGCCTCCTCCCGGCAGATCCTCTGTCCCGGGGCGACGTTTTCGAGAATGGTGGGTCTCAGGCTGTTGCCCTGGCCGCAGGGGGCCACCTGGTTGCCGCTGAGCAATTTGGCGCCCGCGGCCAGGGCCTCATCGATCCAGGCCAGCAGCCGGTCGCGGTTGTTGCTGTCGATAATGGGGCCGAGGGTGGTCGATTCCTCCAGGGGGTCGCCCGGTTCGAGGGCCTCCGCGGCGCGGACGAAGCGGGTCTTGAACTCGTCGTAGATGTCGCGGTGGGCGAAGATGCGCTGCACCGAGATGCAGACCTGCCCGCTTTGATAGAAGGCCCCGATGATGGCGCGGCCGATGAGCCAGTCCCAGTCCGTTTGTTTCAGGTCTTTGTCGATAATCAGGCCGGCGTTGCCGCCGAGTTCCAGCACGACCTTTTTCTTGCCGGCGTCCCGTTTCATTTTCCACCCGACCTCGGGGGAGCCGGTGAAGGAGAGCAGCGCGATGCGCTCGTCCTCCACCAGCATCTGCCCGGCGGTGCGGTCGCTGGGCACCACGGAGAAAGCCCCCTTGGGGAGCCCCGAGTGCTCAATGATCCCGGCCAGCATCAGGCTGGTGACAGGGGTCTTGGAGGCGGGCTTCAGCACCACCGGGCAACCCGCGGCGAAGGCGGGGGCGATCTTGTGAATTGCCAGATTGAGCGGAAAGTTGAAGGGCGCGATGGCGGATACCACGCCAACGGGGTAGCGACGCACGATGCAGCGGCGTCCCGCGGCCATCGGGTTGATGCCGAGGTCATAGGCCTCCCCCTGGATGCGGGTGGACTCGCCCGCGGCGATATCGAAGGTCGCCACCGCGCGGGCGATCTCCAGGCGGGACTCCGCAATGGTTTTGCCATTCTCCCGGGAGAGGGTCTTGGCGAATTCCTCCCCGCGCCGCTCCAGTTCGTCCCGGATGAATTTCAGGGCGTCGGCCCGCTGGTAGGGCTCCAGCGAGGCCATTTCGGCGCGGCAGGCATGGGCGGCGGCCAGGGCCTGCTCTATTTCGTTCCGGCCGCACAGCGGGACAGTGGCAAAAACGGCGCCGTCGTAGGGGTTGGCCACCTCCAGCCGTTTGTCAGTTTCCACCCATTGCCCGGCGATATAGGTCTTCATGATCATGGTCGTGCCCCTATGGTCGATGTTGGCATGAAGAACGCAGAGGCGCCTTCATATCGATGTATTCACTATTACTTCATCAATTTTATAAATTTAGGATTGGGAAAAGATAAATATTAACCGCAGAGGACGCAGAGGTGCGCAGAGAAATGAAATGCTAGCCCGCATTTCTCACCATATCTATAGAAATAGGCCTCTTTTTGTTGCATAAAGTGGGTGGAAACAAACACTTATCCGCAACAAGAGGAAGAGGCCTATGAATACAGAGTGTACACCGAAACAGTTGGCATTTCAGTCCCTGGGGCGGCGCGAGGTGATCGGTCGTTTTGACGGTGGGCGCATCACTTCGGACGGTGGCGGACTGCTGCTGCGGGAGGTGGATCATCGCATCG
>DRKS01000015.1 GCA_011051655.1 Sedimenticola sp.
GACCTGCGCCTCGATGTCCCGGTGGGCGCTCCGCGATCGCAGATCGAGGTTGTCGCCGAGGAAAAACTGTTCTGGGTCTACAAGAAACTGGCGGAGAAGGGGCTTTACCAACGGCCCGGGAACCGCAAGGAATACGTGACTGGCGAGGGCTTCCACTATCTCGGCAGAAGTTACCGTCTGCTGCTGGTCAGGGATGTTCGGGAACACGGGAACAAGCCCCTCAAACTCGCCAATGGCCGCTTTCTGTTATTGGCAACCGAAAGGGATAACGCGCGGAATCATTTCATCGCCTGGTACCGGACCGTGGGTTCGGTCTGGCTCAAGCGGCGCGTGGCGTTGTACCAGGAACGCCTGGGGGTCGAGCCATCAAGGATCGAGGTGCGGGACTTGGGATATCGCTGGGGGTCATGCGGTGAAAAAGGGGTGCTGAATTTCCACTGGCATACTGTGCTCCTCCCCTCGCCCATTGCCGATTACATTATCGTCCACGAGTTGGTTCATCTCATCGAGAAGCACCACACACCACGATTCTGGAGCCTGGTGGAGCGGATGTTGCCCGATTTCCAGGCGCGAAAACAGTGGCTGGCCGAGAACGGTGGGAGCTATGGGTTCTGAGGTTGACAGCGATGACCCAGGAAATGATCATCCATGCGGGCTCAATCAACCGAGATCATGAAGAATCAGACGCTACCTGAGCCGGATGATGATTTTCATGTTGTGTAATAGTCGGCCGAATGGCTGACCAATCCGGCTTTCAGCCGTAACCCGAAGCCACCGGCTTTAGCCGGTGGAGTATTCACAAATGGCCAGTTATCTGCAGCGCCATCAGCCACACCAATATAGAGTGCATCCGGGTAGAGTTTCTTGATATGCGTAGTCTATCGCTCCATCCTTTGAATGAATACCGACTTGCCGTATTTGTGAAGATAACGGAGGATGGCGATATTGGCTTATGTACCGGGAAGCCATAGAATCGGGTGGAATGCGGCGGCACCTTTGAGCCTGAATCCATGACTGAAACAGATACCGAAGAACGAAAAAGCAAATCTCAAATCAAGCGGGAGATGCAGGCATTGCGCGACCTTGGCAAGCGGCTCGTTGCATTGCCGGAATCCAGCCTGGATAAGATCCCGATGCCGGAGCGGCTGCGGGCGGCGGTGCTGGCGGCGAAGGGGTTCAAACGGGAGGCGCTCCGGCGGCAGATACAGCATATCGGCGCTCTCATGCGGGAAGTGGATGCGGATGCCATATGCCGGGCCCTGGAGGGGCTGTCCAGACCGCACCGGGAAGAGGTCCAGGCATTTCATGAAGTCGAGCAGTGGCGCGATGCGCTCATCGAAGGCGACGGCGGTTTGCTCGAAGAGTTGGCAAACCGGTTTGAAGCCGCCGATCGCCAACAGTTGCGCCAGTTGGCGCGCAATGCCAGGAAAGAGCGGGAGCAGAACAGGCCGCCAAAATCCGCCAGGGCCCTGTTCCGCTACCTCTCTGATTTACGCTCGGCGGAGTAGGGCAAACGGATTCACCGTCCCGGCCAGCGGATCTCCCAGCAGTTATGAATCCGCGGGTTGCGCTCGAAGTCCTTGGGCAGGGTCGCCCGGCTGATGTCCTTTATCTTCAGATCAGACAAGGCTTTTGCATCCATTTTGAAGCGGCGCAGGTTGTTGGAGAATATCAGAACGCCGTCCGGTTCCAGGAGCCTCATGGTTTTTCTGATCAGCGCTGCGTGATCGCGTTGTATATCAAAGGTGCCTTGCATGCGCTTGGATGAGGAGAAGCTCGGCGGGTCCAGGAATATGAGGCCGTACTTTTTTCCATTGGCTGCCTTGTTCAGCCATTCCAGGCAGTTAGCCTGGATGAATGTATGCCGGGCGCCGTCAAAGCCATTGAGTGCCATGTTGCGCTTTGCCCAATCGATGTAGGTCCTGGACATGTCCACAGTAGTGGTCGAAGCAGCGCCCCCTCTGGCGGCATGGACCGTTGCAGCGCCGGTATAGGCGAAGAGGTTCAAGAAATTTTTGCCGGCGGCGAGCCCGGCCAGCATGGCGCGGGTGATACGGTGGTCGAGGAACAGGCCGGTATCGAGATAATCCTCGAAGTTCACCAGAAAGCGGCAGCCGCCTTCATACACCTCATGATAGTTTTTCCTGGATGCCAGCTTTTGGTACTGGGCGCTGCCTTTTTGTTGCCGCCGCACTTTGAAGAACAGTTGATCTTCCGGTAACGCCAATACCTCGAGGATCACGCCGAGGGCCTCGCGCACCCGCCTGCGGGCATTCTGTTTGTCGACGTTTTTCGGGGCCTCGTACTCCTGCACATGGACCCAGCGTTTTTCACCTTCATACAGGTCGACGGCAATGGCGTATTCGGGCAGGTCGGCGCCATACAGGCGGTAGCAGTGGATCCCTTCCCGCCTGGCCCAGCGGCCAAGGTGTTTGAGATTCTTTTTCAGCCGGTTGGCGAACATTTGCGCACCCGCGCCGCGTTGTTCCGCGGGGAGCGGGCCTGGGCGCTGCCGGTCGGCCAGGAACCATTCCGGGGTGATGTCGAAATGGAGCAGCCTGCATTCGATGCGGCCGTTGTAGAGGGTATGTTTGCGCCTGGCGCGCAGGCCGAGTTTTTTGCCCAGTTCGGGGTTGCCGGTGATTACCGCGGCGCGCCAGCCGGGGAATCCTTCCTTCAGCCGCTCGCCCAGGCGGCGATAGAGGTTCTCCAGGTCCGAGTCCGCGCCCAGGCGTTCGCCATAGGGGGGGTTGACGACCACCAGGCCGGTATCCTTGGGGCGGGCGGGCGCGCAATGCTCGAGTTCCCGCCGCTCGATATGTATCCTCCCATGCAGCCCCGCCCGTTCCACATTGGCCAGGGCGGCATGCACGGCGGCGGGGTTGTGATCAAAGCCCTGGATGGAAGGCAATCGTTCGAGTCCCTTTTCCCGGCGGGATTTGGCCTCAACCATCAGGGCATCCCAGGCGGGCGCGTCGTGATGCTTCCAGCGCAGGAAGCCCCAGTGGTCGCGCAGCAGGCCGGGGGCGATATCCGCCGCCATGAGGGCGGCCTCGATGGGCAGGGTGCCCGAGCCGCACATGGGGTCGACCAGGGCGCCTCCCTCATGGGCGATCTCCGGCCAGCCGGCGCGCAGCAGGATTGCGGCGGCCAGGTTTTCCTTCAAAGGCGCCGTTACCCCTTGTTCACGGTAGCCGCGGCGATGCAGGGATTCCTCCGACAGATCCAGACAGAGGGTGGCCTCATCCCGCCGCAGATAGACATTGATGCGTATGTCAGGGCGTTCGGTCTCCACCCAGGGCCGGACGCCGCCATGCCGGCGGAACTGGTCGGCGATGGCGTCTTTGACCTTGAGGGCGCCGAAGTGGCTGTGGGTGATTTGGGACTGGGAGGTGTTGAAATCCACGGCGAAGGTTTCGTCGGGGCTGAAATGCTCGTGCCAGGGAATCCTTTGTGCCCCGGCGTACAGGGCCTCCGGCGTGGCGGCCGGGAAACGGCCAAGCACCAGCAGCACCCGGTTTGCGATCCGTGACCACAGGCAGATCCGGTAGGCGGCCGCCAGGGCGCCGGTAAAATGTACGCCGGCGCGGGTCTCGGCGACCCCTTCGCCGCCCAGCCCGCGCAGCTCGTCGGCCAGCAGCGACTCCATATTCCTGGGCGTGGTGGCGAAAAAGTGGTATGAGGTCATGGAAGGGTCACGGCGGTCCCTGCCGTGCCGGGACTGTGGCATCAGGCCGCGCCGGTGATTATTGGTGCAAATGCTTGTAATGCAATCTGCGGCTGGCCGGATCCACGGAGATGGTTACCTTGCGCCTCTCGTCGAGCTGCCTCCTGTGCCTGTATCCCTGCTCCTCCTTTTCCCATTTGTCCAGTTCAACGAGATTGTTGAACGTGGCATAGCCCTCCGGGGTGAACTCGATGATGAAGGCCTCCAGGTAATCGTCTATCACCCTCGCATTGTAGCTTTTTATGATTTTGAAGCCGCCCGGCAATTCGATGTGCAGTGCCTCGTTGATTCTATGCCGGACCTCGGCCTCATCAGGCTTGAAGCCGCAGGAAAGCAGTAAAAAAGCAGCCAATATCAGAAAAAAGTGTTTTTTCATTTTACGAAACATCCGGGATTGATTTGATCGGGCGGTCAATGGCCAGGAGCCGGCCGACCCCGGCCCTGTTGGCGCTGATCTCCTTGACTGCCTTTTTGAACAGTGGCCGCAGCGGGCGCTTCAAATGGGGCAGGGCCTCCTGGTTGGGTATCTCTTTCAGGACGCAAAACAGGGCCAGCCCATAGGTCATCTCGTCCTCGGAGAGAAAGCCCATGGATTGCACCGAGCGGCCACAACCGGAACAGCCGGAGCGGACCATGACGGCATTGTTCGCCAGGAAGAGTCCGAAACCCATGAAGATGGCGAGCAGGTCGGTGGCGTGCCCCCGCAGCTCTTCGTCTCCCGGAGGCGGCTCGTCCGTCGCCCTGCCCAGGTGGGCGGCGAGATTAAGGGAAAACAGGGCGGCAAGAACGCTCGGGTCCCTGGTCTGCTCCGGGGTGTAGGTGATGGTGAGATCCTTGACTTCTCCGTCAAGAGACAGTGATGCGGCCGGCCCCCGGGGAGCGCCATTAAATGTGATGGAAGAAGGCGAAACCGGGACAAAATCAGGGCCGGGTTCGACCAGCCTGAACGGCCAGTTCTGCATCCCGGCATAGCCGGCCACCTGCTCGAAGACCGAGGCCGCCATGGATTCCCTGCTGTTGACCCTGCAGGGAAAGTGCCTGCTGGTCGGGGTGACCAGGATGGTCTCTTCATGGAAAAAATCGCTGCCGAAATTACCAAGGGCCCAGGCGTAGGCGTCGAACAGCCACTGAGTGGCGTCCTCATCGAGCAGGGATTTGTTATTGAACAGGCTGAGCATCAAAGGGAATCACACCGCAGGGCGGGCTTTGCCGCCGTTTTGCTGAAAGGTCTGTTTTTGGATGGCGGATTATATAGCAAAACCGGTTCTTGTTTGGGGTGTTGAAGATGTATATTCCCGGCGGCGATTCAGATACACTGCGCCTCAGCGTACTTTATTCAGGTTATTTCATAAGTTCCCTCCCGGTTTCTCGTGCCAGATAGCCTAAAATAATGCGCAAAATGGTATTAACACTTTGATAAGTAAAGGTAATTATTATGGCTACAGGCACTGTTAAATGGTTTAACGAATCCAAGGGTTTCGGTTTCATAACCCCTGCCGATGGCAGCAAGGATGTATTTGTGCATTTTTCCGCTATTCAGGGAGGCGGGTTCAAGACCCTGGCCGAGGGGCAAACCGTGAATTTCGAGACCGAGCAGGGTCCCAAGGGTCCCCAGGCGACCCAGGTCGTCGTCGAGAGCTGATTCCGGCGTTGATCCATACCTGAATATGGGATCCCGCAGCATGCTGCGGGATCCGTTTTTTTCTTACTACAGCCGGCATCGCCTAGCACTGCCCATGTAAGGATATATGCTTTGAAAAAAATGTTTGTTGGAAACCTGCCTTTCGATGCCACAGAAGAGACCGTTCGGGCATTGTTTTCGGAATACGGAACCGTCCGTTCCATTCATCTCGCCTCGGATGTCTTCACGGGAAAATGCAAGGGCTTTGGCTTTGTCGAAATGGAGGGTCATGAAGCGCGGGCGGCCATCGCCGGGCTCGACGGCAAGGCGCTTGGCGAAAGACCGCTGAAGGTCCGGTTCGAGGATCCCCGTGGCAGTGGCAAAAAAGGCCGCCGCCGATAATCAGGGCTTTCCCGGGCGGCTGCCGGCCGGCATTGGCGTAGGACAATGAATTGGCAGGTATACATCATTCTCTGCACCGACGGTTCGCTCTACACCGGCATCACCATCGATATTGAAAGACGCCTGTCTCAGCACCTCAACCGGCGTGGCGCCAAGTATTTCCGCGGCCATGAGCCGCGGCGGCTGGTTTATCTCGAGGGCGGGCATACCCGCAGTTCCGCCAGCCGGAGAGAGGCGCTGATAAAAAAGCTGCGGCGTATGGACAAATGCCGCCTGATCGCCTCGGCGGCCAATGAAATAGAGCATGGCGGGATGAGTTTCGGCCCCGACAAGACCCCCTTCAGCCTGCCGGTCTGCAAGTCAGCAAGAGAGGCAAAAGATGTTTCCTGAGAAGCTAAGGGCCGGGGCGGCCGACAGGTTGAGGTCTTTCCTGGATTCGCCGGACCGGCCGGAAGGCACCTTGACCTACCATGAGCTGCAAGGCTTCCTTTTCGCCATTGCCTGCTCACCCGAGATGATCCCCCCCAGTGACTGGCTGCCCCTGGTGTTCGCCGGGCAAGAGGCGAACTATAGCGGCATGGATGAGGCCAATGCGGTCATCCAGGCCATCATGACGCTGTACAACCAGCTCAATCAGCAGGTCGTAGACGGTGAGCTGACCATCCCCCCAAGCTGTACGCCGGCGGCGCCACTGGATAATTTTTCCGACGACGCCCCCCTGGGACAATGGGCCCGGGGCTTCCTGATGGGCCATTCCTATCTCGACGAGGTCTGGGAGGCGTACGCCCTGGATGAATGGGACGAGGAGCTGGGCTCATGCATGATGGTGCTGAGCTTCTTTGCCGACCGCACCCTGGCCGGGGCCTATCAGGAGGAGTCTGTCATCGAGGAGCGCCCGCTGGAGGAACTGGCGCAGGATATGCTGCGGCTGTTCGAAGACGCCATGCTGAGCTATGCGCACATGGGGCGTTCGATATATCTGGCGCGGATGGAGCAGGAGCGGGAGAGGCGTGAGCCTGCCTCATCGAAGAAGATCGGCCGCAATGAACCCTGCCCCTGCGGCAGCGGAAAAAAATTCAAGAAATGCTGCGGGGGCCCCAAAATACTCCATTGAGCAACCGCCGGTCTGGATTCAGATGACCCGGTCGTTGCCGCCGTCCACCGGCACCTGGGCCGCCGTGGTCTTGGCGAACAGCGGGCCACACATCTCGGCCGCAAGATCGGCCACGTCATGGCTGGTGACCTCCACCCCCAGGAGATTCCTGCGCTTGTATTCCTCGACGCTGAGGCCATAGTGGCGGGCGCGGTCCTGCAACACCTCGTCGGTCCACAGGCCGGTGTCGAAGACCGCATCCGGGTGCAGGGAGTTGATGCGGATGCCGTCGCCGCTCCATTCCAGGGCCGCGATGCGGGCCAGCTGGTTCAGGGCGGCCTTGGAGGCCGAGTAGGCCGCCGCTCCCGGTCCCGGCGCCGGGACATTCCTGGAGCCGATGACCACCACCCGGCCGCCGCCGGGGGCCAGTTTCAATAAAGGGTGGCACTCGCGCAGCAGCACCAGGTTGGCGTCCAGGTTGACGTTGAACACCTGGCGCCACTGATCGGTGGCCAGGGCGTCGATGGGGCAGCCCCCCGGAAAGACGCCGGCGTTGAGAATGAGCATGTCCAGGCCGCCGAAGGCGCGCACGCCGGCCTCCAGGGCCTGATCAATCCGGGCCTCGTCCGTTATGTCACAGGGGAGGCCGAGGAAATCCGGGCGCCGGTGGAGCCGTTCGACCGCGGGGTCGATATCCAGGCCGATCACCGCGGCCCCGCGCGCCAGCAGGGCCTCCACGCAGGCCTTGCCGATGCCGGAGGCGGCGCCCGTCACCAGCGCGACCTCGCCGCTGAAGGGGGGTGGTTCGCCGCCCTTGCGCAGCTTCGCCTGTTCGAGATCCCAGTATTCCACCTCGAAGATATCCCGCGCCGGCAGCGCCCGGTAGCCGCCCAGCATGGTGGCGCGCTGGATAATGGTCATGGTGTGGCGGTAGATGTCGTTGATGACGGCGCAGTCCCCGGCGCGGCGGCCGGCGGTGCAGAGCCCCAGCTCGGGGTCCAGGATGACCCGCGGGGCCGGGTCGAGCATGGTCTTTCTCTCCCGCGCCAGCGGGGCGTTTTCCTCGAAGTAGGCCTTGTAGGCCGCGCAATAACCCTCCAGGTCACGTCCCAGCAGGGGCAGCCGCTTGGTGCGGATCACATGATCCGGCGTGGCCGGACCCTGCTGGGAGATGCGGGCGATGTCTTCCCGCTGAATGAAGGCCAGGCACTGCGGGTCCGGATCTGTGGCCAGGAGCAGGGGGAAACCGGCGGCCGCTGACAGCGCCTTGCGCAGCCCGGCGATGTCCCGCCGGGTTGAGCCTGCGGTAACGGAGACCTTGGCGGCAGGCAGATCCCAGGCGTTCCGGGCCTTGAGATAGGCCTCGGCGCGGGCCACCAGATGGATATGCCGGTCATAGGACTCCCTGGCCGTATCGCCGAAGGAGAACAGCCCGTGATTCATCAGCACCATGCCGATGGTGCTGTCCGTGGCCTCGGCGGCGAAACGCTCGGCGCACAGGCGCGCCAGATCGAAGCCTGGCATGACATAGGGGATGATGACCACCTCATCGCCGTAGATCTCCCGCACGCGCGCCAGGCCGTCGGCGGTGTTGGTGACGGTGACCACCGCATCCGCATGGCTGTGGTCCACGTACTTGTAGGGCAGGGTGGCGTGCAGGATGGTCTCCACCGACGGCGAGGGGGCACAGGCCCGGGTCATGTGGGTCCTGAGCTCATTCACCATTTCCGGGTCGGACAGTGAGCCGAGCCCGGCCAGCTTCAGCAGATGATCCATGCGCACCGGGGAAAAACCGGGCTCCTCGATGGTCTCCAGATCCCAGCCGCTGCCTTTCACATAGAGGATATCCTCCTCCTCGCCCAGGATGTTTTTCTCCCGGATCTTCACCGAGGTATTGCCGCCGCCGTGCAGCACCAGGGACTTGTCCCGGCCCAGTAGGCGGGAGCTGTAGACCCGCAGGGCGAGGTCCGTGGTGTGGCGGGCGGCTTCCTGGTCGTTCCAACGGTTCTGCATGGATGTTCTCTTGATTTTCTTGGAGGCTGAGGCGGCGATTATACAGGCGCCACGGGGGCGGGGCTAAGATTCAGCGGTTTTCATGGGTCCACAGGGAATAAACCTGGTCCTTCTCCTATTTGTTTTCTGCTGTCGCCTGTAAAGGAAGAAATACATCAAGGATCAGGCGCCATCTGAGCCGGATGATGATTTCCATGTTGCGTAATAGCCGGCCGAATGGCCGACCAATCCGGCTTTCTCACCGCTTTATCTTTCCTCAGTAGTTATCATAATAGAGATCATGGAAGTAGTCGCTGAGGGCGCCATTGCTGTCGAATTTCAGATAGATCTGCGCCCGGCCCTCGCCCAGTTTTTTGCTCTTGCTCGGCAGCTTGATGATTCCCGTTGATCTGTAGCCTTGATCACAGGGTGCGATATCCTGCACCATGGCCATCTTGCAATTGTCGTATATTTGCAGCGTATGCCCATGCTTTTCAAAGAAGCGCCTGACCTTCTCGATACTGTTGCCCAGCTTTAAATCTTCCAGAATGGCGCTGACATAGGCGGCATCGTCTTCCGGGACATCCGATGAGCAGCCGGCCAGGATCAATAGAAATACAATCAGAATAATTTTTTGCATTTATTTAGTGGGGTGATGATGACAGAATGAATAATGGGAAAACGGCTCATTATTTTAACTGGACCCGAGGTGTTACACCATTGCGGTTAAACCATGCCCGAATGACCGCCGGGCTGATGCGGGAATGACTGAATGCTTTTCATAGAAGAAGATGATGATTCGGAATAGGTATATGGCTCAGCGTTGCGCTCTTTTGTTGTTCCTGGCTATTGCCCTGCTGCCGGACGCACTCGCTGCGGAAGCACCAAAAACGGCGGTGCCGGCGGCCGGGAAGAAGAATGACTGGATCGCCGGATGGAAAGAGACATCCTCCATGCAGACTGGGCGCACCGGGGCGGCCATTCATGCCGGGGACGGTATCATTCATATGATTGGCGGTTTGAGCCTCGTCGCCGGTTCGGCCAAGACGCCTTCGTTCACGAATACCACCGAGTATGCGCGGGTCAGGCCGGACGGCGCGCTTTCCCCCTGGCGTTTTGGACCCAGGCTCAATGTTGAGCGGGGGTATTTTTCTGCTATCGCCCATAAAAATCATCTCTATGTGGTAGGTGGAGGGCGCGGCCACAACGGCAAGGAACTGCTCGCCAGCGTGGAGCGGGCGGAGATCAAAGCCGATGGCACGCTGGGTGAGTGGGTCCTGGAGAAAACCACCCTTAATATCCCGAGGCGCTGCGTCAAGCTGGCGGTTATCGGCGACTATATCTATGCCTTTGGTGGTTTTGGCGGCATCCTGCTGGATACGGTGGAGCAGGCCGAGATAAACCCGGACGGCAGCCTTGGCGAATGGTTTGTCGCCACCGACCCGATGCTCATTGCGCGCTATGTGCATGGGGTGGAAACCGTGGGCGACGGCGTCTACAACATCGGCGGCCACAGCAAGGAGGAGGGAAGCGGCATTGCGGCCGTGGAGTGGAGCAAGATCGACGAGGATGCCCTGTTCCGGCCCTGGAGCGCCAGTTCCCCCCTGCAAACCGGCCGCTACGCCCTGGCCACGGCCATGCATAATGGCTTCATCTACGCCATAGGGGGGTTGACGGGCGCCACCCGCCTGAGTTCCATCGAGCGGGCGCGCATTAGCGGTGAAGGCGAATTGTCGGACTGGGAATACACCTCCCCGACGCCTTTTGGACTGGCGGGTGCGGAGGCGGCCGTCCTCGATGACAGGATCTACCTGTTGGGGGGCAGTGATGGCTCGGGTTATCTGCGCAATGTCTTTTACGCCACCTTCAATGAGCGGGGCGATATCGGCTACTGGGCGACACCTGCCGAGGCGCAAAAGCATAGGGCTGCAATCGCCTCGCGTGAAATGAATAAGGCCCCCTTGCCCCACGAGGCCGTAATCCTGCAACACTTCAAGAGAAAGCTATACAGTTACTTGCAGGTGCGGGAGGACAACAATAACGTATTATGGCTTGCCGCCCCGGCGCAGGATTTGCGCCAGGGTGAGCGCATCAGCTTTCCCAATGGAACCCTGATGAAGAATTTCCACAGCAAAGGGCTCAACCGCAGGTTTGCCTATATTCTGTTTGTTACGGAGGTCAGACGGGCGGTCAATAAATAACCGGCCGGCTTCAAAGTCGCCGCGGGTGGAGCGGTTTCAGGCAGGCCGCTTCAAGCTTCCCAGTCATTTCATTCATGGAGTTGTTCCAAAACCTGGCGCCGGCTGGTTTCTCTGGGTATGATGCCGGCCATTTCGTAGCGCCCGCTGATTGAATATCATCGATAAGTCCGGTTTTTGAATAAGCAGTACAGGTGCCAATGTTGAAGAGTGAGAAGCAGCCAGGTCGGCTGACGGAACAGCAGCAATTCCTTATCCGCTTGTTTTTTCAGCGCAAAGAGGTTGAAGAGCACAAGTACTATCTGAGCGAACAAAAAGGCTTTGATGTCGGACTGGATCAGAGCGCAGCGGACTGGGTCTGCAGCGGCCAGGCGGAACGGTTCGCCCGCGACTTCTCCAGAAACGAGGATGCCATTTATGCATTCTGCACCTTCCACTGCGGTGATGAAAAGTGCAGCCTGTCGTGCAGGCTTTCGATGGAGAAAATCCACGATCTTATGGGTGATTGAGATCGGCCCTGATAATAAAAACGACCAAGCAGCAGCTTGCCCCGGTTGGTGGGGTTTCCTGTGCCATAATACCTGATCGATTGAGTCTTCTATCCAACTGATTTCACGGATAACAGTCTTTTATGGTGCGACTTTTTGTGGACGGCCTGACCGTCATCGACTTCTCCTGTCTGCATCCGGAGCGGGGTCTGCTGGGAGAAAGCTGGCTGTTGGACGTGGAACTGGAGGGCAGCCTGGATGACCAGGGCATGGTGCTGGATTTCGGCGAAATCAAGCGCTATGTCAAGCAGACTGTTGACGAGGGCTTTGATCACAGGCTGCTGGTGCCCATCAGGCATGCCGCGACTGAGTTCCAGGGAAAGGACCAGCGCTGCGATGTGAGTTTTCGGTGTTCGTCGGGATGGGAGATCCGTCATAGCAGTCCGGCCAGCGCCACCTGTTTGATTGATAGTGACGAGATCACCCCTGAATCGCTGGCACAGGCTATTGCCGAAAGGTTGCAGCCGGGCCTTCCGGATAATGTGGCCCGGGTAACAATAAGCCTGCACACCGAAGCGCGTGATGGTGCCTGCTTCCATGTGAGTCACGGCCTCAAGCACCATAAGGGCAACTGCCAACGCATCGCCCATGGTCACCGCTCCTTCATAGAAATCTTCCAGAATGGGAAACGCGCCCCGGCGCTGGAGGCTGAGTGGGCCCGGTTGTGGCGGGACATCTATATCGGAACCCGGGCGGACCTGGCGGAAAAGTCCGAAAAAAATGGGACTGTCTATTGCCGTTTCAGCTACCGCTCCGGCCAGGGCAGATTCGAGCTGGAACTGCCCGCTGAGCGCTGCTATCTCGTCGATTGCGACTCGACGGTGGAAAACCTGGCCCGGCACGTCCTGGAGCGGTTGAGGGCGGATCATCCGAACGCCGATTTCAAGGTCCGTCTGTTTGAGGGTGTCGGCAAAGGGGCCATTGCCGAGTAGCCCGATCCTCCTGGATCTTACCAGTAGATCTGGAATCCAGTACAAACCTTGTTTTGCACGTCTTTCTGTAATATCAATTAGTTACGAGGCGTCATGTCTTTTCAAGATCCGGCTGCGCCGGCCGCTATCTACCTTGAAGAGTAAAAGCCAATGGTCTATTGTTCTAAAATATAGAACGAAAAGGCGCTCATCTTGGACAGTATATTTAGTGGCTTAATCACCTCAAAAACACGCATACGCATCCTGATGCGCCTGTTTCTGAACCCCGACAGACACGCCTATCTGAGGGAACTGGCGGGAGAGTTCCAGGCGTCCCCCAGCCAGGTCCGCGAGGAGTTGCAGCAGCTCAATGACGCCGGATTGTTGGAGCGGGAGAAAGAGGGGCGCCAGATCAACTACCGTGCAAACAGTAACCATCCCCTTTTTCCGGAACTGCACTCCATGGTCCGTAAGGCGCTGGGCATGGACCGGATACTGGACAGCATCATCGAGCGGCTGGGCAATCTGGAACAGGCCTGGCTGATCGACGATTATGCGGAAGGGAAGGATACGGGGCTTATCGACCTGGTACTCGTCGGAGATATCCATCAGGAAAACCTTGGGGACCTGGTTGCCAAGACAGAGCGCTACATCGGCCGTAAGATTCGGACCCTGGTGCTCTCTTCAAGCGAATATCGTGATCTGGGTCCGACATTTGCGGGCAGGCCCCAGTTCCTGCTCTGGCATAAGCAGGAACCGGTTTGAGTCAACCGGTTGATCGTGGAGTATGAGGTTTTTCCGTCACGCCAGCTTCCGCAAGTACTTTGCCAATACCTCCTGGCTGGCCGCGGAGCGTGTATTCCGTCTGGGCGTCAATTTCCTGGTCGGTATCTATGTGGCGCGATATCTCGGCCCGCAGCGCTTTGGGGAGCTGAGTTACGCCATGAGTTTCGTGGGGCTGTTTTCCGTTGTTGCGCTTCTGGGCCTGGATGGTATTGTGGTGCGTGAGCTGGTCAAGGACGAAGGTCGTAACGATGAACTGCTGGGCACGGCCTTCTGGCTCAAGCTTGTGGGGGCGCTGCTGATTCTGGTCTGCCTCGGCGTGGTGGTGCCGGTCACGAGTGCTTCCCCGGAGGAGAAGATTCTTGTCTTCCTCATCGCCGCCGGTCTGCTGTTTCAGTCACTCAACGTCATAGACTTTTTTTTTCAGTCCCGCGTCCAGTCGCGATATGTGGTTCAGGCCCAGCTTGGGCAGATCCTGCTCTCCTCACTCATCAGGATTTATCTTGTCTGGCTGGAAGCTGCGCTGATCTGGTTTGCAATCGCCATGATCGTCGATAGCGCCGTTCTGGCGTTCGGGCTTGTCATCAACTATTGGCGCAATGATCGGCATATTCAGCGTTGGCGTTTTCGCATGGACATTGCAAGGCGGCTGTTTCGCGACTCATGGCCGCTGATCCTGTCCGGCATAGTGGTCTCAATCTACATGAAGGTAGATCAGGTAATGATTCGTGAAATGCTTGGGGCCGAGGATGTTGGCAATTACGCGGCCGCTGTGCGGCTCTCGGAGGTCTGGTATTTCATCCCCATGATTATCAGCAGCTCACTGTTTCCCGCAGTGCTCAAGGCAAGGGAAGTAGATCAGGAAAAATACTTTGCCCTGCTGCAGGGCATCTACAGCCTGGGAACCTGGCTGGCCATATCGGTCATGCTTCCAATAGCGCTGTTCGCCAAGGAGATCGTTACACTCTCTTACGGAATTGACTACGCAGAATCAGCGCGACTGTTGGCCATATACGCCTGGGCCAATCTGTTCGTGTTCTTTGGCGTTCTCAAGGGCAATTGGGTGCTTGCGGAAAATCAGCAGATCTACAATATCATCTTTCAGTCTATTGGAATGGCGATCAACGTGGTGCTTAATCTGGTGCTTATTCCGATCATCGGCCCTGAAGGTGCCGTTTATGCCACCCTGGCCTGTGTGGTTAGCAATACGCTGATTTCCCCTCTTTTTATTAATAAGAAACAGAGAGTTCAGACGCTCATGTTTATAAAATCCATAAACCCAGCCTATATGGCCCGAGTTTTATAAATGACGCTCTGTACCAGTCCATTTTTCATCGTCTGCTCGGCAAGCACGGGCAGTACCTTGTTGAGTACGGTGCTCGACCGACATCCCCTGCTGGCTATAGGGCCGGAACTCTATCTCTTTAACAAAGACAGGCTCTATTATCCCGGCTTCGAGTCGTTACAGCAGAATTTTTCGAGTTACCTGAAAAATGGAATCCTCTCTGCCGGTGAGGATAGAGTGCGCACTTTCTTCTTCAATAAACAGGCCTATTTTGTAACCGATGAGATTTTGCTTTCCATGCTGGCGTGCTCTGGAAGTCTGCGCGAGTTTATTGATCAACTGTTTGATGCCTATCTTGAAAAAAGGGGCAAACGGATCTGGGGGGAAAAGACGGGAAACAATGCACTTTTCTTGCATGAGATGCTAAATCTCTATCCTGATGCGAAGATCATCCATCTGGTTCGCAATCCAATGGACGTTATCGCCTCCATGAAGCGAAGGGGAGTCAAAAGCTTCAATGCCGTAGGCCACTGGCTTTTTAACAATGCGGCGGCATTAAGATTCAAAGGCCATGAGGATTATTTACTGATCAAGTATGAAGATATGGTTGCTGATCCGCAAATTGAGTTTGCAAAAATCTGCGCCTATTTAGGGGTTGATTTTGATGACAGGATGTTGGAGCCGGGTGGCAATGAAGAGTACTGGAGGAACTATGATAGAGGGAATATCCATGTAACCTGGGGTAGTACCCCATTTGCAACGATTAATACCAACTCTATCGGCAAGGGATGTCTAGAATTGGATTCGCATGACCAGTTGGTGCTGCAAAACCTGAGGCTTTCCTCTTTTTCAAAAAGGCTGCTCAATATACCGGAGGACAGAGATATAGATTGCCAAGGAATTGCAGCCGAGTGTGGCTACTCGCTCAAGCAGGAGGGGAGAGGGTTGAAGTCCGCGTTGGTTGCCGATGTTGCCAGAGATTACATGGGGCGGCTTTATGAATGGATGCTTGTCAACAAGTCCTTCTCAAGGCCGTTGTTCAAGGGGCGGTTCTAGGGTCTGTTAACATGTGCTCGATTTTCGGTTTTCAGGGTGAGGAGGTTGGATTGGCAAGGCTGTTTCTCGATGCCATGCGCCACCGAGGCCCGGATGGTGAAAATGTGGTCGTGCATCAGCCCTGGATTCTTGGCCAACAAAGGCTTTCTATAATTGATGTTTCCGATGCGGCGGCACAGCCGATGCAAAAGGGTGGGAATACGATAGTGTTTAATGGGGAAATTTACAATTACAAGGAGCTTAAGAAACAGTATTTGAAGGACGTGGCACTGTGCTCAACATCAGACACGGAGGTTTTGCTGGAGCTTTTAAATCGCCAGGGCCTCTCTATCGTAAACAAGCTTAATGGCATGTTTGCATTTGCCTGGTACAACACTAAAGAGGGCGAATTAATACTCTGCAGAGACCGTTTTGGTAAAAAGCCTCTCTATTGGATGCAACAATCCGGCCGGCTGTATTTTGCTTCGGAAATTAGGCCGCTCGCCACGTTGAAAAAAGACATTGAGTTTGACCGGAATGTAATCAGGGCCTTTGTGGACGATACGGCCACCGACTTTGATGAAAGGACACACATAAAAGGAGTATGGCAGATTCGGCCTGGCCATTTGATCATAGTGTCCAAAGATAAACCCATCAAACATCGGAAGTGGTATTTTGGCAGTGATCATGCACTGGACGAGTCCAGATATTCCAGCTGGGAATCTGTCATTGAGTCATTTGAAGAACTGCTGGTCGATTCAATAGCGCTGCGGCACAGGGCCGATGTGCCGGTCTGCATCACCTTGAGCGGTGGGCTTGATTCAACCCTGATCTATATACTGGCCAAGGAGCGCCTGAATTCCCATATAAAACCATTCACCTTCATACACCCCGGTTCGGGCACGGATGAATCGGCAAAGGTGTTCTCTCTTATGCAGGAGTATGATGATGTCGCCTGTTGCGTGCAGTCTGACCATTCCATTGGTGCCGGCCGCATAGAGGAGGCATTGGGTTTTCTCGAATTTCCGATATGGAATCCATCCGCTATCGCTTATTTGGATACCTACAAGGCGATTGGTCAAAGCGGCTTCAAGGTTGTATTGGAAGGGCATGGAAGCGATGAACAACTGGGAGGCTATCCCTATATGATCGAGGCGGCATGCCGAAGGGCCTTGATCTCCGGAAATATGGTTTCAACGTTGAGACTGTATTCCGTATTGGAGCAGACCAAAAATGCGGCTCTGGAACAGAAAAGGGAAGGAGGACTGCATAGGCTGCTTAACCCGTTGGATTTTATTCTGACGACTCTCAATAACCTGGAGCGCTCGAAGAGGGGAATGCAGGCCGAACTGGAAGAGGCATTCAATTATAAAATATTACCTATTGTGCTCAGGGCCTTTGATCGGCTCTCCATGTCACAGTCGTTGGAGTCGCGTTCTCCATTTCTTGATTATCGCGTTGTTGAGTATCTGCGGGCCCTGCCCATTGAATACAAGGTTGGCCCGGTAGGCAGCAAGGCGGTTATTCGGGAGGTCCTCAAAAAATACGGAAAAGACTATCTGTATAAGACTCATGTAAAAATGGGCTTTGCCTCAGATTTGCCAAGGTTGTTCGAGGATCAGGGTGTGAGAAGTAAATTTGCAGATTACATAAACTGTTTCAATTTTGAGGGATTTGGGGAAATAAAGGCAAAGGCGCTGGCAAACATTCAAAAACCGAGCATCGGGTGGAGGGACATTGATGCGATCTGGAAGGTTGGATCCCTGGAGATTACCCGCAGAATGTATCAGGGAAACAGGGTGTGAAGAGGGTGCTGGAAACAGATTGGATCGCATCGAACCCTGTATTTTATAACCAGGTGACGGGGTGGGTGAGCCACAATATCAACGACGTCATAGATTTTGCCAATTTCGAATTTCACCCGGAAGGGCTGAGAAATTATCTTGAGTTTGGATATTCTGTGTTTGGGCAGACACCGGTGAGGGACGTGCGGTTTCTGCCGGCTTGTGCCAGGATCAATGCAGCTGACAATGGCCAAATGAAAATTGAGTCATTGGATGATCCTGTCAAGGACTGGGCTGGGCGCAACTCTCATGAGGATGATGTGTTGGATGAGTTATGCCGTACCATCCGGGAGTGGGAAAAAGATACCAAAGGAGAGCTGGTAGTGCCCTTGAGCGGAGGTTATGACTCAAGGCTTCTGGTCGAGATGGTTCATGATCGTTCCCGAGTCAGGGCTTTTACCTATGGTTTATCGTGTAACCAGGGAGAATCTTTCGAGGTTGTAAGGGCGAAGAAGGTTGCTGAAATACTGGGTATTCAGTGGAAGCAGATAAAACTCGGCAACTACCATAACTACATCGGTGACTGGGACTGCCTGTACGGCATCTCAACCCATTCCCACGGTATGTATCAAATGGAGTTCTTTGACAAAATACGCACCGGAGGATTAACCGGGCGGCCGATGCTGAGTGGCTTGTTCGGGGATATATGGGCTGGCAATACAACCTATCAAAAATTGTCCGGACCAAAAGACCTTGTAAAGATCGGTAATACTCATGGTATGAGCGCAGATCCCGCCTGTGCCTTCGTGCGGTCGGATAGCAGATTGAAAGAAGAGTTCTGGGAAGAGCACGGACGAGACCTTCAGGAAGGGTTTTATCAGACGCTGTGGTTGATCAGGCTAAAAATAATACTCATAAGCTATCTGCTGCGGGTTTCTGAATATTTTGGTTTCAAACCCTGGAGTCCCTTCTTGTCCCCAAGTGTGGCCCTTGGAATGCTGACGCTGCCTCAGGAGCGGAGAAAGAACCGTTTATGGCAGAGGGAATATTTTGAATCGCGGCATATCAATGTCGAACAGATGGGATTGACGGAGAGCAGAAGCAATACATTAAACCGACAGGCCATGAGGCAGAGCCCGCTGCCACCATTGGACGAAGGGCTGCTCTCGCAGGTGATCAAACCGGCGTACATTGCCTGGATCAACAAAGAGATTGCTTGCCGCCGCTATCCCCACTACTTGATGGTGCGGTTGCTGGATGTGGCAAGGACAAGCAGGCTGTTGCGCAGGCTGGGCTTCAGTCGCACCGGAATGGAGGCCTATTTCGCCTATTTGACCATCAAGCCGATAGAGCTTCTTTTAAGGAAGAGAGATGCAGCGCAATAGTAAAAAATGGCGCGCCCTGTTCGTTGGCGATCTGTATATCAGAAATGGCCATACAGAGATTGTCAGCAACGAAGTCAAGCAACTCATAGAGGCACATGACATAGCAAGCTTCAACTTTGAGGGGCCTATTGAACTCTCATCGGGCGAACCGATAGTGAAAGCCGGGGTGCATCTCTGTCAGCACCCAAAGGCCGCCGAAGCGGTCAAAGAAGCAGGGTTCAACGTGGCCTCTTTGGCCAACAATCATATATGTGATTATGGCGCTGATGCGCTCTCAGGAACGCTAAAGGCCTTTAGTGATATCGATGTGGTGGGGGCAGGGGCGACATTTGAACAGGCCAATGCTCTCAGGAAAAGATGCATCAACGGAATTGAAGTTGGCCTGCTGGCCTATTGTGAGGCAGAGTTTGGCGCTTTGATGGAAGAGCAGGGCCAGTATGGTTATGCCTGGGTCAACCATCCGCGTGTGAATGAGGCAATTCGCGGTGCCAAAGCGGAGGTGGATGTGCTGTTGGTACAGGTTCACGCCGGGGTTGAGGGGGTGGATCTGCCTTTGCCGGAGTGGCGGCAGAGATACCGGGAACTGATCGACAACGGCGCGGACGCCGTCATCGCCCATCATCCCCATGTGCCGCAGGGATGGGAATTATATGCGGGCAAGCCCATCTATTACAGTCTGGGAAATTTCTACTTTGATCTTCCAAGGGCGGATACAAATTGGGACAGGGGTTATATGGTCTCGCTGACTTATGATGGCGACCTGCTCCAGGATCATCAGGTGATACCGGTTGAGAAAAGGGGCGGTGTCGTGGCGCTGTCTCAGGACAGTGCATATGGGCGGCATCTCAAAACAATCGTGCACCAGCTTAAAGAGGAGGTCTATCAGGGCTTGATGGATCAGCAGGTGCTGGAACTGTGGGAGAGCCGCTATCAAAGATATTACGTTGCGGCGGCACATGGTCATAAACGGGGTAAGAGTTTGGCTGATTACATTCAAAGTATTGTGTGCAGGCTGTTCAACCGAATTCAATTTGACAATGCATTGCTGTTGCATAATTTGCGCATTGAATCACATAGATGGGCGGTTGAACGGGCGTTGACCATCTTGCTTCACAAGCATGGCAAGGGCCTCTAGCCTGCATTTTTCACAAGGATCGCTCAGTCAGCCGAATGAATATCTAACACAGCTATGGCTAGTTACGAGCAAAAACCGGCCACCGGTAGCGATCGAAGGCTCGATGATGGGCGGCAATCACAAACTCCACTGAAAACGGCTGTCTTGTTCCTGCTGTTCAACCGGCCGGGCCTGTCTAAAAAGGTGTTCGAAGCCATCCGGCAGGTGAGGCCGCCACGACTGTATATCTCAGTTGATGGTCCACGGGAGGGGGTGCAAGGCGAGCGCGCTATGGTTGAAGAAGTGCGGTCTATAGCAAATGATGTGGACTGGGATTGCAAGGTAAAGACAAGATTCAATAAAGAAAACAAGGGCTGCCGCATTGCCGTGAGTACGGCGCTGGACTGGTTCTTTGATCATGAGAGTGAGGGCATAGTGCTGGAGGACGACTGCCTTCCCTCGGAGTCTTTTTTCTGGTATTGCCAGGAACTGCTGGAGAGATACCGGGATGATGAGCGGATTATGGTGATATCTGGTAACAACTTCCAGCGGGGATGGATAAGGTCGAATGACAGTTATTACTTTTCGCGCTATAACCATTGCTGGGGCTGGGCCAGCTGGAGACGGGCGTGGCGGCAATATGATAGGGATTTGCAGGGTTGGCCGGAGTTCAGGGAAAGAGGCTACCTGAAGGATCTTTCCAACGGCAACCGGGCATTCGTTTATTATTGGACGGAGATATTTGACCGGTGTGCCCGGGGGGAGATTGATTCGTGGGCCTACAGATGGACCTTTTCGTGCTGGTCCCAGGGCGGGCTCACCTGTCTTCCGCAACGGAATCTGGTGACGAATATAGGTTTCGGCGAAGTTTCCACCCATACGAAAAGGGGGGATGGTTATGTGGAGAGCCTGCCGCTGCAAGAAATGGAGTTGCCGATGAGGCACCCGGCATTTGTGGTCAGAGACAGTTTCGCCGACCTGCGCACGGACAGGATGCACTTCAAAATAAATTTCACCCTGTTGGTTAAGGCCTGGATGGTGGCGCTTCTGAGGGCAATACCGGTTATTAACAATGTGCTCAAGCGTTGAAAGAGAGCCCGTGCTGAAAGAGACTGCCTGCCCCCTGTGTGGAGGAACATCCTGTCATGTGATAGAGCGAGTCGCCATGGCGGACGTGGCGCGGCTTTATAGGAAATTGAATGTTACGGTGGAAGACCGGGGGGAATTGGAATACATGGAATGCGGGGATTGCTCCCTTCGTTTTTTCAATCCAATTATTACGGGGAATGAGGCATTTTATGCCAGGCTGCAGAACAATGACTGGTATTACATGGAACAAAAGCCGGAGTATGAAACGTCATTGAAATGGTTGCCGCGGGAAGGGAAGATCCTGGAGGTGGGAGCGGGCGAAGGTGCTTTTTCGAGATATTGTGGCACCGATAGATACGTGGGATTGGAGTTCAATAAACAGGCTATTGAGAGTGCCGGCAGGAAAGGTATCAGGCTATATCATGAGACCATTGAGCAGCATGCAGGGAAATCGCCGGCAACCTACAGCGCCGTGGTGATGTTTCAGGTTTTGGAGCATGCGGCGTCTCCCGGTGCCTTCCTCTCGTCGGCCATCGATACACTGGCAGATGGTGGTCTGCTAATCATAGCCGTGCCGTCCGAGGATGGTTTTTTGGGGGAGGTGATAAACAATCCCTTGAATATGCCTCCACATCATGTCACCAGATGGCCGGACAGGGTGTTGCGGAACCTGGAAACGATCCTGCCGATCAAATTGGTGGCCATTTCCCACGAGCCCGTTGCTTCCTTTCATCAGCACTATTTCAGGCGTACTCGAATGAATATTAGACTGAGAAAAATAATGGGCATGCAACGGAGACTTGTAGATACAAGCATCATGGCCACCGTGGTTCAAAAATGTGCTTCCCTTCTGTCGCTTCTGATCAGGGAAGACCCTTCAGGGCATAAAGGCCATACCGTCATCGGGGTGTATGAAAAGCGGGCGGGAGAGAAGAAGGGCGCGCGGATATTGTGAAAGTCGTTCATCTCAACAGCTTTGAGCTGAAAGGTGGCGCGGCAAAGGCCGCGCGGCGCCTGCACCATGGGCTGGTGGAGGCGGCGGTGACATCCCGGATGCTGGTGCAGTTCAAGGAGAGCGACGACTGGCGCATACAGGGGCCGGTGACAAAAGCGGAAAAGGCCGCCGCCCTGATAAAGGATGCGCTGGATCCCCTGCCGAAAGCCATCTATCCCCGGGGCAGGGAGAAGGTCTGGTCCATCAACTGGACACCAGCTTCTGTTGCGCGGCGGATCGGGACGCTGGGTGCGGATCTGGTGCACCTGCATTGGATCAATGCAGGGTTTGTCTCAGTGGAAAGCATCGGCCGCATTGCACGGCCTGTCGTCTGGACCCTGCACGATATGTGGCCGCTGACCGGCGGCTGCCACTACGACAAGGGATGTCAGCGTTTTCTGGAAGGCTGCGGCCGCTGCCCGCAGTTGTGTTCCTCCAGCCGGCATGACCTGAGCCGGCTGGGATTCCGGCGCAAGCAGGGGGCCTGGAGGAATATCCAGCTTACCTTGGTGGCGCCCAGTCGCTGGCTGGCCGGCGAGGCCGGAAAGAGCCCCCTGTTTCAGGACAGGGATATCCGGGTCATTGCCAACGGATTGGATCTCGATGTTTATAAACCTCGGGAAAGGGCGCAGGCGAGGGAACTGCTGGGTCTGCCCGGGGACAGACCTTTGGTGCTGTTCTGCGCCGCCGGAGACTTCCTGGACCCACGCAAAGGGGGCGAGCTGATCCGGAAGATCCTGGCGCCATTGGCCGCATGGCCCGGGGATAAGCGGCCGCTTCTGGCGGTCATGGGCTCGTCGGAGCCACAAGCCGCATACCCCTGCCCGCTGGAAATGCTTTATCTCGGAAGGATGCATGATGATATAGCCATCGCCCTGGCCTATGCCGCGGCGGATGTCTTTCTCGCGCCCTCCTTTCAGGATAATCTGCCCAACACCGTGATGGAGGCCCTGGCCTGCGGCACGCCGGTGGCCGCCTTCCGGGTTGGCGGCATACCGGAGATGATCGACCACGGGGTCAACGGTTATCTGGCGGCGTGCGGCGATGAGGCCGGGCTCGGCGCCGGGGTGGCCTGGCTGTTGAACCACCCGGAACCGGCCCGCCTGGCCGAAGCGGCGCGAAAAACCGCTGAACAATGTTATGACATCAAGCGCCAGGCCCAATGCTATATCGAGCTGTATGAGGAGCTTGTGCGATGATTTGTCCGAAGTATTGCCGGCATGTCCCGACCGGAGACTGATACAGCCGCCACACCCCTCGTCAGCATCATCACCGTGGTGAAAAATGGCGAGAGGAACATACGCCAGACCATTGAGACCGTATTGGCGCAGGACTACCCCGCCGTCGAGCACATCGTGATCGACGGCGGCTCCACGGACGGCACCGTCGATATCCTGCGCCAGTACGACGACGCCCTGGCCTGCTGGGTGTCCGAGCCGGATAAAGGCATAGCGGACGCCATGAACAAAGGCGTGGCCAGGGCCCGTGGCGACTATGTTGTTTTCGTCCACGCCGATGACTATTTTGCGGAGCCTGGGGCGTTGAGCCGGGTTTTTGATCTTGCCGCCCGTTGCGCCAGCCCCATATTGGCCTTCAATATCCTTTTTCAGAGTGAGGCTGGAACCCGCGTCATCAGGCCGCGGCCCTATAATTACTGGACGATGTTCAAGAATCCCTTCCCCCACCAGGGTGTCTTTTGCCGCAGGGAGCTGTTCGGCATAATCGGGCCTTTCGATACATCGCTTCGCTTCACCATGGATTATGATTTCTTCCTCAAGGCCTATCTGCGGGGCCATGGTGCCTCCCGGTTCGACTATGCGCCGGTGGTCATGCGTGACAACGGCATCAGCTCCAGCCGGGACTGGGGGGTAGTGCAACGGCGGCTGATGGAGGAAAGACGGGTTCATGAAAAGCACTGCGATTCAATGCTGAGGGCCATGCTCTATCGGCTGCATTGGGCCTGGTATGGGCCCTACCGCCGGCTGATCGGGGCACCGCCTTGAATATTCTCTCCCCCATGCCCACCGGAAACGGCGCCTATGTATTGCACCGGCAGCTGGAGGCCAACCTGTCTGGATATTCAGTGAGGGGCTATTCGCCCTGGTGGACCCTGGCGCCTTTTACCCTGCCTTGGTTCGGGCGCGGCGGACGGGTTGATCTCATCCATACCCATCTGGACTACGGCTGCTGCTTTAAACGCGTCGGCATCCCGCTTGTTGCGACTGTTCACAATTATGTGCTGGATGCCTTCATGGCGCCCTATTCATCCTTTTTGCAGCGACTGCATTACCGCACGGATCTGCGCTGGTTTATATCGCGCACTCTTGAAGTTGCTGACTGCGTGACCGCTGTAAGCCGCTTTCTTGCGGCTAAGGTGCGCCAGGATTTGGGAAGCACCAGGGAGATCAGAGTCATATATAACGGTGTCGATGAACAACGGTTTCAACCAGCGGTGTCCGCCGCACGCGAGAAAGGGCCTTTTCGTATTCTCTTCTCCGGCAACCTGTCCCGTAGAAAAAAAGCGGATGCCATAATCCCGCTGGCCAAGGCATTGGGTGGTGGCTTTGAAATACATTACACGGCCGGGCTGACCGGAACTGAGTTGCCTGCCGGGGATGCCGGCCAAGGTAAAGTGGTTGCGCTGGGAAAGGTTCCATACAGCAAAATGCCAGAGCTTTATCATGCGGCGGATGCCCTTTTTATGCCGTCGGTGCGGGAAGGCTTCGGACTGTCTGTTGCGGAGGCCATGGCCTGCGGCCTGCCGGTGGTGGCCAACGACTGCTCGGCCATTCCCGAACTGGTCGAGGACGGGGCGGGCGGCTTTCTGTGCGAAATCGGGCGCATCGATCAGTATGCCGAGGCCTTCCGCAGGCTGGCGGACGCCCCCCGGCTCCGCCGTGACATGGGGGCCTTCAACCGGGCGCGGGTGGAGGAGCGGTTCACCCTCTCCCGCATGGTGGCCGAGTACCGCTCCCTGTTCGAATCCATGCGATAGGCGTTCCATTGAAAAGGCGCGTTCTGTTCATTACCCGCAACTTCCCCCCGCTGACCGGCGGGATGGAGCGGTTGAATTTCCATGCCTTCGAGGCCCTGGCCGCCCGCTATGATATGGCGCTCATCGGTCCCGAAGGCTGTGAACCCTATGTCCGGGAGGTTGCGGCGTCCGGCATTTCAACGGCCTCATCGCTGCGCCATGTGATGCGCTGCTGCGCCCGGGCCCTGCGGCTGGCCCGTCAATGGCGGCCGGACCTGGTGGTGGCGGGGAGCGGCGTGACGGCCCCCCCGGCAAGGATCGCGGCCCGGTGCGCCGGCGCCAACGGCATCACCCTGGTGCACGGGCTGGACCTCATCTACCCCAGCGCCCTTTACCGCATCGGCTTTTTGCCCGCCATCCGTAACTCGGATCTGGTGATCGCCAACAGCAACAACACGGCCCGGCTGGCCCGGGCCGCCGGCGTTAAAGGGGAGCGGATCGAGATCCTGCATCCCGGCGTCTCCCTCCCCGGTGATCTCTCCGCGGTGCAACCGCCCCGGCTGGATTTCGATCCGGGCGACAGAAAGATCCTGCTGGCCGTGGGCCGGCTGATCCGCCGCAAGGGCATCCCGGCGTTCATCCGCCATTCGCTGCCCCGGATCGTGAAAGAAAGGCCCGGGGTCATGTTCCTGGTGGCCGGCGGCGCTTCGGAATCCACCCCGCTCAAGGGGCAGGGGGTGGAGGCGGAGATCGGGCGGGCCGTCGAGGAGGCCGGCATGGGGGCCCACGTCAGGCTGCTGGGACGGGTCACGGACGAGGCGCTTCGCCAACTGTGGTCCATTGCCGACCTGCACCTCTTTCCGGTGCTGGATCTGCCCGGCGACGTGGAGGGGTTCGGCATGGTTGCGGTGGAGGCCGCCGCCCATGGGGTGCCTACCATCGCCTTCGCCGCCGGCGGGGTGGGGGACGCGGTCGAGGACGGCGTCACCGGTTACCTGGTGGAGCAGCGGGACTACCCGGCATTCGCCCGGGCCGTACTGAGAGGACTGGAAGCGCCCGGTGAAGACCTCAGGCCCCGGGACTGCATCGATTATGCGGCCCGCTTCTCCTGGGACAATTACGGCCGGCGCTTGCAGGCCATCTGCGAGCGGCTGCTGTCCTGACCGGCAGGATTCGCGCCGCCCCCGCCATTGATGCCATAATAATCCGCCTTTGGCGCCGCCCCTTTTTGAACGAACAACAACACCCATGTCTGGAAACACCTTCGGAAAACTCTTTACCGTCACCTCCTTCGGCGAAAGCCACGGGCCGGCCATCGGCTGCATCGTGGACGGCTGCCCCCCCGGCATGGAATTGTCGGCGGCGGACCTGCAGAAGGATCTCGACCGCCGCAAGCCGGGGACCTCCCGCCACACCACCCAGCGCAAGGAGCCGGACGAGGTGCAGATCCTCTCGGGCCTGTTCGAGGGCCGGACCACCGGCGCCCCCATCGGGCTCATCATTCAGAACAAGGACCAGCGCTCCAGGGACTATTCCGAAGTGAAGGACCGTTTCCGCCCCGGCCACGCGGACTACACCTATATCCAGAAATACGGCCTGCGGGATTACCGGGGCGGCGGGCGCGCGTCTGCCCGTGAGACCGCCATGCGGGTGGCGGCGGGGGGCATTGCCAAGAAATACCTGCGGGAGCGCTACGGCATCGAAATCCGCGGCTACCTGGCCCAGTTGGGTCCCATCAGGGCGGAGAAGCTGGACTGGGATGAGGTGGAGCGCAACCCCTTCTTCTGCCCCGATGCCGGCAAGGTGGTGGAGCTGGAGGCCTACATGGATGCCCTGCGGGCGGAGGGCGACTCCATCGGCGCCCGCATCAACGTGGTGGCCACCGGGGTGCCGCCGGGGCTGGGTGAGCCCATCTTCGACCGCCTGGACGCCGACATCGCCCGGGCCCTGATGTGCATCAATGCGGTCAAGGGGGTGGAGATCGGCGCCGGCTTCGGCTGCGTGGAGCAGAAGGGCACCGAGCACCGGGACGAGATGAGCCCGGAGGGTTTCCTCGGCAATCAGGCCGGGGGCATCCTGGGGGGCATCTCCAGCGGCCAGGACATCGTCGCCAGCATGGCCCTGAAGCCCACCTCCAGCCTGCGCATTCCGGGGCGCACGGTGGACATCAGGGGCGAGCCCGCCGAGGTCATCACCAGGGGGCGGCACGATCCCTGCGTCGGCATCCGCGCCACCCCCATCGCCGAGGCCATGCTGGCCCTGGTGCTGATGGACCATGTCCTGCGCCACCGCGCCCAGAACATGGATGTCCGGCCGGAGACGCCCGTTATTCCAGCCGGTTCTGGTTAAACACCACAAATCAACGTAAAGAACGCAGAGCCGCGGAGGCGCTGAGATTTTTGTTTTCTCGAACCTCGGTCCTCGTTACTTGAAACTAAAGATGCCCTACTGGCGCCTCTCCGGCTTCTACCTGTTCTATTTCGCCGCCCTGGGGGCCCTGATTCCCTACTGGGGGCTGTACCTCCAGTCCCGGGGCTTCGACCCCGCCGCCATCGGCGAGCTCATGGCCCTGCTCATGGCCACCAAGATCATCGCCCCCAATGTCTGGGGCTGGATCGCCGATCACACCGGCCGGCGCATGGCCATCGTGCGCCTGGCCTCGCTGCTGGCCTTTTTCATCTTCATCGGCGTCTTCCGGGCGGAGGGCTTCTGGGGCCTGGCCCTGGTCATGGTCTGCTTCAGTTTCTTCTGGAACGCCTCCCTGCCCCAGTTCGAGGCGGTGACCCTGAGCCACCTGGGGGAGCGGGCGCGCTATTACAGCCGCATCCGGCTGTGGGGTTCCATCGGCTTTATCCTCAGCGTGGCGGGCCTGGGGGCGGTGCTGGACGAAGCGGGCGCCGCCATCGTGCCCCAGGTGGTGCTCTGGCTCTATCTCGCCATCTGGGGCATGAGCCTGGCGGTGCCCGAGAAGGCGGCGCCGCCCCAGGCCGGGGCGCCCGTGCCGCTGGGCAGGCTGTTGCGCCAGCCCGCGATCATGGCCTTTCTGGCGGCCGCCTTCCTGATGCAGGCGGGACACGGGGCCTACTACGCCTTCTACTCCATCTATATGGAGGGGCAGGGCTATTCCAGCGCCCTGATCGGCCAGCTCTGGGCCCTGGGGGTGATCGCCGAGGTCCTTATCTTCCTGGTGATGCACCGGCTGCTGGCCCGCTTCAGCGCCCGTCAGGTATTGTTGGCCAGTCTGCTGCTGGCGGCCTTGCGCTGGCTCCTGATTGGTCATTATCCTGGCAGCCTGTGGCTCATGCTGTTCGCCCAGATCCTGCACGCCGCCACCTTCGGCACCTTTCACGCCGCGGCCATGCACCTGGTGCACCAGTACTTCAGGGGGCACCACCAGGGCCGGGGGCAGGCCCTCTACAGCAGCCTGAGCTTCGGCGCGGGCGGCGCAGCGGGGAGCCTCTGCAGCGGCTATCTCTGGTCGGGCGCCGGACCGGCGGTGACCTACGGCATATCGGCCGCGGTATCGCTGCTCGCCTTCGGCATCGCCTGGAGGTGGGTGGACAATCCTGACAAACATGAGGGGAGTACTTATGGCGTTTCGCCTTGAAGAGATATGCCGGCGCATCGGAGGCCGGCTGGAGGGTGACGGAGAGAGAATCATCCGGGGTGTGAATGCCCTGGAGGCCGCCGGCGACAGCGAAATCACCTATGCGCAGAGCGGGCGTTATCACGCCCAGGCCAGCGCCGGCGGGGCGGCCGCCCTCATCGTGGGCGAGGATTTTCCCGGGATGCCGGGGCGCAACCTGCTGCGGGTGGCCCAGCCGAAGCTCGCCTTCGTGCGCGTCATGGAAATGTTCGCGCCGCCGCCGGAGCCAACGGGTATCCATCCGGACGCCAGCATCGCGCAAGGGGCGGAACTGGCGCAACAGGTCTCCGTGGGGGCCTGCGCCGTGATTGCCGCAGGGGCAAGGGTCGGCGCCCGCACCATCATCGAGCCCGGGGCCTATATCGGGCCCGGTGTGAGCATAGGCGAGGATTGCCGCATTGGCCCCAACGCCGTGCTCATGCAGGGGGTGTCCATCGGCGACCGGGTGGGCATTTTCGGGGGGGCGGTCATCGGTGGCGACGGCTATGGCTATGTCTGGCTGGGGGACCACCACCACAAGGTGCCCCAGTTGGGCGGGGTCCGGATCGATGACGATGTGGAGATCGGATGCAATACCTGCATCGACCGCGCCACCCTCGGCGTAACCCGGATCCGCCGCGGAACCAAAATCGATAACCTGGTCCAGATTGCGCACAACAATGATATTGGCGAAGACGTGATCATGACGGGCCAGGTCGGCACGGCCGGCACCGTCACAGTGAAAAACCGGGCGGTGTTCGGGGGCCAGGCGGGCATTGCCGATCACAAGACCATCGGCGAAGGCGCCCAGATTGGAGCAAAGACGGGCGTTACCCGTGACGTGGCCCCGGGAGAGACCGTTTGGGGCATGCCCTCCAGGCCCATGCGCCAGATATTGCGGGAACTGGCCCATCTGGCCCGCCTGCCCGAGCTGGCCCAAAGGTTCAAGGCGCGGGAGAAGGAGCTGGATGAGTTGCGGGAGCGGGTGGCGGAGCTGGAGCGCCGTTTGCCGGCTGACAGGAGGCAGGATTAGATTGTTTGCCGGCTTGATGAAAGGTGGAGACCTATATGAAGGAAGACCATGAGGCTTTAATCCCGCTAAATTGCTTTGCTCCAATCCAGGAAATGGGCCTATATTTGATCTGTCAGAAAATTTTACACTCAATTTTAAGGCGGCATATCTGCTGCAAATAATCCGTAATCTCCAAATTCATAAAGAATATTTTATCTGCGATAGCATGACAGAAAGAGTCTTTTGCAAGCCTAATTATCTATAAATGGGTGAAAAGAAGCGGATAAAGTGTCAGAAATTTTTACACATTGATGCACGTGGGTTTTCTTGGCTGAATTGTATCTTATTGAAACCTAAGGAAAAGAAAAAATCAGGTATATAATTTGCTACTAGAGCCGTATAAACTCGGGCTTCTTTTATCTTCTGCTTGCGATGTGTGATCGCGCAAGAAGATGTGATGTGCAATTTTCACATGCGAATATAAAACACTAATTCTCCAACCCGGTCTTTGAGAGCAGTAGAAAAAAGATAAAGGATCAGGAGAAGGAAATCTTTTCCATGGCCGGTAAAAGTAGATTTATATTATTATCCCCACCCCTGTCCCAAGTCAGTTTGCCGGGCGTCGTTTCCATATCGGATTGGCTGGACCGGATTTACACATGGTTTTTTCAATGTAAGCGATTTCATTGGCTGGCCTCTATCGGCGTTAAGTCAGCTGGCAATCGGCCTCATCGTTAGCGGGCGTTGGTGCAACAGTTCTCCGGGCTAGCTTTCGGGGTGCTGCTTCCGATTGCAGTGACAGCTGGGCCAGGGCGACTTGCTATCGATAATCCGGGTGGATTCCAAAGTAACCAACCAACTGTGGTGATCACGCACGGCATTCAGCTTGCGGATAACCCTCCGTTGATTGGCGGAGAAGTCGACTGGGTTCATGATATGGCGCAGGCGATGATAACTAGACAGCAAGGTGCCAATCCGTTAGCGCCATTCAATGTGACCACGTACACATGGGGGGACGCTTTCCAGCCTTGCTCTGGGTTTACTTCATGCATTGATCCGACAAACCTGACCACTGTATATCAGGCAGCTCGTAATGCTGATCCATCGACCGTAACGCACGGCTTCAACCTTGCCAAAAACTTGCTTGAGCTTAACCCTACAGATGATATCCATTTCGTGGGCCATAGTTCGGGAACCCATGTAAATGCGTTTGCTGCGCTTGGACTGGCCGCACTCGGAAAACCAGTAAAGCAATTTACTATTCTTGATAGACCATTTGGGAGAGTTCTTACTCCTGGCCCTACCGACGATGATCTGTTCAGAGATGCTCTGCCTTCAGGGCAAGTCACGTGGGTAGATAACTATTATGGTAATGCTGTGGCTGGGACTGGGGTTCCGCTAGAGGGCCTTCCTCCTGCATTATCAGGAACGCCTCTTCCTGCGGCGTACAATCATTTTCTTAATAAAACACATTCAGGAGTTCACGAGTGGTACACAAACACAATTAATGCTGCAAGTAGTGAGGGCTTTTATTGGTCTGAAGAAGGAGGAGGATTTGCCGGCCGTCCAGGGCCTGATTGGACGCCCGGGAATATATATCCCTCACCGACAACGATCACGAGATGGAACGGTGGCTCAGGAAATTGGAACGATGATTCCAACTGGGACCCACAGGCTGTTCCTAATAGGCTCTCATCTATAGACACAATAAATGATAATTTTGATGTTCAAATTGGTACTGGTTCTTCGGTAGCAATCGACACGACTGTTGAAATCCAGGATTTGTCAATCGTTGCCGGTTCCAGTGTTGAAGTAGAGAACGGGCAATCCCTTATTCTCACAAGCGATCTGAGGGCCAACTTTGGTTCTGGAGTTGGTGTTAGCCTTATCAAAAACAACGGAAACTTTGTTCTGAATTCTACGGGGTTCAGCACGAAGCTTCTGATTGACGGCGTAGCAGCTCTAAGAGGTGACGGCACCCTATTGATGAGTGACCAGAGCCAAAATACTACCCGGGGTATAGGTTCGGATAACTGGCTGGTTAATGAGCAAGACCACAGGATCGAAGGAGCCGGGAAACTGGGTGACGGAACTTTGGGACTTATTAATGGGGGGGATATTGCTGCGACAGGAACTGCTCCGTTAATTGTGCGCCCTGACAGTACGCTGGGGATGCTCAATGGTGGAAGGCTGATGGCCTCGGGCGGTGGTACATTACGGCTGGAAGGAAACATTGACAATATGCTTGATGGGCGAATCGAAGCTCAGTCCAGTTCGCGCGTGGATGTGCTTAGTGGAAGTGTGATTACTGGAGGAACGTTACAGGCTCAGGATGGTGGCATGGTGGAATTTGTTAACGGCGCCCTGCGGCGTGGCACGTTGACGACGCTGGGTACGGGGGTGGCACGGGCCAAGGGCTCGACCACGCTGGAGGACGTCACCCTCAAGGGCACCTTACGGGGACTCAATGGTAGCAGCATCACCCTGCGTGGCACGCTTACTAATAACGGGGTAGTAAGTCTCAACTCGACGGGCAGCTATACCGGCCTGTGGGTGGATGGCGATGTGACCCTGGCCGGAACC
>DRKS01000016.1 GCA_011051655.1 Sedimenticola sp.
ATCGTTCAAGATGCGAAGCCAGATTGTTCCAAAAACCAAATAGGACAGAGTATAAATTAACCGCCATCACCTTATGAGGCCAAGTACATTGAATTTCATAAATTTCTCAATTAACCGGGTCCGCCTGGTGAGAAATGCGGGTTAAATGTTATCCGGAGACAAAAAGGGTGACGCATGAGTGGTTTTGACAGGGGCGTAACCGTCTGTGGAGATGCCGGGTGAATCCCGGCGACTGGTCACAGTCCCTGTTGGCATGGTTTGACCGGCACGGCCGCAAGGAGTTGCCCTGGCAGCAGCAGCCAACGCCCTATCGCGTCTGGATCTCCGAGATCATGCTGCAGCAGACCCAGGTGGCCACGGTCATTCCCTACTTCCAGCGGTTCATGCAGCGTTTTCCCGATGTGGGCAGCCTGGCGGATGCGGGCCTCGATGAGGTGCTGCATCATTGGTCGGGCCTGGGCTACTATGCCCGGGCGCGCAACCTGCACCGGGCGGCCCGGCGGATATGTGATGAGCATGCCGGGCATTTTCCCCTGGTGTTTGAACAGGTGCAGGCATTGCCCGGCATCGGGCGCTCCACCGCCGGGGCCGTGCTCTCCCTGGCGGCGGGGCAGAGGCACGCCATTCTCGACGGCAACGTCAAGCGGGTGCTGGCCCGCTGCTTCGCCGTAGAAGGCTGGCCCGGCGCACCCCGCATATTGAAACGGCTGTGGGAACTGGCCGAGCGTCATACGCCGGAATACCGGGTGGCGGACTACAACCAGGCCATGATGGACCTGGGCGCGCTGGTTTGCACCCGCAAAGCCCCGGCCTGCACGGCCTGCCCCCTGGCCACCCACTGCCAGGCCCGCGCCCGGGGCGAAGAGACGCGATACCCGGCGCCCAGACCGCCGCGCAACCTGCCGCTGCGGGCCATCCAAATGCTGATGCTGCGCAATCCAGCCGGCGAGCTGTTGCTGGAGCAGCGTCCGCCCAGTGGCATTTGGGGCGGTCTGTGGGGGTTCCCGGAATGTCCCCAGGACCAGGAGCCGGAACAATGGTGCCGGGAGCGGCTGGGCCTGGTTGGCCGCGTTCAATCGAAGGGCGCCGTCCGGCGCCACAGCTTCTCCCATTTTCACCTGGACATCACGCCGGTAGAGATCCTGGTCGAACCGGCTGGCGGGGTGATGGAAGCGGGCCGCCGACTCTGGTATAACCCTGCACACCCCGACGCCCGCGGCCTGGCTGCCCCGGTCGCGCGTCTAATCGATGAATTCCAGACAAAGACCGCGAGGAGAACCCCATGAGCCGGGTCGTGAACTGTGTAAAGCTGAATCGTGAGGCCGAAGGCCTGGACCGCCCGCCTTACCCCGGGGAACTGGGGCGGCGCATCTTCGACAACGTCTCCAAGGAAGCCTGGCAGATGTGGATGAAGCAGCAAACCATGCTGATCAACGAATACCGCATCAATCCCATTGACCCCAAGGCCCGCAAGTTCATAGAAGATCATATGGAAAAGTTTTTCTTTGGCGAAGACGCCGGGCCGGCCGCGGATTAACCCGCATTTCTCACTAGGCGGACCCGGTTAATTGAGAAATTTATGAAATTCAATGTAGTTAGCCTCATAAGGTGATGGCGGTTAATTTATACTTTGCCCTATTTGGTTTTTGGAACAATCTGGCTTCGCATCTTGAACGATCGGTCTTGAATCATAGCTACGGCTATGCTTCGGCGGCCGATCGTCCAACCTGCTTCGCCAGCTTGCCCCAAAAATCCAAATCCTGGTGAGAAATGCGGGTTAAGCGCTTGCTTCCCTGCCCCTTGACGCGGCTACCTTGGGCCGGTTTAATACGCCCTTCCTTGAGGCTGGGCAATCCAGCCGGGGCCGGATAGAAAAAATTCAGTGAGTCTTTTCCCGGCGAGCCGGCCAATGCGCCATGGAAGGGCCGGGTCACGAGAGTTAAATGCACAATTCGGCCAGGTAGCTCAGTCGGTAGAGCAGGGGACTGAAAATCCCCGTGTCGGCAGTTCGATTCTGTCCCTGGCCACCATTTTCTTTTCTATCTCCGTACCTTGTTTGTTCCTCTGAGCGGTTATTGAGTCCGCGTGAATCAAACTGCCCGGCAGTCAGATTATCGCCATCAAGGAGTGGCGCGTGGGCCTGGTCTATAACCCGGTGGTCAACATCCGCAAGCCGGCGCCGCCCCAGGGCCGCAACCGGCGCCTGACCGCCGAGGAAGAACAGAAACTGCTCCAGGCCTGCGATGCCCATATCCGCGCCCTCAAGGCCTGCGGGCGCAAGATCGGCCGGCGCGTCCATTACCCGGCCGCCGAGATCGCCCGGATCATCGCCGGGGGCTGTGAGACATGACCACCACCATCATCCGCGCCCCCCGGCGCCAGCGGTTTCTGGTGGTCGATCAGCGCGTCGCGGAGGACGAACGTCTCTCCTGGGCCATCCACCGCTTGCCCATCGGTTATCTCCGCTCCCTGGTGATGCGCGCGCAGGCGGGTGCCTTTCATCCCCGGTATGGCGGTGGCATGGCGGAACTGCGCCAGGAGGAAGAGAACTGAAGGATCATGGAGAAGGTGCCGACAAGGCGGGAAATGACCCGATACAGGCACTGTCAACAGGTGCTATAATCAGTCCTGTTCACAGCGCACGAGGAACGACCATGAACATCAAGTTCTCCGAGGACGTGGTGCCGCTCACGGACCTCAAGACCAATCCGGGCCGGGTGGTGAAGCACACCGCCGAGACCCACCGGCCCGTGCTGGTCACCAGCCGCGGGCGGGGCGTGGCCGTGGTGCAGTCGGTTGCGGACTTCGAGACCGCCGAGGAGGAACGCGCCTTCATGCGCGCCGTGGTGGAGGGCCTGGCCGACCTGGATGCGGGACGCGAGGTCAGTCTGGCGGAGGCCCGGGCACGGCTCGACCTGAAATAGCCCCGTGCCTGCGCCCGCCGTCACCTTCGCCGAATCCGCGCTGGCGGATCTGGAGGCGATCCTGGCCTGGTACGCGGAACAGGATGTGCCGGAAGTCGGACGGCGACTGGTGGAGGAGGTCCTCGACCGCGTGCAGGCGCTCAGGAATCATCCCGACATGGGGCGCGTGGTACCGGAGTTTGACCAGCCATTTCTGCGGGAACTGATCCATCCCCCGTTTCGCATCGTCTACCGGCGCGAACCGAAACGCATCCGCGTGGTACGGGTCTGGCGCAGCGAGCGCCTGCTGCGCCTGCCGGCCGATGAGCCAGACCAACTCTGACCCCGGATTTTCTCCTCAGGCTTTTCCCGTGTCTTGCCAGGTGATGGCAGTGCCATCACCCCGGCGATCACACAGACAGGAGTCAGCCGGGCAGCTTCGGCGGCCGGCCCGCCTCCCGGGCAAAGGCCACGAATCGCTGCCACTGCTCGGTGTGAGCGGCCCGGGTGGCGTAGCCCCCCCTCGCCGTAACGGTCGGCCAGGGCGTTCTTGCCCGCCCAGGCCATCTGTTTGCCATAGCCGAAGTTTCTTCGGCCGCCAATCTTGCCCATGGATCACCCAAAAAGTCGGTAAGTGTTGAACCGGACAGAGCGCCGGTCGCGCTATATGGCCTCTCACGCTCGGCCGCACGGCTGTCTCCGACCGACAGCGGGGCAATAGCGATGCCACCCGGACAGGGCGCCCCTGGACGGCCCGCCTTGCACGGACCGCGGGTCGGGCGCTGGCCGGCTGACCATTCCGCTGATCAGTGGCCGCCCGGGTGGGTTTTGCAGGCTTTTGCATCCGCGTGGGCGTCCGCAAAGCCGCATTGAGGCTGGCATTGCGCCAGTCCGATGCCGCCCGTCTCTGCTGGAGGCGCAGCGCGCCTCCAGCAGAGACGGGCGGGGGATTGCCGCAGGTACGCGTAAGAAGATGGCTTGGCGCAGGACTAGGTCCGATCCGTCAGACCCTGGTCCCTGTGCCACGTGGCACCTTCTGGGTCATAGACCCAGGACGACTGCGGCTGTGGACCGAATGTCTCGGTCAGGAAGCCCTGCGGCAAAGGGTCAGGGCATGTCGTGGAAGGATGGCCCGCAGCCACTGGCTGCTCGCACCTGATTCGGGCCTGAGGTGCGAAGGCGCCGGCTCGGCCGGCAAGGGTGTCGCTGAAGACCGCAGCGACCACGGTGTCATCACATTTACCCTGGCACAGGGAGGCGAGGGAAATGGAGTAGAAAGCGTGCAGTGGGATGGCGGATTTTTGGGCGTGGATTTAAGTCAGAACAACCACATCATAAACATGGATAATCCGATCCGAGATTAAGCCAGATACTATTTTCTATGCATATGAAGTATCACATGCATAATAAATAGCTATTTGCTTGACACGAGGAATCTTTGTGTATAGAAAATAGATATTTTCTATACACATTGAGACTATGTTGGGGAGCAACGTGTCCGAGGAAGCTATTCACCCATTGCCGCCGAACACCGAGTTGGAGCCCAGGTCGGTGCTGAAAAGGCTCGCTCCAGCCCACCGCTACTTGGCGGAACTCAAGGGCATGGCGGCCACCATCCCCAACGAGCACATCCTGATCAACACCCTCGCCCTGCAGGAGGCCAAGGACAGTTCCGAGATCGAGAACATCATCACCACCCACGACGACCTCTACAAAGCCGACCTGTTCTCGGACTATATCAAGAACCCGGCAGCCAAGGAGGTCAGCCGTTACGCCACAGCCCTGAAAACCGCTTTCGAGCAGGTCAGGCAGGACCAGCTCATTACGGTCAACCGGATCATCGAGATCCATAGGGTGCTGGAACAAAACAACGCCGGTATCCGCAAATTGCCTGGCACGGCACTCAAGAACGACCGCACCGGCGAAATCGTCTACACCCCTCCCCAGGACCACGATGAGATCGTCCGTCTCATGGACAACCTGGAACGGTTCATCAATGACGACGCATTTTGCGATGCCGACCCCCTGGTGAAGATGGCGGTGATCCATCATCAGTTCGAGAGTATCCACCCTTTCTACGACGGCAACGGTCGTACAGGGCGCATCATCAATATCCTCTACTTGGTCGCCAAGGGCTTGCTCGACATCCCCGTACTCTACCTCAGTCGATACATCATCCGAACCAAGCCGGAATACTACCGGCTGCTGCAACAGACTCGTGAAACAGGTGACCGGAAACCCTGGATCCTCTACATGCTGGAGGGCGTGGAATGTACCTCGCGCCAGACCATCTGGATCATCCAGCAGATCAAGGAAATCATGATGGCCTACAAACACCGCATCCGTACAGAGCTGCCGAAGATCTACAGCCAGGACCTGCTCAACAACCTGTTCCGGCACCCCTACACCAAGATCGAGTCCGTTCAGCATGATCTTGGTGTGTCGCGCCTGACGGCCGCAAAGTACCTGGAACTGCTAACAGAGAAGGGATTTATCGAGAAACACAAGATTGGGCGTTATAACTATTACGTCAATCGCCCATTGATGAATATTTTTATGGATATTCCGGAAATGCCGGAGAATATATAGCGACAGTATATCGGATCTCTCAGCGTAATGGACTTAACGACCATTGCAACCGTAAAGACCGCAGAATCATCAGCCTGCTATTAGTGTAGTGAAATGCCAAGAACATCTACGCGAAGTTTGACAACGAAAAGGTTTTGTAAATGGGGACAGCATTCATCAGTTCCGTTATAGGCGGCTTCGAGGAGTATAGGCAGGCTGCCAAGGAGGCTGTCGAGTTGATGGATCATTCGCCCATCATGAGTGAAAACTTCGCCGCCCGACCATATTCGCCTGAGGTTGCCTGCATCAATGAAGCCGAGCAAAGCGATATTTATCTCCTGATTCTTGGCTCCAAGTACGGATTTGAGACAGGTGAGGGAATATCGGTTACCCATGCCGAATTCCGGGCTGCAAGGACCGCCAATCGACCAATCCTGGCTTTTATACAGCAGTGTGAAATGGAGCCTAAACAGTACACCTTCAAGGAGGAAGTGGAGGCCTATCAAGGAGGCGTTTTCCGGGCTTCGTTCACGACAGCGCAAGAACTTAAAGACCAGGTAATTAGGGCTCTGCGGCAATTGGAAACAATGAGTCAGGCGGTTTCTGAAGAAGAATTCAAGCGGCGAATTGATGCAGCACTTGGCAATCTCACAGAGGACTGGAACTCTGAGCCTGAACTCATTCTTGCGTTCCTGCCCCAGCCAGAACGCATGGTGGATATCGTAGGGCTGGAGGCTCAGTTAGATGCAATCTTTAACACACTCTGCCAGGCTGGCTTGGCGCAATTTCGCGACGGGTACGAACCGAAAATTGAGCCGCATTGGACGGGATTGGAGACGGGAAAAGTTCAAGTCGCTTATTTTCCCGATGGATTGATTGTCCTGCTTACGAACCCGACTGCAGAAAATGACGGCCTGTTCTCGGGGCATTTTGCACCGCCGGGCACAATACAAAACATTGCTAACGGCTTCCGAGATTTGATTAACGCCAATTCAGGATATGTGTGCATAGAGCTGCGAAACATGAGTAACGCCTATGTTGCCGATCAGCCGGAAGGTAACTCGTTTAGCATGAAGATATGGGGTGACGACAATCTTGGTTTCAGCAGGTTATTTGCACCTCTAACAGCGGGGACTTACCAAGGCTGGATTAAACATTGTATCAACCGATTTAAACGCCAGTTCGCATACAAGACAGACTAATTGGGAGGCAGGGATGATTCGGGTGCGTATCGACACAGCAGATTACGATCTTAAGGATGTAACCGAGAGCTGGATCAATGAGCAAATTAATCGGCGCAGGGCTGACAGCGTACCGGTTTGCATACAAGTAATCATCCGAACATCAAACACCAATATCGTCCTATCGACACCGGGATGTGGTGGCGGAAGTGGAGGCAGGCCACCTAACGAACAAGAGGAAGCAATTCTTGATCTGTGGGGCTATATGCACCTCAACAAAGAAAATTTTACTGGTGGAAACATGATTGCGTTTTTGAAGCGCGTGCAATCCTATATCTGAACGGCGACTGCATATGACAAGAAGGAAAAATCAGAAAAGAAAGCCGCGAAAGGCAACAATACCGTTGCTGACATGATGAAAGAATTGTGGCAGGCAGCCGTCAGCCTGCGTGGTTCCATCAAACCAGCGAGCATAATCGCAAGTGTACAGAGCGCAAGGCTGCGGGTACCTATCGAACTGTTCTTTACGACACGGTTCTTTTGGATGAATCATTCAGCCCTGCAGGGGGATACTTCCAATGATCACTGGTTGGTGCTGCCTGATCATGCCGTGTCAAGAAGGCCGCGATGTCTTCAATTTCAAGAAATGCGATTGAAGCCTGTGGCTGTCCATGCATGTGAAATATCTGCCTGATATGGATATTGTCGTTAGGCCAGTATGCGTTGCTCCCGCCATACTGCCCATTATTGGCGACTATCACCAGCTGGAACATGTGGTAATGCAGTGCCAGAGCCATTTGGTCGAAAGTCTTGACATCTTTATTAAGGGCCGGGATTGCGAATACGTCTGATACATCTCTTAGATCTGCTACCAAGCCCAGATCCGTTGCGTCATAACAGATAGCCGCTGTAAGCCATATTGGTCGTGTGCCCTTCTTGCTCGACCAGGGATAACCTACCAGCCACTGGCAAGGCCGGAAACCCTGAAGACGAATCGTGCTGTCATTGAACTGTTGCTCGTTTGGTGCGAGGTGTGCCTTACTTTGACGGCGAATCCGCATTTGCAAACCGTAGGCATCAGACCATTCTGGAATGATCCACAAGGCTGAATTGACGAGGGGTTTCCCAGCCAGAATATCTTCATAGGTTAGACCGGTTAGAATTATTGTCCTGTGAGCCCGAGCAAATGGGATCAGATGGGTACGAACATCGCGAGGGTGTACAGCAAGTTCTGGCAGGATTAGCCAGTCAAGGCGTCCGTCTCTTCCCTTGTGTATCTCCCGTAAGGCAAGCATACGCTCCACCGCAGCCAGGGCAGCCGACAGATGATTGCGGTGCTTTCTTCGTACCGCGGGGGCAGAGAGGGTGAGATCGGCTTTGCTGAATTCCTTGGGTCCCGGGATCACAGTCTGGACCACGCAAGCCCTCAGAGGTCGCTTTGAATTCGTAACCGACGGGCGTTTTGTATACAAAGGCAGCATCAGTGTGCCGGTGGCGCTTCCCCGATGTTTCTCGAGATCACCAATTCTTTCTGAAATTTTTTGTACTGCCTCGTCGAGGCTGCATTTGATCCAGTCAAACTCATCCAGGCTCCGGCATCCCGGCCAACGGAGGAGGGCTAATACGAAGCGCTCCACCCAATCCGTAATCGGCAGCCAGTCGTCCCCAAAGGCCGGTTGGCCGCTGAATAAGCCGTAGAGCCTCTGGTACCAATGACTTTCTGCCGGCCGGTATGCCGACACGCTTTCTTTCCAGAATGCCGAGCGTACAGAACGGGTGAAATCCGGCTGTCCAG
>DRKS01000017.1 GCA_011051655.1 Sedimenticola sp.
CATCAGGTTGGTTTTTCATAAATGCTCGCAGTAACATGAATTCTCATACCATCATGCAGCATTTCACCTCCAATATTCAAGCTTCACACGAAGACATAATCTTATCTAATTGAAAAATAGATATATTTCGTGCGTTTGCCCTGGGTTCTGACCGGACCAGCCGGGGAACCCTCTTCCCTTAATTTTTACCCGCCATGACCGCTAAGTTCAGGGAAGCGGCCGGAACGAACCGTTCCGCAACCGCCCGGGAGTCTGCCGGGTTTTTTGGCGCGGCCTTTTTTGCGCCCCCGGCTGTCCCTCTGAACGACGGGTGACCACATGGCCAATACAAAAAACAATCCTGCAAACATCAGCGACCGCGCATTGGAAATGATTATGCGGGACGTGCTGAACGGAATGGAAGAATGCCTGCTGGAGGCGGCCTACAAGGGAGCCCAGGCCGGCTTTGAGATTCTCGACATCTGCCCGCCGCCGCAGAAGGAGAAACCCGCGCATGCCGGACAGGAGACGGCCGGGGATATGGCCGCAAGCGCCGAGGTCGTCCGTTTCCCCACCAAGCGCAGGGCCTGCGGCTAAGGCCGCGAATCGACCTCCGCCCCTTCCTTTTTCACCGGCATCAGGTCGGCCTTGCTGATGCCGAGCATCAATACCGCCGTGCTGGCGACATAGATGGAGGAGTAGGTGCCCACCACAACGCCAATGATCAGCGCCAGGGCAAATCCGTGAATGATCTCCCCTCCCAGCAAAAACAGCGCTGTCAGCACCAGCAGGGTGGTCAGTGAGGTCATCAGGGTGCGGGACAGGGTCTGGTTCAGGGAGCTGTTGATAATCTCCGCCGGCGTCCCCTTGCGCATCTTGCGGAAGTTCTCGCGAATGCGGTCGTAGACCACGATGGTGTCATTCAGGGAGTAGCCGATCACCGCCAGAACCGCCGCCAGCACGGGCAGGTCGAATTCCACCTGAAAGAGGGAGAAGATACCGACGGTTATGAGCACATCGTGCACCAGGGCGATCACGGAGCCGACGGCGAACCGGTACTCGAAGCGCAGGGCCACGTAGATGAGGATGCCCACCAAGGCATACAGCATGGCCAGGCCTCCATCCTCGGTCAGTTCATCTCCAACCTGGGGACCCACAAACTCCACCCGGCGCAATTCGACCTCGCCGGCCGCGGCCTGTTTCAGGCTGCTGAACGCCAGATCGCTGAGCTGTGCATTGCTCATGTCCGTGCGGGGCGCGAGGTTCACCAAGACCTCCCTGGTGGTGCCGAAATGCTGGGCCGTGGCGTCCTCAAAGCCCGCCTCCACCAGGGCGGCGCGCACCTTCACCAGATCCGCCGGCTGCTGGTATCCCACCTCGATCAGGGTGCCCCCGGTAAAATCGATGCCGAGATCCAGCCCGCGGATGACGATCGAAGCAATCGACACCAGGATGATGCTGACCGAAAACACGAGGGCCAGCTTGCGCTTGCCCATGAAGTCGATGGCCTGATTGAATTTGAATAGCTGCATGGCTTTTTCCGGATTTCCGGTTTCTGGTATCGGGTATTAAACTGACAATCGCTCCAACCGCTTGCCGCCATAGATGAGATTGATCACGGCGCGGGTGCCGACAATGGCGGTGAACATGGAGGTCAGGATGCCTATGAACAGGGTGACCGCGAATCCCTTGATGGGGCCTGTGCCAAAGCTGAACAATACCGCCGCCGCGATCAGGGTGGTGATGTTGGCGTCCATGATGGTGGAGAAGGCCTTCTCATAACCGGCATGGATGCTGGCCTGGGGGGTATTGCCGACGCGGATCTCCTCGCGGATACGCTCGAAGATGAGCACGTTGGCATCCACCGCCATACCCACGGTCAGCACGATGCCGGCGATGCCCGGCAGGGTCAGGGTGGCCTGCAGCATGGAGAGCACCGCCACGATCAGCACCAGGTTCAGCATCAGCGCCAGATCCGCCACCAGCCCGAAGAGCCGGTAATAAATGGCCATGAAGATCATCACCAGCACCAGGCCGATGGTCACCGACAAGAAGCCCTGGTCGATATTGTCCTGCCCCAGGCTGGGGCCGATGGTGCGCTCCTCGACGATCTCGATGGGCGCCGCCAGGGCGCCGGCCCGCAGCAGCAGGGCCAGATCCCGGGCCTCTTCCGTGCTGTCGAGGCCGGTAGTCTGGAAGCGCCGCCCGAAGGGTTCCTGGATGGTGGCGATGCTGATCACCTCCTCCACCTTCTTTTTGATCTTCTTGACCTGCCCGTTCTCATCCCGGCGGTTCTCATACCGCGTCTCGATGAACACCACCGCCATGGGCTTGCCCACGTTCTCCGTGGTCACGTTGCGCATGCGGCGGGCGCCCGAGCCGTCGAGACTGACGAACACCGCCGGCTGGCCGCTGCGCTGATCCAGGCCGGAGGAGGCATTGGTAATCTGGTCGCCGGTGACGATGACCCGTTTCTTCAGCAGGACGGGCCGCCCCTCCCGGGTATAGTAAAGCCGGGAGCCGGGGGGCACGCGGCCGGCCACGGCGTCCTGGACGCTGTGCTCGGTATCCTCGAGCCGGTACTCCAGGGTGGCGGTGGCGCTCAGCAACTCCTTGATCCGGCCCGGGTCCTGAACCCCAGGGAGCTGCACCACGATGCGCCGGCTCCCCTGCTGCTGGATGACGGGCTCGGCCACGCCCAGGGCGTTCACCCGGTTGCGCAGGGTGGTGATATTCTGCGCCAGGGCATACTTGCGCACCTCCTGCTGCTTGGCCTTGCCCAGCCTGGCGTCGATGAAAAAGGCGCCACCTTCGTCCTTGGCCTCGACGATGAGGTCGCGGAATTCATCGCTGACCGCCTCCAGGGCCTTATCGCGCACGGCCCCGTCCCGGAACTTGACGCGCACCCCGGCCGCCTGGCGGGAGACGGTGACATAACGCAGCTTTTCATTCCGCAGCAGGGTGCGGATCTCCCCGGCATAGCTCTCCGCCGCCTTCTTGACGGCGGCGTCCATGTCCACGTCGATCAGCACATGGATGCCGCCCCGCAGATCTAGCCCCAGGTTCATGGGCAGGGCGCCAATGGCGCGCAGCCAGCCGGGAATGTCCGTGGACAGGGTGAGCGCCTGGGTGTAGTCATGACCCAGCGTCTCGGCCAGGACATCCTTGGCCTTCAGCTGGGACTCCGAATCGGGAAAGCGCAGCAGCATCTTGTTGCCGGCATAGTACTGGGACTTGACCGGTATTCCGGCCGCCTTCAGCGCATCCAGGGCCACCACCATGGTGCCCCGGTCGAGCTTGGCATGGCGGGTACCCGCAACCTCCATGGAAGGGTCCTGGTCGAAGACATTGGGCAACGCATAGAGCGCACCGACCAGGACGACGGCCAGAACCAGAAGGTTTTTCCAGAGGGGGTATCGATTCATGGTTTCGTGATTATTCTTGGGATGTTATCGCCGGCCGGGCCTTGCCACCGCCGCCGAGGCGGAAAACCGCGGGCGCCACAACAGGGCAATCCGGTTACGGGAATGTCACAGCTCCTTCAGGGTGCCCTTTGGCATGACCGAGGAGATCGAATTGCGCCGGACCTTGACCTCCACGCCCTTGGCGATTTCGATCTGCGCAAAGTTCTCGCCCAGGGCGGTGACCTTGCCCATGAGACCGCCCTCGATCTGCACCTCGTCTCCCTTGGCCAGGGCGTCCACCAGTTTCCTGTGCTCTTTCTGGCGCTTCATCTGGGGCCGGATCATGAAAAAATAGAGCAGGACAATCAGGCCAATAGGGAATATCAGGCTCTCCAGGCCCGGCGCCCCCGGAGGTGGAGCGGCGGCGGCCTCGGCCCAGGCATCGGAAATAAAAAAGCTCATAGTCGGTTCCCGCACTCGAATAATTTACGAAGCGACGGATTATGCCACAATTGAGCCGGATGTTTTACAGGTTTGCGAATAATCGCGGCGATCAGGCCCGCAAGGCGTAGAACTCCCGCACGAACTCATCCAGCCGCCGGTTCCCGATGGCCTGGCGCAATCCGCGCATCAGGCTCTGGTAATAATAAAGGTTGTGAATGGTGTTCAGGCGGGCGCCGAGGATCTCATTGCATTTGGCCAGGTGCCGCAGATAACTGCGGCTGTAATTGCTGCAGGTGTAGCAATCGCAATGGGGATCCAGCGGCCCCTCATCGGTCCGGTGGCGGGCGTTACGGATACGCACCACTCCCCTGTGGGTGAAGAGATGGCCGTTACGCGCATTGCGGGTGGGCAGCACGCAGTCAAACATATCGATGCCCCGCCGGACCGCCTCCACGATATCCTCGGGCGTCCCCACGCCCATGAGATAGCGGGGCCGGTCGTCCGGCAGGCGGCGGCTGAGAAAATCCAGCACCCGCCAGCGGTCCTCCGGGGGCTCACCCACCGACAGGCCGCCCACCGCGTAGCCGTCGAAGCCGATATCCACAAGGCCCTCCAGCGATGCCTGGCGCAGGTGTTCATAGACCCCGCCCTGGACAATGCCGAACAGGGCCGAGGGGCTGTCACCATGGGCCTGCCTGCTGCGGGCCGCCCAGCGCAGGGACAGTTCCATGGATTCGCGGGCCTCGTCCTCGGTGGCCGGATAGGGGGTGCATTCATCGAACACCATGACGATATCCGAACCCAGCCTGCGCTGGACCTCCATGGATTCCTCCGGCCCCATGAATACCCTGCTGCCGTCGATGGGTGAACGGAAGGAGACGCCCTGTTCGGTAATCTTTCTCAGATCCCCCAGGCTGAAGACCTGAAAGCCGCCGGAATCCGTAAGGATGGGCCGCCGCCAGTGCATGAATTCGTGCAGGCCGCCATGGGCGCCAATGACATCCGTCCCCGGGCGCAGCATCAGATGGAAGGTGTTGCCGAGGATGATCTCCACCCCCATTTCCTCCAACTCCTCCGGCGTCATGGCCTTGACCGTGCCATAGGTGCCCACCGGCATAAAGGCCGGTGTTTCCACACTACCCCGCGGAAAGATCAGGCGCCCGCGCCGGGCAAGGCCGTCTGTCCGGAGGGTTTCAAACTGCATTTCGCCTCCCAATCTTCATGGCTGCATTCCTGATTTCCATCAGATCAATACTTGACAATATTACTAAGTTATTCTAGCCTTAAATTTGACGCGTCAACGTTATGGTATCCCTCTTAGCAGCTAGTAGTCCTTGGCGCGGCGACCCCCATCGCCGCGCCTTTTTTATTTCAGCGTACGCCGCGTAAGAAACATCGCATCCCCATAGCTGAAAAACCGGTAGCGCCGTTCCACCGCGTGCCGGTAGGCCGCCATCACCTGCTCATAACCCGCAAATGCGCAGACCAGCATCAGGAGGGTGGATTCGGGCAGGTGAAAGTTGGTGATCAGGGCATCCACGCAATTGAAACGGTAACCGGGGCGGATGAAAAGGCGGGTATCCCCCTGAAAGGGCGCCAGGTCCCCGTCCGCCGCCGCGGATTCCAGGCTGCGCACGCTGGTGGTGCCCACCGCCACCACCCGCCCACCCCGCTCCCGGGCGGCTCTTACCCTGGCGCATGCCTCCGGGCCGACCTCCACATATTCACTGTGCATCACATGGTCCTCCAGCCGCTCGACACGCACCGGCTGAAAGGTGCCCGCACCCACGTGCAGGGTCAGGCTCGCGCTGTCCACCCCGGCCGCCGCCAGCCGGTCCAGCATGGCCTGATCGAAATGGAGCCCGGCCGTGGGCGCCGCCACGGCCCCCAGCCGGTCGCCATAGACCGTCTGGTAACGCTCCCGGTCGAGGGCGTCGTCGCTGCGGGCGATGTAGGGCGGAAGGGGCATATGGCCCTCCCGGGCCATCAGGTCCAGCAGGTCCATACCGGGGGAAGCAAGCTCGAACAGCTCCCCGCGCCGCCCCAGGATCTGGATTTCAGCCCCATCCCCGATGAGGATCCTGGCCCCCGCCTTGGGTGACTTGGAGGCCCGCACATGGGCCAGCCCCAGGCGCGGTTCCAGCACCCGCTCGATCAGGATCTCCACCCTGCCGCCGGTGGTCTTGCGGCCATGCAGCCGGGCCGGCATGACCCGGGTATCGTTGAATACCAGCAGATCCCCGGGACGCAGCAGATCCGGCAAGTCGGCAAACCGCCGGTCGGCCAGGCCGCCGCTGTCACCATCCAGGCACAGCAGGCGGCTGCCGCCCCGCTCCCCGGCGGGATGCTGGGCGATCAGCCCGCCCGGCAGGTCATATTTGAAATCGGAGCGGCGCATGGCGGCGGGATGGTATCACAACACCGCGGGGGCCGGCCGGGCCTGTTTCTTGCTCCCTCCCGGGAAATGGATATACTTATGGCCCTTCTGCCGGGGTGGTGAAATTGGTAGACACAGTGGATTCAAAATCCACCGGCTTCACGGCCTTGTCGGTTCGAGTCCGACCCCCGGTACCATATTGTTTTTGAAACAAAGGCTTACCACACAGACCGAGGTAAGCTTTTTTTGTTTTCCCAATGAACACGGCCAACGAAACCTTGAACATCGCTTCCTTTGCCCCGACTCCCCGCACCCTGATGGGACCCGGCCCCTCCGATGTCCACCCGCGGGTGCTGGGGGCCCTCGCCAGGCCGACCATAGGACATCTGGATCCGGACTTCATCGGCCTGATGGATGACATCAAGGCCCTGCTTCAATACGCCTTTCAGACCGAAAACAGCGTCACCTTCCCCATCTCCGCGCCGGGTTCGGCGGGCATGGAGGCCTGTTTCGCCAATCTGGTCGAGCCGGGGGACAAGGTGGTCGTCTGCCAAAACGGCGTATTCGGCGGCCGCATGAAAGAGAACGTGCTGCGCTGCGGCGGCGTGCCGGTGATGGTGGAGGACGACTGGGGCCGCGCCGTGGATCCCGAAAAGGTGGAGGCCGCCCTGGGCGCCAACCCGGATGCCGGGATACTGGCCTTCGTCCATGCCGAGACCTCTACCGGCGCTGCATCGGACGCCAGGGTCCTGGCGGAACTGGCCCGCAAACACCACTGCCTGACCATTGTGGACACGGTCACCTCCCTGGGCGGCATGCCGGTAAAAGTGGACGAGTGGGGGATCGATGCCGTCTATTCCGGCTCCCAGAAGTGCCTCTCCTGCGCCCCCGGCCTGTCGCCCGTCAGCTTCGGTGAACGGGCGTTGAAGAAGGTGAGAAACCGGCGCGCCAGGGTGCAGAGCTGGTTTCTGGATCTGAACCTGATCCTGGGCTACTGGGGTGAGGGCGCCAAAAGGGCCTACCACCACACCGCCCCGGTGAACCCCCTGTACGGCCTGCACGAGGCCCTGCTGATGCTCAGGGAAGAGGGCCTGGAAAACGCCTGGGCGCGCCACCGGACCAATCACCTGGCCCTGCGCGCGGGGCTGGAGGCCCTGGGCCTGCGCTTTTTGGTGCCCGAACAGCAGCGCCTGCCCCAGCTGAACACGGTGACCATCCCCGAGGGGGTGGACGATGCCGCCGTGCGCTCCAGGCTGCTGAAGGAATATAATCTCGAACTCGGCGCCGGCCTGGGCGCCTGGGCGGGCAGGGTCTGGCGCATCGGCCTCATGGGCCACAGCAGCCGGGCCGAGAACATCCTCCTGTGCGTCGGCGCCCTGGAGGCCCTGCTCGGCAGCATGGGCGCGCCGGTCACGCCCGGCGCCCTGACGAAAGTACAGCAAACCTTGGAGAACCCAATCGATGTCAGCGCCTGACTTACCCCTGGTCCTTTCACCCGACGCGCTGGAGCCCCTGCTGGGCCGCGAAGGCCTGCTGGTGGTCGATCTCTGCCAGGAGGGCACCTATGCCCAGTACCATGTCCCCGGGGCCGTCCATATCGACTATCAGCAGATTGTCGCCATCTCCCCGCCGGTCCACGGCCTGATACCGGCCACGGCGGACCTGGAGCGCCTGTTCTCCGCCGTGGGCATCGGCAACGACACCCATGTGGTGGCCTATGACGATGAAGGCGGCGGCAAGGCCTCCCGCCTGCTCTGGACACTGGAGGTGCTGGGCCACAAGCGGTTCTCCCTGCTCGATGGCGGGCTGTACGCCTGGGCCAACGAAGGCCATAAACTGGATGCCGGGGCGGTAACGCCGGAACCCGCCAGCTTTACCGCCCGCTATTGCGAGGAGGCCGTGGCGGACGCCGACTTTATTCTCCGGAACCTGGACAACCCGGACCTGGTGCTGATCGACGCCCGCAGTGAAGATGAATACGCCGGGCGTCAAATCACGGCCCAGCGCAACGGCCATATCCCGGGCGCGCGCCACTGGAACTGGCAGGACATCATGGATCCCCTCAACAACCAGCGCCTCAAGGCGGCCGACACCCTGGAGAAGGCCCTGGAGGAGCGCGGCGTCTCTCCAGACAAGCAGGTGGTCGTCTACTGCCAGACCAACCACCGCTCCTCCCTCACCTACATCACCCTGAAATCCCTGGGCTATAAAAACGTCAAGGCCTACCCCGGCTCCTGGTCGGACTGGGGAAACCGGGAAGATACGCCGGTTGAGAAATAGGGTTGTCAGTTGTCAGTTGTCAGTTGTCAGTTATTAGTTGTCAGTTGTCAGTTGTCAGTTGTCAGTTGTCAGTATGATGTTGGGACTGTATTTAAATTCAGGCAACTAATTCCACACCCTGGATTACGCGATAACTGACAACTGACAACTGACAACTAATAACTGACAACTGACAACTGATAACTGATAACCATGAACAACGAAGAACCCGGCTTTGCCGACTATCTGTTCGCGCTGCTGCTCTATCTGTTGCCCCACCATCTGCTCTCCCAGGTGATGTACTGGATTACCCGCTGCGAATGGGGGCCGCTCAAAAACCTGCTCATCCAACAGGCCATCAAATGGTATGACATCGATATGGAACTGGCGGCAAAGCCCGATCCCTCGGCATACCGCAGCTTCAACGATTTCTTCACCCGCGCCCTGCGGCCGGACGCCCGGCCGCTGGCGCCGGAGAAAAACGCCGTGCTCTGCCCGGTGGACGGCGCTGTCAGCCAGGCGGGGAACATCGTCGGCGGACGCATCGTCCAGGCCAAGGGCAGGGACTACAGCCTCGAAGAGCTTGTGGGCGGCGACAGCCAACTGACGCAGGCCTTCGAAGAGGGAAGCTTCACCACCATCTATCTCTCCCCCAGGGACTATCACCGCATCCATATGCCCCTTTCCGGAAGGTTGACGAAGATGATTCACGTGCCCGGCCGCCTGTTCAGCGTCAGCCCCTCCACCACCCGCACCGTGCCGCGGCTGTTCAGCCGCAATGAGCGTGTGATCAACGTTTTCGAGACAGATGCAGGGCCCATGGCCGTCATCATGGTGGGGGCCATCTTCGTCGCCAGCATGGATACGGTCTGGGCCGGCACCGTGACCCCCCGCTCCCGCTGCGTGCAACACTGGAGCTACGGCGGTGAAGCGCCGTCGCCGGTGGAGCTTGAGCGGGGCGCCGAAATGGGGCGCTTCAACATGGGCTCCACCGTAATATTGTTGTTCGGAAAGGATGCGGTGAAGTGGAGCGACTCATTGCTGCCGGACGGCAGGGTGCAAATGGGAAGGCAAATTGGCGTCATCCTTGAGCGATAGGGCCATCGGCCGGTGCGCCTCCTGAAACATGGTGCGCATGCCTTCGCGGCATCACCAGCAATTCGATCCCCCGCCCGTGGATCGCTTCACCCCCGTCTGGTCCATGCTGAACGTCTTGCAGTCGGTGTCTCCGGCCTGCTTGCCGGTCGCCGTGGCGGTAATGGTGAAGGTGGTGGAACCCGCGACGGACGTGAGCGCATAATAGCCCTGCTCCGAACGCCCGCCCTGCAGGCCGGGGTCGATGGTCAGGGAGCCCAGGCTCGCCGCATAGCGGCCTTTTCTGGTAAAAAACCGCTCCTGCGCCATGGCCACGGCCAGGACGGCATTGCGGGCATCCACCCGCCGCGCCTTGTGGACCTGCTTGGTATAGAGGGGGTAGCCGATGCCGGCCAGAATGGTCAGCACCGCGACCACTATCATCAACTCGACCAGGGTGAAGCCCGGCCCTTGCCCGCTCCGCCAGCGCACGGGCAATCCCCGGCCCCCCATCATCGGCGTCTGATCTCCGTCACAAAGGGCATGGCCGGCCGGGCCGGATTGGGCCGGGTCATGAACTGCACGATCTCTCCCTCCTTGATGGCCGATATTGCACCGGCCTTGGTGGGCGAGCCCACCACCTTAAGACCCGGGTCCAACAGGTAGGCGAAGTCATTGATCCAGACCCTCTGCGCCTTGGGATCATAGCCATCGAACACGCCCTCGGAGACTGTCGCCGCACCGGCGCCGGCCGATAAGGCAATCAGGAAAAACGTTATCCACAGTGCTTGCCTGCAAGCCATCTCTTTTTCCTCTCTCATTCGGTTTGGGTCAGAAACCAAAACGGGTCCAGGACGAACGCGCGCTGATGCCCGGGGCCCCCACTATATCCCTGGTATCCAGCCTCGACCCGGAGACGCTGCTGTCGTCCCTGGGCAACAGGATGGTTCCCAGCGCGCCGGGGCCGGACTCCACGATGCCAGGCTGCCACAGGAACTCCTCGGATTTGATCCCCGAAACGGGCTCGCCGGCAATCATGTCCTGTTCATCGCGCACGCCGTCGTCGTTGATATCGAAGGCGGTGAAGCCGGGCCTGCCCCCGTTGTCGGAGTCCAGCGCCATCAGCCAGCCCCCTCCCGCCGAGCCGCACAGGCGCGGGTCCGGTATGATGGTGGTGAATATTACCATCTCGCCAAACAACAGGGGATTTACGATCACCCGCTCCTTGGGGGTGGGAAGATCAATGAACCAGCCCTTTTTCGACGAATAATCCACCGGGTTATCGCTCAGGGTGCGCAGGGTATAGTCGACGCCGCCAATGATCGTGCTGGTCTCCTGGACGGTCTGCTGCACCAGGTCATTGCGCCCCCCGGCTATGGCCGCTCCGCTGTCCCAGACGCCGTAGAAACTCTGGGTCCCTTCGGCCGCCGCATCCCCTTCGGCCAGGTACTGGCCGGTGCCGAAAAACACCATGAGGTTGGGGGCCGTATCCAGGCCCCTTTCCGTCGGATGCAGGCTTACCGCCGGCTGGGTGGTGACAGGCTGCCGGGTCCCCGGCACATGGCCATCGGTGGCCGTAAACAGGGGGGCGCCGCCGAAGGCCACCCCCCAGCGGGAGGCGCTGGAACCCGTCAGATCGAATGCCCAGAGATTCCCTTCCAGGTCCCCGGCATAGGCCCGGTCCGCGATACCGTCCCCGTTCAGATCGACCACCGCGGGCGTCGACAGGCCATTGCAGCGGCTGGCCGCATCACCGCAATCCCCGTTCTCCATCCTCCCGGGGCCGACAGGCATGCTGCGGATGAGCCCACCGGTGGCCAGGTCCACCATGAACAGCCTGGCCCTGCCATCCCCGTCCGGATCATTGTTATAGCCGTTGCCGAAGATGGCGGCCCACTTGCCGTTGTTCAGCTTTGCGAGAGTGGGCCGGCCGAAGGTGAACCCGAGCTGGGGATGGGTGAACTCCCACAGCACGTTCCGGACGGCCCGGTCCGGCCTATCGAAGGACGAGGGGTCCGAGACATCCAGGGCGTACAGGGCCTTGCCACCGCCCCCCAGGCCGCCGACGAGGAAGGTCCGCCACTTGTCATTGACGAACACCTCGGCCACCGCGGGCGTCTCATCCACGTAATAGCGATGCTCATAGCCCTGCTCCGCGAGCCAGTGAAGGCCCGCCCGGTCCTTATCCGAGAAAACCGCCTTGGGCAGATAGACGAATACCTCTTTCCCGGTCTTCGCGTCAAAGCCGTGCAGGCCGCCGCCGTTGGTCCCCACATAGAGCATGGGGGTGCGCCCCAGGGCGGTGACGTTGGCCCAGGTGTGATAGGAGTTTTTGCCGCCGCCCTCGATGCCGTCGGGGTAGAGGCCCGGGTCCGGGCTGCCCACGAAGACCGGCGCGGCATGGATAATATCCGGCAGCCGCCGGCCCAGGCGCTGGCGGAAGTCGGCGGGCGCCGTACCCTCGCCGGCCGAAGCGCCATGGAAATAATCCACCAGGCGCTTGCCAAACGCCTCTTTCCCGGCCGCGTCCAGCCCGGCGGGGGCGTTGAACAGGAGATCCGCCACCTGATCCGGGGCCAGGTCGTTCGGCCCCAGGCCGGGATAATTTTCGGGAAAGCGCAAGGGCACGCCCCGTTCCCCGTTGTAGGTGATCATCACCCTTGGATCGGCATCGAGATCCCGGCTGTCCAGAATCTCATGGGCCGCCCACACCAGGCTGCGCTCACCGGAGGGCAGCACCGAGTAGGCCGCAAGCTCTCCGGACCAGAGGCCGGAGTCGAATCCCGCCTGGTAGACCAGGCCGCCACCCTGCATGTTGGTGGAATTGAGGCCCACCGCCGAGGCGGCGGTGGCGGTGCGGGCGGAGATGTTCGCCACCGCGGACTGCAGCCAGTTGATGAGGGCCTGGGGATCGTCCGCGCTCAGAAACCGTCCGCGGCCGTTCCAGGCCGCATGACGCATGTCATCCACCCTCGCGGCCGGATTGGCCATCGGATCCGGCCAGCCGCCGCCGGCGCCGACATAGCCGGGATCGGCACAGATCTCGGGCCAGCCCTGGCGCTCCACCGGGGTCACCCGGTCCGCCGGGTCACAGGCCGCTTCCCCGCTGAGCCCGAAGGCCACGGTGAAGGTCACCAGGTGCTGGGCCGTATTTTCATCCTTGCTGCCGGCGGGCAGGATGTTGGTCACCGGCACCCTGTCCCCAAGACCGGGGGCCAGATCCCGCTCGTAATAGTGCATGGCGATGTCCGCCAGGGTGTCGGAGACCCCGTCGGCATAGGACTGGCCGTCAAACAGGCTGGAGCCGTCGGCATCCGCGTTGCCAACGCCAGCATATATTCCGTTCCAGTACCCGTCCGAGAGCGCGACGACGAAGTTCTGCTGGCATTCACCACCCTCGCCCTCACCCAGGATGGGAGAACCCTGGACCGGGAAGCCGAACAGGGCGCTGTCGCCGGACTCGAAATAACGGCCCACGTTATCCAGGCCGCTGCGCAGCGGCGTGCCGCCGTGGGAATCTATGCGAAACAGATTGCGCATCAGGCGCTTCTTGTTTTCCCGCGCCTGCGCATCGACGGGCGAGGCGATGTCGTCGATATCGGCAACCTCGGCGCCGACCCCGGCATCACCCACCAGCGAGTTGCGGTTGATGGTGGCCAGGCCCACCCGCTCCCTGGACTCGGCGATAATCTCCGAAAGCGCCCGCTTCATGACATATTCGCGCTTGCGATAATAGCTGAACCAGTTGGCAAAGTTGCGCTGCCCGGCCGGCGTCATGTCCTTCACCCAGACCCTGGCGCCATCGCTGATGTCGCACTCGCCGGGGTCATAGAGGCCGTCGCCGTCGGCATCATCCCAGGGATAATAATAGGCGCCATGGGGGCCCAGGCCGGTGACCAGGTTGCACACCCCATCGTTCGACCCCATGAAACCGAGGTTCACGGAGCAGGCCCCGCCCGGGCCAAGAAAGGGATTTTCCCGGGCGGCGCGGACATCGGCATCCTGGTAAGGACGGTCATCGCCGTCCACACCCGCCCAGGGGGTGTAGACCCTGGCGGGGTCGTACATCAGGACGTTGTAGCCGGGGCAAAGCGCCAGTTTCTCGTCGTCGGTGGCCGGCATGAAATTCAGGTAATAGGTGCCGCTGCCCTGGGCGCCGCTGCCGGTGCTGCGGGTGAGGACTTCCCAGTCCATGGAGCCCGAATCGTCCAGCAGCAGCATGACGTTCGACTGCACGCCGCCTTGCAGAAACAGCGGCGACTGGGAAATGGTGCCGGGCGCGGACTGGGCCAGCGCCGGGACTGCCGCCAGCGCCAGCCACAGGACCGGTCGCACCGCGCGGCCGGGCAGGCGCGCAAACCCGGCTGACGTTGTCCCGGCCCCTTTCGGCACTCCCGTTCTATGGTCTCCCGGCATTCCGGCCCCCATGGCTACAGTTGAAAGTGGCTTTGCAATACATAATGGCTGGAGGCGTCCCGGCCCCAGCCGATGGCCGTGATCCTGAAGGCGTGCTTGCGGGCGTCCGGCGCCCTGACCGCGGCCCCCATCACCATGTTGGGCTCCCGGCCCAAGCCGCGGCCGAGATATTCGATAATGAAGCGCGGCTGCCGGCTCACCAAGCCGTCGTCGATGCCGGCCAGGGCCGTGCCGAGGGCCTCCGCCGAGCCGAGTTCGACATATCCCCTCGGAAGCTCTTCACAGCCGGGGGAGCACCAGTGGCCTTCGTCCGTGGGGATAAAAATACAGTCCCCCGTCGCCTTCCCCTGGCAGGTGGTATACAGGCCCGGCACCGGCCGGGTCGAATACAGGCCCTTCTTTGCCGCCGGGGCATTGCCGAACCAGTTCTTGGCGGGATCGTAGCTTTCATCGCCGGGGGGCAGCAGGTGGGCGGGGGTGACATTCCTGGAGAGCCAGTCTTCCGCCACCCGCAGCGCGGTCTCCGCCGCCTGCATGGCGGAATAGGTCTGGAAAAAATTACCCGACATGCGCTCTTCCAGGAGGGAGTTGCCGACGCCCGTCACCCCCAGCAGCGTCAACACCAGCAGCATCAGCAGGGAAAAAATCAAAACCGCGCCACGCTGGCGGCAGCGCCGGGGCAGGGCCGTGGAGGCGGCGCTTTTCATGGGGCTCCGGTTCACAGGTCCGCCAGCCGGTTACGCAGTTTTACGGTGAATGCGACCTCCTTGGAAAAATCCGGATCTATCCCGGTGGTGCCCGGAACCGGCTCGCCTGGATTGACGGTCATACGGATGCGCAGGCTGCTGACCAGGTGTTCCTTGTTCGCGGCGGCCACTTGGGACCAGTCCATGAAACGGTCCGCCGCGCCATCCGGCGGCAGGTTCTCGTCAATGCCGTACTCGACCTGGAAGTCCTCCACCCCCGCCAGCAGTTGTTGGGGTCTGCCGCCCAGCCGCCTGGCATAGAGGGCGCTCAGGGTTTTTCCGCCGGACCTGATCTTGCGAAGCTCGTAGGTTACGGCATCCATTTTGTAGACCATCGCCGTGGCATACCTCGGGTCCCCAAAGGCATGACTGATTCCCGCCTCTTTGTTGCCTACGCCTCTGATCATGGTTCCCTTGGCGTGGGCCAACCGCCCGCCGGAGCTTGAAGGATTATTGGTGATCATGAATACGGCGAGGGCCTTACAATCACTTACCGCAATGATGTCACCCCGCTCGAGCTCCGCATAACCGGGATAATTGGGGTCGACCCGGACCGGCCGATCCCCCGAGCCCATGGCGGCGATGACCGGCATCCCCGATTCCGGCAGCGCAAAGCGCACCGTGAGATGATCCGAACCGTTGGCGCCTCTGCCTTCGGCGCCGCTCGCTATTTTTTCAAAATCGTACAGGTCATCCCGGCCCGCCACCATGTTCTCCACCTTCAGATCACCCCCCTGGGTGGAGGGGGCGCAACCCAGATAGCCGGCGGGGGAGATATCCGTGATCATGCGCGACACCGCGTAGCGCAGACTCTCCTGCACCCGGGCCAGGTCTTCCTGGAGCCGGAAGGTCTGCTTGCTGCCCATGAATATGGATATGGTCCCGGTGAGCAGCAGCAGGCTGAGGGTGATGCCGATCATCAGCTCCACCAGGGTCAGTCCCCGCTCGAAGCGGTTGCCCCGCATGGCCCTCATGGCATCAGGCTCAGGTAGTGCCGCCGGGGCGGGGTGGCCGGATTGCGGTCATCGTCCCACCAGATCTTGGCGACGAACACATTCAGCCCCCCTGTCCGCGCCCCGTCGCATTCATGTTCGGCCCTGGAGACGCCGTCATCCGGCGTGCTGTCGAGACAGATCACCCCTTCGCCGGAAGGCAGGGCCCCGGCGACGGCGCGGCTCCAGGCCCAGTCATCGTACCGGGCCAGCTGGGCGGGGCTGCATCCGGCGGAGGTCCCGATGCAGCCCGGATCACCGCTCTCGCCGGCGAGCAGGTTGTAATTTCCGGCGGCCGCGCCCGCCGGATTTCCCCGCAGGCGGTCGGCGGCGTCCAGCGCCTGCACCGCCGCCATGGTCGCCTGGGCGGCGCTTTGATTACTGCGGAGGGAGTTGAATTGCAGCCCGGCCAGCCCCAGCAGGCCGATGGACATGATGACGACGGTGATGAGCACTTCGATCAGGGTGAAACCCCGGCTGCGCCGCAGCGGGGGGGCGCCGGTCACGGGCCGGGGCGATATCCTGTCGTCCTTCATGGGCAGCTTATCCTGGTGACCTCGACGCGCCCGGCAGGATGAACCCTCAGGTCCCGGTTCTGGGCGCCGGTGCATTTGCTGAAGCGGATCCTGAATAACACGCCTGCGCCTTTATCCAGCTCCCCGGAGCCGGAAAAACCCAGGGAAGAGGCCGAGGCGGTGACCGTATGGCCGCCGGGGGGGGCCGGCCACAGGCGCAGCCGGTCCTCTTGCGGCGGCCTGTAGCCCCGCCTGGCCTTTCCGGAGGCGTCGGTAAACACCATCCAGCCGTTCACCCAGTCATTCCTGCCGCCACAGGAAAAGTCCGCCTGGCCGGGGGCGTCCCTGGGGCAGAGGGCCACCCGCAGGCCACGCTTGGCCGCCTCGCTGCGGGCGAAGGCCAGGGCGGTCACCAGGCTGTTGGCCTGGGCCGAGGCCCTGTTGTTGGCAAGCATGGCGTTGAACGCCGGTATGCCCAGGGCAAGCACGATGACCGCCACCGCCAGAGTGATCATCAATTCGATCAAGGTGAATCCGCCGATCTGCTTCATCCCGGGAATAACCTAACAACTATCCGCATCGCCCACCTCTGTTTCAGGACAAGCTGCGGGATATGCCGGACAAGCGGCCCGGCGCACGGGCTCAGGCCCGCTCCAGCGGAAACGCCAGCACCTCATCGATCCGTTGCGCACCGGTTATCTGCATCAGCAGCCGATCGACGCCCAGGGCCACACCGGCGCAATCGGGCAATCCCGCCTCCAGCGCCGCCAGCAGGTTCTCGTCTATCGGCACGGCATGGCGGCGCTGCGCCCGGCGCCGGCCCAGCTCCCGCTCGAACCGCCGCCGCTGCTCGGCGGCGTCCGTCAGCTCGTGGAAGCCGTTGGCCAGCTCCATGCCCTCGACATAAAGCTCGAAGCGTTCGGCCAGGGGGGGATCTCCCGGGCGGATCCGGGCCAGTGAGGCCTGGGACGCCGGGTAGTCGTAGACGAAACAGAGGCAGCCCCGGCCAAGCCCGGGCTCGATGCAATGGGTCAACAGCAGATCCAGCCAGGCGTCCCGGGACGGCAGCTCCAGCGCCCCGGCCTCCGGGATGCCCTGCCCGGCGGCGCAGGCCCTCAGTTCGGCCATGGTGGCGGCGTGGGGATCCAGCCCAAGACGGCGCTGAAAGGCCTCGGCGTAGCTGAGATACTCTACCGGCCTGGATTCGGGCAGCACCCTGTTCACCAAGTCCGCCACCTCCGCCATCAGCCCATGATGATCGAGGCCGGGCCGGTACCATTCCAACAGGCTGAACTCCGGATTGTGCAACCGCCCCCGTTCGCCGTCCCGAAATACCTTGCATATCTGGTAGATGGCCCCGCTGCCGGCCGCCAGCAGCCGCTTCATGGGGAACTCGGGGGAGCAATGGAGATAGAGGGGCCGCCCGGCGGGGGCGCCGGGGCCGGTATAGGAGATCCGGAAGCTGTCCAGGGCGGGATCCGTGGCGGCATGAAAGGAACAGGCCGGGGTCTCTACCTCAAGGACGCCGGCCCCGGCAAAATATGCCCGGATTTCGGCCAGCAGGCGGGCGCGGACCTGAAGCGCCTCCAGGCTGGCGGTTGGGCGCCAATCCGGGTTGCGGGTTTCAATCCCGCCCTGCCGGTGGCCCACCACTTGAAACTTACGGCTATTTCCCCGCCCGCGAGACATATTCCCCCGAACGGGTGTCCACCTTGATCGCTTCACCGATCTGCACGAACAGGGGCACCCGCACCACGGCCCCCGTTTCCAGGGTGGCCGGCTTGCCGCCGCCGCCGGAGGTATCGCCCTTCAGGCCGGGATCGGTGTCGGTGACGGTGAGAATGACAAAATTGGGGGCCTCGACGATAATCGGGACCCCGTTCCACAGGGTCACGGTGCAGATATCCTGGTCCTTCAGCCACTTGGCTGCATCACCCACGGCGGCGGCATCGGCGCTGACCTGCTCATAGGTCTCCGGATCCATGAAGTACCAGAACTCGCCGTCGTTGTAGAGGTACTGCAGATCGGTTTCGACGACGTCCGCCGCTTCCACCGATTCACCCGATTTGTAGGTGCGCTCGATGACGCGCCCGGTTTTGAGATTGCGGATCTTGACCCGGTTGAAGGCCTGGCCTTTGCCGGGCTTCACGAATTCGTTTTCAATAATGGAGCAGGGATCGCCGTCGATCATGATCTTGAGCCCGCCCTTGAACTCATTGGTGCTATAACTTGCCATGCCTTCCTCACAAAACAACCAAAATTCGGCCCACATGATACCCCGATCCGCCAACCCGTGTCAGACGCCATCCTGGCGCAGCGCCCTGGGCGACGCCTTTGTCTGCCCGGAAGCGCTCATCGACTACCTGGAACTGGACCGCTCCCTGCTGCCGGGTGCCCGCACCGCCGCTGCCCGGTTCGGGCTGCGGGTTCCGCGCACCTATGCCGCCCGCATGGAGAAGGGGAATCCCCGGGACCCCCTGCTGCTGCAGGTGCTGCCCATGGGCGCGGAGCTGGAGCATCATCCCGGTTTTGGCACGGATCCCGTGGGAGATCTCGCCGCTGTCACAAGCCCGGGCCTGCTGCACAAATACCAGGGCCGGGCCCTGCTCATCGCCACGGGGGCCTGCGCCGTCAACTGCCGCTACTGCTTCCGCCGGCATTTTCCCTATCAGGACGCAGCCGGGGGCTCTCAGCGCTGGCGGGGGGCCCTCGACTATCTCCGGCGGGAGCCCGGCATCCGGGAAATCATCCTGAGCGGCGGGGATCCGCTGATGATGGCCGACGCCAGGCTGGCCGAGCTCATCCGGGCGCTGGAGACCATCCCGCACCTTGCGCGGCTGCGTATTCACACCCGCATGCCCGTCATCGTGCCGGAGCGGGTGACAGACGGCCTGCTGGCCAGCCTGAAGAACACGCGCCTGCGGCCCGTCATCGTCATCCACTGCAATCATGCCAATGAACTGTCCGGGGAGGTCCACCGGCCCCTGCAGCGGCTGCGCGACGCGGGCGGCACGCTGTTGAACCAGTCGGTGCTGCTGAAGGGGATCAATGACAGTCCGGAGGCGCAAATCGCACTCTGCGAGTCACTGTTCGAAACCGGCGTGCTGCCCTATTACCTGCACCTGCTGGACCCCGTCCAGGGGGCGGCCCATTTTGAAGTCCGCCGGGAAGACGCCATAGAGCTGCACCAAAGGCTGCGCCGGCGACTGCCGGGCTACCTCGTGCCACGCCTGGTGCAGGAGCTGGCCGGCGCCCCGGCGAAGATGCCTCTGTAGCATCCCGGGATTTCGAAAAGATCTTCCTCCTTATGGATTTACTGTAGTAATATTCGGCACTCGTTCAGCTTTCCCGCCGGATCATTCCCGGCGGGCGGCAGGGCGGGGGATCAAAGACATAAAGGGATATAATCGACGGAGCTTTTAACGCCTGGGAAGCGCCTCAAATCAATGGCCGATACACCGCAAGCAGCTCACACCGACTGGAAACCCGGCCCCGGGGATGTCCGGGGGCTTTCGGTACTCCAGGTGCCCGGGCATAGCGCGGTCCGGGACGACTCTTTCCTGCTGGACCCGGAGGAAACCAAGGCATGGATTTCAGGCCTTCCAATGGCCAACATCCAGGAAACCGCGCGCCTGGTCTTCGAGACCCTGTCTGAATTCAACCGCCAGGCCATTCCCGATGAACTCCGCGTCCAGACGGCGGAGATCTTCCGGCAGCCAATCCGCTACATCAGCGGGAATTTTGAAAAATATTACATCGACGCCGCTTTCCCCCTGTCCGCAAAAAACCACAAGACGGTGGCGCTGAACCGGGAACTGCATGCCGAGCTGGCCATTTCATACAAAATCTTCATCCGGGACGCCCTCTTGGGCCGCAAGCGGATCAGCAGGCGGCTGCTGGCCCTCAGCATCCACCGGGCGATCGGCTGCCTGTCGGAAATACTCCTGATATCGTCCCTCGCGCATGAGCGCCCCCCCCGAAACACCTGGCGGGAAATCCATTATCTCTTCGCCCTGGCGGCAAAGAACGAGGTCCACAGGCTGCCCGTCGGGGACGCTGTCGAAAGGCCGGCGGACAACGGCTGCATCGCCGACCTCTATAAACGGATTCTGCTGCATGCCCTGGCGCCGCTCTGTCATCTGCGCCAGCGGGAAAACCAGTCCCTCTATCACAAGCTGTTGGAGTGGACGGCTTACGCCAGACTGAGCACCCCGGCCGCCCTGAATGACCATGGGGAACAGTTTGTCGCCCATCTTTCATCGGACCATCCGCCCCATCATCTCTCTCTCGAAAGAAACGGCTTGACCAGGCGCTGCTGCCTGCTGGACACCCGGGATCTCGTCCGGCATTTGCGGAACTTGCTGGAAGCGCCCCGGCGCCAAAAGGACAAACGCCCGGGCGCGGCCTGGCCGCCCAGGCCGCTGCTCAGGCACCTGATCAGGAACTGGAGCGGCAGACCCAGGCGGAAACACGCCCGCACCAGGCTGCATTTTGACCTCAAGCTCGCCATTGGCATTCCCTCCGTCCATTCCCTGGTAAAGGCGCGGACCCGGAAAGACACCGCCATCCCCGCCGGCCAGCGGGGCGGACCCGGCCGCTCCCCCCATGCGCATGACTCCGGGCCTCCCCGCGACTGGAGCGATTTCCCCTCCACCCCAGCCGGGCCGCCCGGCAAGAATGCAAACAGGCGCAGTCACTTCCCCGCACCCAGCGCGGAAACGACGCTGAAGGACAACGTCCACGCCCCCTGGGCCGGGGCGGCGCCCCGCAACGGTATCCGCATATTCGAATGCAAAACCAGCAATGAGAGCGCGGGCGGTTATTGCATCGACTGGGAAGGCGCCGATGTCCCAAAAATCAAGCCCGGGGAACTCATCGGCATCCAGTCGGCTGGCAACGACCGCCAGTTCGGCATTGGAACCACCCGATGGATAAAGGCCGCGCAGGGGCAAAAACTGCAGTTGGGAATGCAACTGCTCGCGCCCCATTCCCTTGCCGTTCAGACCCGCCTGGACGCCGGCGATTGCGATAACACGGCGGGCATCCACGACTGCCTGCTGGTGCCGGAGGCGAAGGCGATGAACACCCCCCTCAGCCTCATCGCCCCGGCCCACTCCTATCGTGAAGGCGACATCATCTGGATCAGCACCGGCAGCAGCGAACGCCGGGTCCGCCTCGCCCAGGCGCTGGAGAGCACCCCCGCCTTCACCCAGTACCAGATCGCCCGCCATTCCCCGCATCCCCGCTGAGCGAAGCCAGCGCAGGATTGCATTGGCATATCACCAACCCTGCCCAGATGCCGGATTCATCCATCAAGCTGCTCCCCGCCGGCTCGTCACGGGACGATATGGAGACCGGCACCGGCGGCCTTCGAAACGCCGGCATGGCGGGGGAACCGGCATCCGGAAACCCGGCTCACATGCCTTGAAAGAGGGCCGCATACGCCTGCTGTTCCAGCCCGTGGTGAGCCTCCGGGGAGACTCAAGTGAAAACTATGCGGTCATGGCGCGGCTGCTGGATCAAAACGATCGCGAGATCCCTCCCGGCCGTTTTCCCGAAGGGGCGGAACAAAGGGGCCAAATGGCCGGGATCGACCGCCGGATCATAAAGCGCGCCATTCGGGAATTGGGCCGGCAGCGCAAGGAAGGACGCAAGATCAACTTTTTCATCGGCATCTGCGGCGACAGCATCACCGATCCGGCGACACTGCTGACGATCTGCGACAGCATGCGGGACGCGCAGGTCAAGGGGGCCTGGCTCACATTCCGGATTCGCGACACTGATTTGCGCATCCACCCCCGGGAAGCCAAGAGACTCATGGCGGGCCTGAAAAAGATCAAATGCCGAATCGCCCTCACCCACTTCGGCCTGGCGCCAAGGCCCGGGGCCGTGCTTGAGCATCTGCCGTTTGACTTCATCGAACTGGACCCATCCTTCACCCGGGAGCTGGCGGCGGTTCAGGAAAAACAGGAGGCCCTCGGCGCCATCAGTCGAATGATCCGGGAACGCGGCCTCAGGACCATCGCCACCGCCGTCGAGGACGCCAACAGCCTGGCGGTGCTCTGGACCGCCGGGGTCGACTACGTCCAGGGCCACTTCCTGCAGGGGCCGACCGGCAGCATCAGTTGCGATTCCGCCGGCGGCTAGTACTTCATCAATTTTATAAATTAGGATTGGTAAAAGATAAATATTAACCGCAGAGGGCGCAGAGATTCGCAGAGGTTTTTATTTATTATCAATAAGCTGGCTAGCATTTCATTTCTCTGCGCACCTCTGCGTCCTCTGCGGTTAAATGTTTTTGTATCCTAAATTATCAGGTTGACAGAGTACTAGTCATTGGCCACCCCGTGGGGCACATGCCCGGTAGGCACATGCCGGCGGGCGGATTCACAGTGCCCCTTCTGGTCGTCGAAAAAGATATCGGCCCCGAAGGCGCTGAGAAATTCCCCCTTGTCCATGCCCCCGAGAAACAAGGCCTCATCGATACGGATATTCCAGGCCCGCAGGGTCCGGATGACCCGTTCATGGGCGGGGGCGGCCCGGGCCGTAATCAGGGCCGTGCGAATCGGCGAGGCATCCGCCGGCGCCGATGCCTGCATGCGGTGCAGAACCGCCAGGAACTCCTTGAACGGCCCGCCCGTCAGCGGCGTATGCGCCGATGCCTTTTCACTGGAGGAAAAGGCATCCAGTCCCTCCGCCTTATAGACCCGCTCGGCCTCATCGGAAAACAACACCGCATCCCCGTCGAAGGCGATCCGCAGTTGATTCGAGCTGGTGGCCGTCTTACCGGCGGCGGGCATGGCCGGCAGTATGGTGGCGGCCGCGAGCCCCGACTCCAGGGCCCGGTGAACGTCGGAGGGATTGGCGGACAGGAAGAGATGCGCCCCCATGGCCTTGGCATAGGGATAGGTGCTGCTGCCACCGGTGAAGGCCGCCCGGATGATCCCCAGTTCATGGTGCTGAATCGAGTTGAAGATCCGCAGGCCGGTATCCGCGCTGTTGCGCGACAGCAGGATGACCTCCACCGAGGCCGTCCCGGCCAGTTCGGTATTCAACCTGAGCAGCTTGCGGACCAGGGGGAAGGCCACGCCGGGCTTGAGGATATCCTCTTCGTGGGAAATCTGATATTCACAATAGGCGTCAATGCCCTGGTTTTCGAAAATCTCATGAGACTCATCCAGATCGAACAGGGCTCTGGAAGATATGGCGACCACCAGCCGGGCTTCGCCTTCCGTCTTGGTCATGGGCTCTGGTACTCCGTCAAACCGGGTGAAGACAAACTCCGCACAACAAACAGACCTCCCCTTTGGCAAAGGGGGATTTTAATACAAACAAACAGAGTTATTGGGAGTTACAACAATATCAGGCAACATCCCCTGTTGCATATTGTTCCTTGTAGAAGAGGCGGCGGTTACGCCCGTCACGCTTGCACTGGTACATGGCCTCGTCGGCCTCGGCATAGAGGACATCCAGCAACGCCTCGAGGTCATCTCCTTCCCGGCCGCAACGGGCGGTCATGCCGATACTTACGGTGATCTCCATGTCATCCGGCCCATCCCCGATATCCAGCAACCGGATATCCTGCTGAATGCGGTCCGCCAGCAGATCGGCCTTCTCCGGCTTGGTATCGAGCAGCACGATCGCGAACTCCTCCCCCCCAAGCCGCGCCACCAGGTCCCCGGCGCGTATCTTGGCCTGCAGCACCGATGCGATTTTGCGCAATACCCCGTCACCCACCACATGCCCCCATCTGTCGTTGATCCTCTTGAAGTGATCGACGTCCAGCACCAGCATGGTGAAGGGCAGATCGTGGCGAATGGCATGGGCCAGCAGCGACTCGGCCTCGGAAAAAAAGTACCGGCGATTATACAATTCCGTCAATTCGTCTATGGTGGAAAGCTTCTCGTAGCGGCGCTTGAGCTCATCGGATTCCTTCAGGGCCTGTTCCAGCTCGCGCACCCTGGCGGACACCTCGTTATCCCGCTTGCGCAGCAATCTGCCGATATGCAGCATCTGCCCCAGCATGCTGCAAAACAACAGCAACATGTGCTGGTGCCAGGGCTCGAAATGTTCCGGTATGGGATGGGAGACATTGAGTACGCCGATGACCTCTTCGCCACAGCAGATGGGCACGGATATCAATGACCCCACGGCATGGGCATCCCCGGCATCCGCAAAAGGCTTGAAACGCTCATCGGTATGGCAGTTCCGGCAGTACTGGAGCTGCCTGGTTTCACAGGCAATCCCCACCATGCCCTCACCACGGCCAAAACGCATGCTGTCATCATGGGAGCCGGACCAGACTTTTATCCCGTTCCGGCCTGCCGCCAGTTCCTCATCGAACCTGGTGCCCGCGGCGCAATACAAATCATCACCTTCACGCAGGAACACGGAACATGACTCGAGATCCTGGTGCCGGGTCAATGCGGTCAGGGCTTCTTCAAGGACCTCGGGCTCAGTCAGATTTTCAATATCGGCGAGAGTAAGAGTGCGCAGCGCCGACAATGCATCCACCAGCGAGACGAGGCGGTCCCGCAATTCCATGTTAGCCGTGGCACCCAGGTATGAACGCATGGATAATCTCTACCCCATATCAGCCCAACATGCGTGACAACGCCTGAAGCTCCTCCCATTGATGGAAAAACGCTTCCTCCACGTCGGCGAGCATCTGTTTGTCCAGGCCCTGCAACCGGCACAGCGCCTCATCATCCTGCAAGCCGTTCCCCTCCCCCGCCAGATAGCGCCGCACCCAATGGGCGGCGCGGCTGACAATCACAACCTCGTTCTGAAAGGGGCCGCTATAGTCATCCCGGTTCAGGCTGCCAATGGCATGGACCACGATTTCGGGCAAATGCCATCGGTGAGACAGCCACTCCCCCGCTTCGATATGGTCTATACCGATATGCTCACGCTCCAGCATCAAGACATCGGCATCGGGCGCCTCTTTTGCCTCGGCCAGGGCCGCCGACAAGGGGGCGGGAAAGACATAGGCCAAGACCAGCAGGCCCAGGTTGTGCATCAGCCCGCAAAGATACAGGCTGTCCGGATCGGGCCCGGGCTCCGGTTTCGCCTTGAGCGCGAGCATGCGCGACAGAACGGCGCATCCAAGGGCATGACGCCAGTAATCCTCCAGATCGAATGCCTTGCAATCCCCGGTCTTGAAGCTGCCGCACATGGCCATACTCAGGGCCAGGCTTTTCACCATGTTGAGCCCCAGCACCCGGATAATGGCCTCCCGCACCGTTGTGACCGGCTGGGCGCTGGCGAAATAGGCCGCGTTGGCCAAACCCAGAATGCGGGCGGACAGGCCCGGATCCCGCCCGATGATGCCGGCGATCTCATCGATCTCCGCATCGGGGTTCGCTGTCACTTCCAACAGGCGGTTTGCGGTAACGGATAACGGCGGCAAGTGCTTGACCTCTAGAATCTTGCGCCGGAACACAGCCTGGGTAGCCAAAGACATTATTGCATCCTGTATTATTGGGTCTTGCTTAATCCACTTTCAGCCATTAGATGATCGGCTCCGCCAGCCAATCCTTTAGTCCCGCCGGCGGATATCGGGCCAGTTCCCGCCTCTCAGGCAATTGACATCGTGTAAATTTCACACTATGGTTTGGTGTGAAATTTACACTTAGCTCGAAGCAATTGGCCGCCCAGTACTGTTATCCATATCCCCACCCCGCGGTAACCACGGATATAGCGGTATTCACCATCCTGGACCAACAGCTCAAGTTGTTGCTGGTGCACCGCGGCGCACCTCCCTTTCAGGGCATGTGGGCGCTGCCCGGCGGATTTCTCGACATCGGCGAGGATCTGGAGGCCTGCGCCAAGCGGGAACTGGAAGAAGAGACGGGGATAAGCGGCATCTACCTGGAGCAGCTCTATACCTTTGGCGCACCGGACCGCGACCCCCGCGAACGCGTCATCAGCGTCACCTACTATGCCCTGACGCCTTCGGACCGGTTGCAACTCAAGGCCGCCAGCGACGCCATGGATGCGGCCTGGTTTGCCCTGGACAACATGCCGCCCCTGGCATTCGATCACCAGGAAATCATCACCCTGGCGCATCGGCGGCTGGCGGCCAAGCTGGGCTATTCCACCATCGCCTTTCAATTTATGCCGGAAACCTTTACCTTGAGCGAACTGCAAACCGTTTATGAAATAGTGCTCAACAAGAAGCTGGACAAGCGAAATTTCCGCAAGTGGATCCTGGCGCTGGATCAGATTGAAGAAACCGGCGAACTGCGCCGGAGCGGAAACCATCGTCCGGCCCGCATTTACCAGCTGAAAAACCCGGCGCGGGTCGAAATCATCAAATAGGCACGAAGAGAACCCCCATGACCGCAACCACCAAGACTGCCCACGAACCCGAGACGAAGCGCACCTTTGAGGTGCCGAAACACCCCGAGTGGCCAATCCTGACAGAGGATGAAAAGGAGGCCCTCAAAGACCGCATCAAGCGCCTGCTGAAGAAAGAGAATGCCGTCCTGGTGGCCCACTACTACACCGATGGCGACCTGCAGGATCTGGCGGAAGAGACCGGCGGCTGTGTAGCGGATTCACTGGAAATGGCCCGCTTCGGCAGCGTGCAGAACGCCCCGACCCTGGTGGTGGCCGGCGTCCGCTTCATGGGTGAGACCGCCAAGATCCTGAGCCCGGAGAAGCGCATCCTGATGCCGGACCTCAACGCCACCTGCTCTCTGGACGAAGGCTGCCCGCCGGACCAGTTCAGCGCCTTCTGCGACGCCCATCCCGACCGCACGGTGGTGGTCTACGCCAACACCAGCGCCGCCGTAAAGGCCCGCGCCGACTGGATGGTGACCTCCAGCATCGCCCTGCCCATCGTCACCCACCTGAAAGACAAGGGGGAGAAGATCCTCTGGGCGCCGGACAAACACCTTGGCCACTATATTCAGAGCGTGACCGGAGCGGACATGTTGATGTGGGAAGGCTCCTGCGTGGTGCATGAGGAATTCAAGTCCGTGGCCCTGGAGCGGGTACGCAAACTGCATCCGGACGCCGCCGTGCTGGTCCACCCGGAATCCCCCGCCGCCGTCATCGACCAGGCCGATGTCGTGGGCTCCACCACGGCCCTCATCAAGGCGGTGACCCATATGGCCAACAAGGAATTCATCGTCGCCACCGATGAAGGCATTTTCCACAAAATGAACCTCCTGGCCCCCGACAAGGTGCTGATCGAGGCCCCCACCGCCGGCCATGGCGCCACTTGTGAAAGCTGCGGCCACTGCCCCTGGATGGCCATGAACGCCCTGCAGACCCTGGCGGCCACATTGGAAACCGGCGCCAACGAGGTCCATATCGACCCCGCCATACGTGAGCGCGCCGTCATTCCCATCCAGCGCATGCTGGATTTCGCCAAAAGGCAGGCCAAGTTATCCAAGGCCTCTTAGCGCTTGGCAGGACTACGGCCCAAGCAGCCGGAATAGCTGGATTTATTGCCGCCCCCATTGCATATCGAACCGATACTTATCCACAAACTTCCCACAAGAAGCACACAGTTTACAACAGTGCTTCTCCACAACATGTTGTAGTTGACAGCTCAAATACAACGTATATATTGTGTATTTAAGGGAAGGACGTTGCGGAACCGACAAGGGCCTCGAGGCGCGGACAATAAAGCATCACCCGCTACCGGCAGGCAAATCCAACCTGATCCTGAGAGACACACAACCATTGGCGGAACCTGATTCTCTAAAAACCGGGCAACAGCCTGGCAGCCCTTGGCAACCCCGGCGATAACGGGAATAATGGCTTGTCTGTCACGAAAGAAAAAACCAAATGACTTTGGCGCGGCATTGATCGCGGGAGAAGGACGTGTTAGCTAACCAAGAAGACGGAGAAGTAAGCAGCGCTGGCACACGCAAGCTGTTGCTTTTACTGAATACTCTGCGGGACACCGAATCTGGCAAACTGGTTTACAAGCACGCAGAACAAATAGTCCGCAACGCAGAAAAAGAGCATAACGCCACCCAGCAGGCCTACTCCCGGTTGCTCACGACCCTATTGGACCGGCTGACCGACAACCTGGAGCCTGATTCCAAAAAGCGGCTGCCCCTGGAATTGCTGCAAGTACGGCTGCAGCCCCCTGTTGACTCAGGCGAACTTGATATGATCGCATCATATCTTGACGAACTCGATCCCCAGGCCCAGGAGAACAAGGCGTCTTCAGAAGGCATCCCGCGCCAGGCGCCCACCCCCTCCCCGGAACCCGTCAGCAATTTGCGCCCCGAACCGCAACAAAGACCGGCGCCCGAGCCCCAGCGCGAAGAGTACGCCAATCACAACATTACCGCGGTATACAATGACCGCCCCCTGCCCACCGGTCCCGACAATCAGCCAGGCGGCCGCGTAGACATACTCTACCGCCACCACCTGAGTGAGCAGCACAAGGACATCCAGAAGCTGGAGAAAGAACTGCTTCAGAAAATCCAGTGCATCCACAGTTGTCATGAGAAATTTGGCCTGCTGCTGATCCAGGCCCTGGAGGATGCCGAAAAAGCAGAGACCATCGAAGACATCCATGAGCTGCGCCGGGTGGTTATCCGTGAAGCGGAAAACATGGCGCGGGGGAACCAAATACTCTCGGACACCCTGCAGGGAGCATATAACTACCTTGAAATCCTGCAAAAAGACGGCCAGCGCCTGACGGAGGAACTGGCCCGCGTCCACCTCCTGAGCCTGACCGACGACCTGACCGGGCTGCCCAACCGGCGGGCGTTCCTGCGCCACCTGAAGGACGAAATCAGCCGGTCGGAGCGCTATGGGTTCCCCCTGTCCATCGCCATGATCGACCTGGACCACTTCAAATCAATCAACGACCGGTATGGCCACCCGGTCGGCGACGCCGTGCTGCGCAATTATGCCAAGAACATTTTCACCATCCTCCGCAACCACGACATCGTATCGCGGTACGGGGGAGAAGAATTTGCCGTCATGCTGCCCAACACCCAGTTGGAAAAAGCACTCACCGCCTTGAACAAGGTCCTGTTTCGCGCCCGCAAGAGCCGCTTTATGCTGGACGGCACATCCTACAGTGTCCCCACCATCTCCGTAGGGCTGACCCAATACAAACATGGCGAAGACATCGACAGCCTGCTCGAGCGGGCCGACAACGCCATGTACCGCGCCAAAGAACTTGGCAGAAACCGCATAATCACCGACCCGCACACCGAACTGCAACCAATGGATTTCAAGCGCGGCAACCAGGAAAAAAGCGACAACAACAAGGCCGGGAATGACCTGATAACCTGGGCGCCATCAAAGTTTTACTCTGTATCGAAATAGCAAGGGGCGGGCTTTGGCATCCCCAAGTTCCCCCCCGTGAGTACGCCATTCCGCTCAACACGGGAAAAAATTCTTACCCTCATCGGCATCCGCCGCAAGCAGATCTCCATCCCAAGATCCGCGATTGATTGTGGAATCAAGAGCTTGTGCCATGTGCCATAATCAATCGCGGATCTTGAGTCCATAAACCGGCTGTTCACCGAACTGAAGTCACCCGGATCAGCAAAAACACGCTTTTCAGCTTTCTTGACAAGGCCGAAGTCACTTTCTTGTTCGGTATATTGAAGAAGCAGGCCTACGACAGACTTCGCACTGGTAACGTTGCGCATATTGACGTTGGAAAAAAGCACCGATGAAAAGCCATCCATCTCCAATAAGCTGCAGCCCCTGCTGTCCGCCCCAAAAATGCGGAACATTCCTTCATCTTCTGCGCCTGGCCAGACTCAGTAATAAAGAGGAAAAACCATATTTTGAACAGAATACCGCCGCTGTATTGGCTGCGCTGAGAACACTTGAAAATCTCATTGACTCATCAATGCAGCCACTGCTCCCTCTCATCTACGCCAACACCCCTAAGAAGGGGCTGCTCAACCAACTTCCCCCTCACATCAAAGAATCACTCAAGCAGGAAGCACTCCAGCTAATCGCTAAGGATATGGCTAATCAGCAGTGGCTGAAACAAGCATTGGCTCGCCTGCATGACAAAGGCATCCCCGTTATCCTCCTTAAAGGAGCAGCCTTTGCCCGATACTTGTACCCTCAGAGCGCACCTAGAATCGGCGTGGATATTGATCTGCTTGTCAAAGAGGCGGACTTTCAGGGAGCTTGTGAACTAGCCTCAGAACTAGCCATGGAGCCAGTGGTGTTAGATGACAGGCGCTTAGCCACCCATGACATGCTGTTTGAACGAGTGTTCAAACCGAAAAATGCCGCAACCTCATGGATTGAAATTCATCGGGGCCTTACCAACCCCTTCATCTTTCATATTGAAGAACAACACCTCTGGTCAGCCAGCAGGGAGCATCCTGCCTATGGCTTAGACTCAGTGCGAGTCCTGTCTCCCGAGGATACCTTGCTGCACCTCGCCGTACATGCCTTTCGTGATTTAGATTTCTGCACGCACAACATCCTTGACGCACATGAAGCCTATTGCCAATGGAAGCCTGACAACGAAATACTGCTGGAACGTGCATCACACTGGGGCGCCAAACATGTACTCTATTATCTGCTTAGCAACACAAAAGCCATTATGGATACCCCGATTCCATTATCGCTCTTGTCCGAATTAAGGCCTGAACGCCCTCGTGATCTACTCAATAAAAAGATTCTAAGGATGAATCTCACTCAGGATTATGCGAATAAACCCTTTGGCTATCGTTTTATCCAGCTAGTCAGTCAGATTAGTTTCCCTGATAGGCCGAGTCGAGGAATACACTTTCAAACGCACTACATCGGCACCCGAATAAAGGATTGGTTAGCTTCTTAGGGAAGCAATACGCTCTTTTAAAACTCGCATCAAGAACATTGGATTTGAAATAAAATTCCTCCGCCAAAGTCTGCGCGGCTCTTGGAGGAGACGAGGCAGCCATTCCAGCCCCATACTCTGAAACACGGGGTGTGACCGCTGAACCCTTCCAACAAAGAAATCAAATACCGCTCCCACTGCCCCTATAAACTTTACATCCAGCTTATCCTTGTTCTCATAAATCCACTTTTCTTGCTTTGGCGCAGTCATTCCAACCCATAAAACATCCGGCTGTACTGCGTTGATTGCAGCAACCATCGCCTCATTATCCGCTTCACTGAACTCACTCTTAAAAGGAGGTGAATACGTGCCTACAACTGCAATGCCAGGAAAGTCATGCGCCATCTTCTCCCGTATCTGGTCAAGAACTTCCTCCGTAGAACCAAGGAAAAAATAGCTTCCCTTCTGCTTTTCACTCAATTTCTTGCTCAAGCCCCAAAAAATATCACTCCCCGTTACCCGCTCTTGGATACAACCTTTAAGAATTTTTGAAGCTATGATTACACCTACCCCATCAGGGGTGATCATATCCGCATTAAGCAATGCTTTCTGAAAACCTTTATCCTGCTGAGCCACCTGGATGGAATGCGGATTAGCACAGACAAAGTTTCTAACTTGGCTGCTATTAGAGATCCAACTAATAATCTGCTTAACGCAGGAATCTTTATTTGCAACAACAACTGGATAACCAAGAATATCCTCTGTAGCTAATTGCCGCATAATTCCCGCGCCTTTTTATAAACACCCATTAATCTTTCATAGTACTTGTCTGGCGAATATTCCCGTAACGCCTTCTCGCGCCCGGCCGCTCCCATCTGTCGGCATAGTTCTGGCCGCCTCCAAAGATAGCGAATCTTTTCCGCCAAGTCCTCAGCATTCCCTGGCTCTACCAGCAATCCTGTCACGCCGTCCTCTACTATTTCAGGCAGCCCCCCGATTCGTGAGCAGATAATAGGTTTACTGGCCAGCATGGCCTCAATCAACACTGTAGGAAAACCTTCAAAGCAAATACTGGGAAGCACGATAACCTGCGCCCGCAGGTAAAATATTTCTAATTTCTCGCCAACACAAAATCCCAACAACTTAAAGTTATCTGGGATGCCTGCAATCAAGCCTGGTGTGCTTGAGTACCCCCCCACTGCAGAAAAAGGAATATCTCGGCATTTTTTTGCCGCTTCCACGAGGGTTGATATACCTTTCTCCTTACTCAGTCGCCCAGAAAACCCAATGTATTCGCCATCTTGTATAGGTAACTCTTTATCCGATATCTGCACCATATTTGGGACAACTACCAACTGGTCCGCCGAGAATCCTGATTGAATCAGTCTATTTCGCTGAAACTCAGTTAAGCATGCAAACACAGAAATATTATTTTGGAAAAATCTACAAACTCTAGCCCGCCAGTTACGTAACGCATAACCCAGGCTTTTTCCGAATGCACCTGCGCAGTTCTTGAATACACACCAATACTCATGGCCGCCCACGCACCGCTCACATATTCGTCCGTTTACATAATGCAATCCATTAGGACAGACAAGCCTATAATTATGGACCGTCATTACAACGGGTATTCCCGCCGACTTTGCCTCCGGCAGAATGGATGGTGAAATAAAGGGGAAAAGATTGTGCACATGAACGATATCAGGGCACTCCCGTCTCAGGAGATCACGAAATTGTTTGCGCGACCACGGATTATAGATCCCACTAAAAAACGCCCGTAACGCACCCAGCCATATTGCAGGCAATTCAGCACTACTCCGTTCAAAAGCAATTACTTCATGCCCATGCTTTGAAAGCAACGCCTTAATGTCACGAACCACTGCCTCCTCACCACTAAACTTACCATAGGCATTATGGACCAAACAGATTTTCATCTATTTAAACCTTATTGAGTATGGTCCATGAAAATTCGCTCCGCTTCCATTGTCACCTGGTTCATAATTTGGCGATCAAAATAGTCTCGCAAAAAACCTAGAAACGGCCTTGCTAAATAAAAAACAATTCCGCCCCCTCGAAGCAATGCACGCTGCCAAAATAAAACATTCCTCCTTTTTATGGCGTCCATACTCTGAAAACCGTCCATTACACCTTTATGCCAAGGGTGTATCGCTGCTGTCTGTTCCAAAGTAGACCTCCCTTCTTCCCACAGCACGGTGTCTGTCCCAAGCCATGTCATCAACGATGGCAATTGTTTTGGGATAGATTCATAATCTACTTCAAATAAATCATCATTTGGTAAACGTGAAAACACGGCTTCATAGCTTTCCCCGAAGATTGCAAATCGAAGAGGATTACGATTATGCCGACCAAAATCCACCCTAAATTGTGATTCAAAAACATTTATTAGGTTCCGGCGCAAAATAATAAAGCGTCCCCCAGCACTCGCGAATAGCTTCCAACGCCCAATAATTCGTGTGGTTTTCCAAACCACGACTTTAACAAGAGATGGATCACGGTTAGTTTTTTCCGCGCACGCCAATCCGATTTGCACCAATGTTTTTTGTATATTTCCAGGAACCATACAGGCAACCGCTTCTTCAAATGACAGAACCACCCCAGAGGGAGAGGTTGCGAAAAATAATGCAGCCATTTTTCTAGGATTGGACAAATCTCTCTTAGCCACTAACTCAAGTGCTTGTGGAAAATACGATTCAGGAACACACACAACACTTTTCCTGCGATCAAGTTCCGCCATCAAAGCAGTACTACCACTACGTGGAAGCGAATAAACGCAAACTAACTTTACCTTTACATTGTCAGAAGGGTCGAGTGTGACCATCAATAATTCTCTCATCAAATTTAAAAATAAAGTTTAACTATCGTTGCAAACCTATCATCTCTTAAGCCTATATAAATAAGGTGCTAATATATTAGCAACTAAAATTACAGAGCCATCTTAATTGCTGCCAAAATTAAGCCTATTTATGACAGCGCCAATCCATAACAAATCACTAATAGTTAGTCTCTTGCCTCTTGCTAATAATAATTGTGTTGTATTGCTGCGCTGATAAAAGCATGCAACAGATACATATGATCATCTGATTAAAAATCAGCCAATTCTATACCAGAACTGTTACGGTTAATTTGGCGTTAATTCTCATTGATTTCTGTTGCTACGCGCTCATATAGCCTAAAATAATCTAATGCAATCTTTTCCGGCGCAATTCTATCACTAAGGTTTTTCCGTGCGGCATCAACAACCTCTTGCGCACGATCTAGTGAACGGATCAATAACGAAATTTTTTTAGAATATTCCATTACATCTGTTTTATGATAGGTTGCTAACCAAGGATAATCTTGTGGAAATATCTCGGATAGGGCAGGTATGCTAAAAGCTACTACAGGTATTCCTGCAAGGACCCCTTCCGCTGCCAAACGGCCATAGCCCTCAAAACGCGATGGGAACAATAAAATATCATGCTCTGGCAATTCCCTAACTAGATGTGGGTTTGTTGAGGCAAGATTAATCTGCCAACCCGGCGGCGGCGAATCCCGGAGCTGCTCTAAAATACTTCTTCCAGCCCCTTCACCGTAGATAGATAGTGCTAGCTTAGTATTGGGAGGTATATCTATATGCTTCAAAATGTCTGGCAACAAATCAAAACCTTTCTGAAAATCAAAGCGGCCCGCAAATAATAAGCGAACACATCCTTGTCTAACTCGCTTATTTAATAGTAACTTCCGTACTCGTGGTACTATTATTGGATTATAAATTGTTTGGCCGCCTTTAATTAGATTCATCCCACATGCACTCCTCCATTCTTCAAAACTATTACGTACAGCATCACTTACGTAAATAACAGATGCGCCGCCTAAATAACGCTCACACCAGGCACCAATGCTAGACCAGCGAGGCCACAGAGCCGTATTATGAATTGTACGAATAACAGGAATATTTCTGATTGACTTATCAAGACACAAAGACAATACATATACGAGCTCCGGTATTTCCGTATTTACGTGAACAATATCAGGACGAAAATCACGCACTACACGGCGCAATCGAAAGGCAGCTGCCAAAAACCCGCCAAATTTTAAAGGACAATTAACTCCAGTGAATATAGCAACCCCGTTATTCTTTGCTCTCTGAGTCAAGCATTGACTAGCATTAGTATCATCATTACCTAAAACTACTGCCACCCCTATTTCTAAAGATTGATTTAAAAGATTAGATAATTCAAATGTACAGATCTCTGCCCCCCCAAGCTTAAAATGAGAGATTAAGTAAAGAACCCTGAGCTTCTTATTATCTGTTGCACGTCTATCTTGCAACTTCATTATTTGACACTCTCCTGTAGTATTTCTGCTAGTTTCCGCATCACAATATCATTGTCCATTTCTGATACACGTTCTCTAGCTTTCTCTTCCATATAGACAAGCTCATTGCGATGCTTTATAGCTTGCCTAAGTGCATCACATATTGATTCTTCATTAGCTACGTCAAATAACCAGCCTGTCTCCCCCTTTTCAATCAACTCACTGGCGCCATTATATGGGGTTGTAAGAACTGGGCAGCCACAGGCCATCGCCTCCAGTACAACTAAGCTGAATAAATCTTGAAGTGTAGGTAACACAAAAATATCACATCCAATAAATGCAGCCCTCATGTCCGAATATGACAAGTGGCCAAGAAAATTAATTTCCTTCATGGAATGGAGTTCTACATAAGCTTTTGCCTCTAATTCCTGGCTGCCAGTTCCCGCTACTAACAGAATTGACTTATTGCGTTCCGCCGAAGTAAGTTTTGCCCACCCCCGAAGCAGCGGCATAACACCCTTACCCGGTATCAATGCACCAGCGAAAAGGAAAATAACCTGATCTGATACGCCGAGTTTCTCCTTAAAATCATCTTTTATTTTTTGATCCGGCTTAAACCACTTTAAATCCACACTCCATGATGTTCTTCGTACTCGATTCTGTGCAACAATCTTTGACAAGAATTCTGTAGCCATTTCGCTGTAAGCTAAAAATAGATCTGCTTGCCGATAAACAAATGTCTTAAAGAATTTTACAATGGTACTTTTATTACGAATTGAATGCGGTGTATCCTCAACTGTAAGATAAATTTTGTAGCCTAGAAATGGCTTCAGCGGCAAGCTAAATAATAGTTGTGTAGCATTACAAACAACCACAACTGACGGTCTATGCCGCCAAAGCGCTAAAGGGAGTCGCCATGGCACAGATCGCATACCCTTTATCTCGTATCCGAGGTCGGGATACATCCTATGATTTGATAAAATCAAGCTTTGCCACACTTCTACCACAACACCAGGAATTGGCTGAGGGCGCCATCCAGGGCGGTTTGCTAATTCTGCAGACTCAAGTAGCAACACAATCTCAATATCGGAATATGAGGCTAACTTTTTGAGACGCTCTGTTAGATAAGGCGACTGAATCGGCAACACAAACAGTATTTTGGTTTTAACAAAGCGCTTATCCACAAATTTTACCTGGCATTATAATTTCCCATTTGCTTCACTATCCCTCCCCCTATTCCCAAAAAAAACAAAAGAATAATCGTTGTAGGCAACATATCATCCACAGCAAATATAGTGTCCACGCTATAGCCTGCAACAAGGCGCTCCATTAACAGCAATGATACTAGTATTACAATATCTTTCTGAAATGGTGATCCAGAAACAGCAATCCAGCGAATATTATGGCAAACGGCAACCAGCCATAAAGCAAGCAAAACAAGTCCAATCAGCCCAAGCTCTCCTATGATATGGAAATAGATATTATGGCCATAATTCAAAAGGCTTACTCCTTTTTGCAGAAGCATACGATACCCATTCGGTCCAAAACCAAATATTGCATCCTCTAGATGCTCCCTCCAGTACAGTATTGTTAATTCATTATTCTTAACCCTGTAAGAACCCGTTCCTACCACTTCGCCTTGAAACTGTCCTATGTAATCTGTCCCTAAAAATCGCTCAGCCGTTTTGCTTTCTAGAACCGTTCCTTCGAGCTGGAAAACAAAAATCAGAAGAACAAGCAATCCAATCAACCACGAACCATACCTTCTCAGCCCTCTTATCAAGCCGGCATAATGCCATACGAATCCTCCAACTCCTAAAGTAACAATAATCGCAATAAGGTCAGACCGCGACCATGACCCGAACACCACTAGCAAGCTGAGTCCAAATAATACAAAATACATCAGCTTTCGCTTTGAGTACCTTAGTAGGAAAAGAGCAAGCAGCATTCCTGCGTACCCAATAAGAGCTACTGTCGCCGAATTACTCCCAAGATATGTCCGAAATAGCGTTGATGATTCCCACGATCTACTATAGATATACGCGCGCCCAGTGGCATTGCTAGCAGACAGATCAACAAAACCTTGTTGATGCAATACGGCAAACACCATATATACTAATAACACGCCCCCTAGTATCTTCAAGCATCGAAATAGCTCAATTTCACCAAGTGGCCGCGAATAGAATACGAGCAATACGATACAAAATAGCACCCATCGAAATGCGCCGTATAAGATAAAGTTATTATAATAGCCGTAATCTTGGTGGAGTACGGCAATGGCTGTTCTAATAGCGGCATAAACAACAACCAGCATAAAAATGAATATCTCAATACGACGCCTTTTTAAATAAAGCGGCCACTTTTCCCAAACAAAGTATCTAAAGAATGTCAGCACAATAATTATATCTACCGGAAATAGCCCAGAGGATGCGGTATTCCCAAGCATTATAATTGGCACATTCCATAATGTGCTACTAACCACCGCGATTAAAACTCCCGCATATGAACGCGCCCTCAGCACATAAATAGAGAGTACTGCCGTTAGGCCCCACGTCAATAACAGCCACATATGGCTACAACCCCCACAGATTAACCATCAGCTTTTCGCTGACTTAAACCTTTCTAAAGTACGGTTATAAAACTCTAGTTGTTTTTGAACAACAGTTTTGATATCAAATTTTTCACATACCTTTCGTTCTGCTGCCACTCTAATATTACGTCTTTTTTCTTCAGAAAGACTAAGAACATAGTTGATTTTTTGCTTTAATTTTTCAACATTTTTTGGGACCACTAGAAAACCATCCACACCATCATCGATAATCTCTGCCATGCCTCCTGCATTACTTCCAATTACTAGTGCTTGCGCCGCCATTGCTTCAATACATACCAAGCCAAATGGTTCCCACCATGATGGAAAAATCACTAAATCAGCATTAGCATAATAGCTACCCAGATGAACACGAGGGATTTCTCCAGGCAAATCTAGCCACTCTCGATACTCATTATGGTCTTTCGATAGTATTACCAATCTCCTGCCGAGCGCCCCCAACTTTCCGGCAATCATCAATTTTATTTTAAGCCCCTCTTTTCGAAGTTGCCGCACCGCTTCAACCAATTCCGAAAACCCTTTACCTGAAGTTACTGATCCTGCCGAAAAAATACAAACCGTAGAGCGATCTATACTCACAGACTGGCATTCTTTGTTATACCTCCACTTATCTATGCACACCGTATTTGGTATAACCTCAATATGCTCTGCTGAAACACCTTTAGCACAGGCGCTTTGCTCTACCATCGCTTTTGATGGTGAACTTATCGCATCTGCCTTTTGAAGAGTTTTCATCTCCTTTAAACCAAAATATCTATTCACTAGAGACTTGGTCCAGGTAATTTCTTGACCGGTTGCACGATCAAGTAGTGTTGACCCATGCAATCGTATTACCATAGGAATCTTTCGTACTTGCCGAGCCCAAATGGCTGCTTCATTCCCATACTCTGCAAACTCAACAATTTCAACTTCGCCTTTTGAAATGAGCCTATCAAGACGATTTGCAACTTTCCTACGATATTGACCGTAACAGATAATCCTTCTAATGTGAGACCTAAGCGCAACTATCAATCTGTTTCCGTCATCCATAAAAAAATCTGCACCTTCTAATCGTATAACTCTTACCCCCTCTACCATTGTGTCTGAATGACTCGCCACATTATCCGACGCCGCAATAATGATAATCTGGTGGCCAAGTTCCGCCAGATAACGTGCCGTGTCCCACACATAATTTCCAATTCCGCCAACCCTCCTTGATGGAGGCAGTTCACGAGTAACGAACCCGATCTTCATACATCGCCTCCTCCATAATTTTTTTCAAAACCACTACCCTATAGAGCACTCCAATAAAACCAGCCAAAAGCACCCCTATACATGCTCCTAAAACATCAAATTTCCATGTGAACAATACCCCTCCTGTAATTGCCACAAATGCTGATAGAACAAGACTTCTAAAACCTATATCAGTTCGCGCCAAGGCATTCAAAGCAGAATCGACAGGTACGTTGACAAAATTAATCCCTTGTAGGAGAAAGGCAATAAAAACAAGATCTCCAAGACCGCTATATCTCTCTGAGTATAGTAAAACAACAATTTCCTCCCCAAAAAACAGGCCAATGGCCGCGAGAATAAATGCAAATGCCGCCATACTTCCTACTGACACCAACAAACTATCTCTAAACTTTCGTTTGTCATTACACGTATGAGCAAATTTCGGTAATAGAAACGATGAAAGACCCTGTGCAAGTGGCGCTAACAATCTAGCTGCTCCCATCACAACACCAAATTCTGCAACATGTTCTCTAGTAGAAAAAAGCAACAATAACCATGGAAATATTTGAGATGAAAGCATGAATGCAATGTTAGACCCCGCAACCCACTTGCCCAGTTGCCAATGGGCTCTAAGGCTACCTACAATCCCTTTTGTCATTAACCCGCTTTCTTTAATAAGTAGAATCCAAAAAATAGACGAAACTAACAGGTAGGACACTCCAACAATTAGAAATGCCGCATAAACCGTTAGATGGTTATGCATATATAATCCATAAGCTATTACAACAAGCAGGGGATTAGCTAGCAAACCTAGCCACATATTTCTTATATTTTTAAGTTTTGCCAAATACGTAAATTTCAGAAAAGAATAAAAGGAATGTCCAATAGTCGCTGCCAAAACAACCAATACAGTCATCAACTCATTCCCGCCTATTATTTGCAACGGTGTAATGGCATAGCCAAAGAATATAATTATTAAAATACAAACAAAAACAAGATGTAGAACCAGAATATTCCCGAAATACTCTTCATTACCACTTTCCAATTTTCTTGGAAATATTATTGCAAATGGCGTCGTAATAAGCGCTCGCTGAAAACCCAGCAGAATTAGTATGACTGTGTTTGCCAGGAGATAAATGCTAAAACTTTCCTTATCGACTGCGCGCGCAAGAATTGCTCCAAGTAAAAAGAAAGACAAGCTCCCAACACCCTGGTCTATCAATACGGGCATTGCTTGCTTCATGCTTGTTAATGGAATGCGCTTAATAAGCATCAACAATCCTTCTAATCTACTTTCAATTTTTCTATTACTTTCACGAATAGCTGCTAACAATCTGAGCGATTAAATCACGCCTTACTGATTTGCTTGTAATAAGAAACGTTGACACACAAGAAACCCTCCGCCAACAAGTAATTTATAATCCTTCTGACCTTCCTCTATTCACGACTAGTTTTTCGCAATTACTTACAACTCACTCATTGCAAAACGTTTATTTATGCTGAACACGACGTCTATGTCTAATGTTGGTTGCAGCAATCCCCATTCCTAGTAAACACCAGAAATATGCAGCATTAGAAGGGATATGAAAATTGAAGTCAGCAAATGCATGGATAAGCATAGACATGGTTCCGCAAATGACTCCAAAAAGCACTCCACGGCGAAGTGGATCATGGCATACTGTAAGTTCCTTCAATAGGCGCTTATAAATCAATAGTAGCGGCAATGCCAATAGAATAAAGCCAACTATACCCTGATCAGCAAGCAGTTCAGCATAGTCATTATGCGCATGATCATAGATAAGATGCCCAAGCTCTGGCGTCTTATAAAGAGGAAATATCCATTCATACACACCTGCACCACTACCAAACATGGCATAATCGCTAATAAGAGGATAGGTCGCTGCCAGAATTTGGCCACGGCTACTTTCTATTCCACCTTTCTCTAGTCTGTGGACAAGGCCATCTACACCAAACCAAAGTGCCGCACTAAAAACCAGCAATAAAACGATACTCCCCACATGGGCATCTGAAGAACCGCCCCTTCCAATAAGACGTAACAGGATAATCCCTACAGTTAAAGCAGCAAATAATGACAAAACCCCACCCCTAGAAACCGACATAAACAGAGCTGCAAACATTATCAGTACATATAAATAGAGCCTGCTCTGGCCTGATAGGAGAAAGCTCATCCAGCCACGCAGCCTGGCTTTGAAACTTGGATAAAATTGCTGTTGTTTTTTTTGCGCTAAAATCAAGCCTAGCGCTAATGGAATAACCATTTCCATTAGGCCAGCAAAATGATTCCTATTTATAAATGTACCTGTTACAACGCGCCCAAACCTATCGTTTTGCGCGAAATGCCAAAGCTGCCCATTTGTATATACATTCACAAGTCCAAATAATGCCTCGGCGGTGCCCACATATACTATAAGCATCGCAAGCTGGTTCAAGCGTTGACGACTATTTACAAGCGTAATTGTCAGCAAAAACAGGATAATGTAGGCCGCAGCCTTTAAAAAAGCTTGCAGAGTTTCGCCTTGATCCAAACTAAGCGGTAAAGAGCTTGGAAGATTATCTCCTAATAGATAACGATAAAGCTCAATGGACGTTGGACTCAATGATCCTAAGGTGTTTAGTTGCATAGGAAAAGTTTGGAACAAGTGGTAAACGATCCAAACAGCTAATAGAACATACAGCAATCCATGCTTTCTTAGTATACGGGGCAGCGGCATTCTGCCCATCATGTGAACAACAATCAAACCCGCAGCCAAAACAAATATCAATAGCTCCATTAAAGACCACGACCAACCCCGGTTGCTACCTAGAGGGATAGGCAACCACGCAACGACTACAAGCAGCATCCAGAAGAGTATGCGTTGGGGTGTTCTAGTCACTTGATCTTCTAAAATTTGGGTAGCCATTTCGCCTAATATTACCAAGTCTTATTAAGGCGTTTACGTTTATCTAAATTCTGCTTTAAAGTCTCACGATTACGATCGAGAGCCAACATATCAGCGAGTTCTTCTTCCAACTTAAAATCAACAATGGCTTTTTTAACCAGCCTACGCTGATACCACAAAGCATTCTCAATAATCCCCCGCAGCAGATAACGCTGTTCTATATCCACGTGCCTCCATTGGGATAAGCCCAGCCAGATTACTCGTTGCTGAACAGCCCCCTCAAGAGGCGCCAATACCGACGCCTTCTCCAACGCATCTATACCTCCAGAATAAAGCTGCTGGTTTAATATTAGGCTATTCGCAAGATGCACCCAGGCCATCCCCCAAGATGGTCTGATATCTATCGCCTCTCTAAAATGCTGAATCGCCTCTTCCCGGTGCTTATGCGCTAACTCGGTCCACAGAGGGTATTGCATGGCTTGCCACTCAGCGAAGCGGCCTCGATCAAAAGCGATATCTGCATTTTGCTTATTCAGTGATTGGGCCTTTGCCAGCAGTCTGCCCAGCCGATCCATTTCTTCTTCAGAGGGTATTGGTTTGCCTTCTGACCAACTGTTCATAATTGATCTTGGTTGCGCCACCAACACCTCTGCCCAGCCCCATCTAAAGGCCCAGGCGGCGAGAAAAATAATTAATACCAACAGTAGGACATGAGTAACGCAGCCCGCGAATCCCAGGGTGGTCTTACTGTGATCTTGTGCTTGGATAGCAGACATGGTCAGTTATGGAGCACGCTCTCATGCACCGGAGGGTGGTGTACTAAGAGACGCAAAAATGATGTTTTACCCAAAATGCCGTCATAGCAATCAGTCGCTGTTTTGATGAATCCCCCTCAATCCCCCTTTACTAAAGGGGGAAGCCGCTGAAGGATGATAGCTTCCTCCACCATTAAGATAATCCTTCCAGCAAAGCCCTTGGGTTTGTTTCCACTAAGCTTCCAGCGGCAGGTTCGCCGACAATTTCAGCCGCCGCCTTGTAGCCGGCTCCCAGGTCCGGCGGGCGATAGGCGGGGTTGTGACAATCCGTGGCCAGCAGGGTTACCTTGCCCGCCCGCAACAGCTCTACGGCCAGTTTGTGTGCTTCGGCTCCAAACTGGCCATTGAGGCTTCCTGATGTGATTTGAACCAGGCAACCGGCATCGAGGAATGGCTTGAGTTTAGTGGTATCGCCCTGTAATCCCCGGTTTCGTTCCGGGTGGGCGATCATGGGGATAATGCCCTGTTTCAACAGCCATTGAACGAGGTTTATCGAACCTGCCGGGATTTGGTTGTGAGGGAACTCCATGAGAAACACCCGATGCCCTTCCCACGAGCCCAGCCAGGGGATGGCGTCGGACTGCACCAGTTGCAGGACTTCCGGGCCTATTCTTACCTCCGCCGCCAGCCGCAGCTCGATATCAATGCCATTCTCACGAACGAGCTGCTCGAAACAAGCCAGTCTATCCCGGAGGAAAGGCAGCGTATTGTCGTAGACGCCGGGCTGGATGTGAGGGGTCAGGACCTGGGTTTTGATTCCATCTTCGGCCGCCAGCGCCAGCATTTGCAGGGCCGCCGCATCATCCTCGGCGCCATCATCCACCCCCGGCAGTATATGGCTGTGCATGTCGATCATGGCGGTTACGGTTTACTGCCGTTTGCGGTAGTTGGAAACGGCGGGTCGCCCCCCCTAAACCAGGACAGGATTAACAGGATTTTTCAGGGTTGACAGGATTACGTGAACGAACGACACAAAGCCTGTAAGTCCTGTCATTTCTTGAGAGCAGGCGACGGGGCCCTCTCCCACAAACGGTTATCTGCATTTTTGCATCAACCTTCGCCATAACCGTAATAGCCCGAGTCATAGTGGTAATAGTGGTTGCCATAGTGGGCCATGCGCGCGGCGTCGGCCATGGTCAATACGGAGCCCAGGGGCTGGATATGCGCCGCCTTGAGACGGCGGTATGCATCCACCGCCATTTGATGGGTGGTGAATTCCGTTCTCACTGCAAGCAGCACGCCATCCACCAGGCGCGAGACGATAATGGCGTCGCTGACCGGAAGCACCGGCGGCGCATCGATCACGATGTGGTCATAGCGCTCGCGCAGCGCTTCAATAACCTTTTTAAAAGAATCGGAGGACAAGAACTCCAGGGGATTCGGCGGCAGCGTGCCGGCCCCGATTATGAAAAGATTTTTATTGGCCGCATCCTGGCGCACGCAGCTTTTCAGGTCCTCCTGGCCTGACACCAGGTTGGTCAGGCCATGCTTGTGTTCCTTGGGGAAAATACCGCCAAAACGCGGTTTGCGCAGATCCGCCTCGATGATGAGGGTGCGCCCCAGGTTGCTGAACGCCAGGGCCAGGTTCGAGGCCAGGGTGGTCTTTCCCTCGCTCGCCGAGGCGGAGGTCACCAGTATCACCTTTGGCGGCCGGTCGATGTTGGAAAAGAGAATGCCGGTGCGAATATGGTTGATCGCCTCGGCAAAGGGGGATCTTGGCGCAGTGCTGACATGCCGTTCGGCCAGTTCGCCCTTTTTCAGTTTTTTCAGGAGGGGGGTCAGGCCCAGCACGGGCAGGCCGAGACGATTTTCCAGGTTCTCCAGCGTCTTGAAGGTGTTGTCCAGGCGCTCCCGGATCACCGCGAAGGCGATGCCGAGTATAAGCCCGAGCACCACGGAAATAAGCGCTATGCGCATCTTGTTCGGTTTTACCGGCGCCATGGGGACGATGGCGCGATCGATAATCCGCACGTTGGAAATATCATAATCCCCCGCCACATCTTCTTCCTTGAACCGGGCGAGAAAGGTTTCGTAGAGCTGGCGGTTGTTCTCGACCTCACGCTCCAGCTTGGCCAGCGCAAAGCCTTTACCGCGGATATCCCCGATTTCCCGTTTTTGCCTGGCAATCATGGCATTGATCTTGCGCTCCTTGTCCCGGGCGACCTCGTACTCCTTGCGAATGCTGCCCACCACCTTCTTTATGGCCGACTGCAGCGCCTTGTCCGCCTGCTTCAGATCCGCACGCGCCGCGATCATTTTGGGATGCTTCTCTCCATAACGCTCGCTGAGTTCCGAAACCCGGCGCTTCATCTCCGAGTACTTGGCATTCAGATTGAGCACCAGGGGGCTGTTGAGGACGGATATGAGCGAATCGAAACCACCGCCCTCCTTCTCTATTTTCCGCACTTGGTTATAGCGGATCTCCGCTTCCGATCTGGCCGTCTGGGCCTTGATCTGCTCCGCCGTCAGGCTGGCGAGCTTGGCGCTGACAAGTTGCTGACGGCTCTCTGTATCCACCATGCCGGTGGTTTTCTGATAGGCCTCCAGCGCAGCCTCCGACTCCTCCAGTTTCCGCTTCAACTCGGTGATCTGGTCATTCAGCCAGGAGGTGGTTTTACGGGCGCTGGAAAGACGCGAATTCAGGCCGAAGGCGACATAGCTGTCCGCCACGGCATTAACCACTTCGGCGGCGAGCTCAGGGTCCGGGGACTGGTATTTGATGTTGATGATTTCGCTTTTCTCGCCACCTTTCACGGTCAAGTCATTGACCAGCCGGGTGATGAGCATTTCCCGTCTCTGTTCCGCGGACGGTCCTTTCTCTTTTTGCTCCGTCCACTCCTTGGGCAGCCAATCCCGCCAGTTCAGGCTGATGCCGAAGAGCCCGCCGCTGTCACCGGCCTCCGCCTCTGCCCTCAGGCGGGCGCGGCGCGCCTCTTCATGGGCCTCCAGGCCCAGCTTGTCGACCACGCGCGCCGCCACGGCGCGGCTTTTGATGATTTCATACTGGGTTTCATAAAACAGCCAGACGAGAGCATTGCTGACATACTGGTTGCTGGCGGTGATCTTTGGTTGAACCGGCTCGGCGAGGATGGTGACTTCGGCCTGATAAATGGGCGTGGACTTCAGCGCAATGAGGACGCCGATAATCAGGCAGGCAAAGACGACCCCCAGAATACCCCATTTTTGGCGGCGGACGATGCGCCAATAGTCAACCAGCCCGAACTCACTGTGGTGCTCGTCATCGAGGAAGACGTCTGACGGGTTCGCCTGGACCCGGTGGCCGGGAGAAGCGGTGAAGGGATGGACGCTCGAAATGGCAGGCTGTTCCGGACTCAAAAGAAGCTCTCCCCGACCATGATGACATCTCCGGGCCGAACCGGATGATTCAAATCCACCTTGGCGGGCTCGCCCGGGGCGTTTTCGGAAACCAGGGTGATTTTTTCTTTGGAGGCCCGCTCGCTGAAACCGCCGGCCAGCACGATGGCCTTGCGCACGGTCAATCCGTCTTGATAGTTGTAGCCTCCGGGCGATCTCACTTCACCGTGGACGAAAAAGAGCCGGTACTCCTTGATGGAAACGGAAATCTTGGGATGCTTGAGATAGCCGTCCAGGAGCAGCTCCGTCAGCCTTTGCTCCACCTGCTTGGCCGTGAGGCCCACCACCTTGACCTCGCCCAGCAGCGGAAAAGAGATCACGCCGGTGGTGGCCACCCTGACCTCCTCGACGCTGAGGTCGGGCTCGTTGAATACGGAAATGCTGAGCACGTCGCCGGTGGAGAGCTTATAGCCGCCGCCCCCTCCGGCCAGGGTGGCTGCGCTCAAAAAGACAGCCAGAAACCCTATGAAAAGGAAAAAGGCGTTTCCGATTTTGACCATTGTCTACCTTGGCTGGATTAGGGACCCATTACCCTTTTCGGCCGCTCAGGCTCTCTTCTGAAGGCCCGAAAGGTAAACATGATGACATTGGAGTCGTAATCCAGCCCCGGTATATTGGTATCGCGCTTCTGAAAGGCATAGCGCACCCCCACATCCATCCAGCGCAGCAGGCTGTATTTCAGCCCCCAATAGATGTCGAACAGATTATCGTCACGAATCTGGCTCCAGTTGTCGCGCTCGAGCGTGACGCCCGTCTCCATGGTCACCCGCCTTGTCAATTCATGACGCCAGTCCACGCTGAACTGGTTTCTGACCACATAGCTGGTGGTCTGCTGTTTGGTCTCCTGGGTGGAGCGTTCCAGCAACACGTCTACCGTGCTGTAGCTCTTGGGCTTCCACACCATGTTCAGGCCGGTGGTGAGGCCGGAGAAGTCCTTCAGACGGGAGTCGTCCATATCCTTTTCACCATAGCCGATGCGGAACTCCCCGGAGGTCTTGTAGGTCGCCTCCCAGGTGACGCCCACCATGAGCCCGGTGTCGACGCTGTCCAGCGCCGCATCCCCGGTGAGCACGATGGGGGCATAGGTCCGCTCATAATCGAATTTCGTATAAAACATCTCGACCAGCAGTTGAGTCTTGGGCCCCCAGTTGTAGAACAGCGTCGCCATGGCCGTGTTTTTGTCGTGATCACGCCCCTCCAGGTCGTTATTCAGAAACCTGATATTCTGGTGATCCAGCAGCAGGGAGAGTTGCATGCGACTGGTGCGGCGACCGAAGATGACTTCCCCGGACGCGCCCCAGGTCTTCCAGAAATTAGGGTCGAAGCTGGCGGCGCTGGGATCCTGGCCGCGCAGGGTGTGGGAGCGGGAATAACCGGTGGCCAGATTCACATCCACCAGGCGGGAGACGTCCAGATCCAGTTCGGCCAGCAGATAGCGGTCGAAGGCATCCTCATTCTCTTCCTTGTCATAGTTCCAGGAGTCGATTTCGGCGCTGACGTCCAGCCTGTGCTTGCCGAACCCCCATATCCAGTCGAATTTCGGCCTCAGGCGGGTATACCAGTCCTCGACCTCATTGTCTTGCGAACGGCGGATATTGTCGTCAAAGACAAGCTCTATCCCGATGTCGGGGTAAAACCCGGGCACCCGCTTCTCTTCCTCGGCGGCCTGCGCTCCCAGTGCAAGGAGTGCCGACAGAACAAGGAAGCAGAATTTAGCCCAATAAGAAGCGCGACTCTCAGTGTTCATCCCTACACGGACTTAGCGTTAATATTATCCGGATCGACGCCCCGTTAACGGCCTCTCTCCCCCATGCTTGTCCAAGATCCGCGATTGATTGCGGATCTTGGATCAAAAACCGCATTTGTCATGAGACCTAAGTATAACAAATAAGCGGAAAATGCCACGCTGTTTAGTTGATTTTCAATAAGTTAATATTATCACTTAATATGGCAGTTTATCTTTGGGGGCATAATAAACCACGCCTTTCGCCCCCCGGATATAAAAAAGGCCCTTGATATCAAGGGCCTGTTCATACAAAAGCTAACTGAAAATTAGCTGGGCGATGCGATATTACCACCGCGGTTGCCATCGCCAGGCCCGGGAGGAACGCCCGGCCCGCCAGGCCCGCCGGTTATGCCCGCCGCGGCGGCCGCCGTGACCAGGGTGGGATCCGCTCCTGCAAGGATCGCCGCCTGGGTGATGCGGTCCCCGCAAGCCTCAAAGTCAATCACAGCCTCAGCGTCTTCTCCGGCCGGTGCCGCGCAGGCCGTTTCCGGAAGGCTGTCCAGGATCCCAAAGGCCGCGGCCACGATGTCCCCGGCCAGATCCATGTTGAGGGCTATGGCATCGGCGACGGCCTCATCAATGGTCATGCCGGCGGAAACGGCATTCTTGAGCGCAACTTCGATCAAGGCGCCGTCCTTTATGTCCTCGCCGGGACCGGCGAAGGCCACGGCCGAAAGCCCCAGCATGCAGCCAAAGACCAATAATCTGATTTGCTTTGCCATTTGAACTTCTCCTGATCTGGATGAAGTATAGTCAGGACATGATAGCCAACCAGGGCCCGCAACCACAACCTTAATTAGTCCCTGGATTCGCTTAGGGCCTGTTAACACTAATCCAACAGGCCCTAAGGAGCTGTTTTCAGGAAAAAACTTACTCAGGCCGGCCCAGATAATAGCCTTGGGCCCCATCCACGTTCAGCGCCGGCAATGCGCGCCAGACCGCCTCGGATTCAACCGCCTCGGCGATTATCTCGATCTCCAGCCCATGGGCGATCTCCGCCAGGGCCTGGATGAAGAACTGGTGGTCGGGGTTCTCATGGATCTGGCGCAGAAAGCTGCCGTCCACTTTCAGATAATGGACCTTCAGCGAACGCAGGTAGGCGAAGGAGCTGAAGCCGCAGCCAAAATGATCCAGCGACACCCTGCCGCCAAACCTGCCAACCCGCCCGATGAGATCACGTACCTGATCGAGCATCGCCACGGCGCCATATTCCGGGATCTCGAAAATGAGCCTGCCCGCCGCCTGGGGGTGGGTTTCCAGCATGTCTTCCAGCCAGTCCAGAAAGCCCTTCGACCCCAGGGAGGCCGCCGAGATGTTGACGGCCAGCCCCCTTTCCAGTCCGCAATCCCCGGCCAACCGCTGCAAGGCCTGGACGATAACCGCCCGGTCGATATCCGGCGTCATGCCAAGGGCCTCCGCCATCGGCATGAAGGCGGCCGCCGTCAGCAACTGTTTCCGGCCGGCATCCCCGGCGATGCGCACCAGCACTTCGTGATGCAGGATTTGCTTTTGCGGGCAGGAAAACACCGGTTGCAGATGCAAAACGATGCGGCCCTCCGACAGCGCCCGTTCGATACAGGCGCCCCACTCGGTGGCACTGCGGCTGTCCCGCGGCTCCGCCTCGTCCGGCGAATACAGACACCAACTGTTGGCCCCGCTGGTCTGGGCCTCGCGCAGGGCAGCATCCGCCTGGGAAAGCAGCCGGGATACGTCCTGGGAGCCGTCATAATAGGCAATCCCCACATGTCCCACGTCATCCGGCGTTATGTCGCCCTTGCCCCGCAGGCCGGCCAGGGCACCGGCCAGGCGCCGGCCAAGCTGCTGCCCCGCGGCGATATCATAGTCCTCCGCCAGCAGGGCGAAATCCCCGCCGGAAAGGTGCGCCAGCGTATGGCGGGGGATATCCGCCGCGACCTCACGCAGCATGTCGGCGGTCTGGCGCAACAGCTCATCACCCGCGGCATAGCCAAACTCATTGTCATAGGCCTTCAGGTCACGCAACTGGATCAGGCACAACACCCCCTGCGAAAAGACCTCGAGAGAGGCCATGCGGTGCTCCAGGACCACCATGAAACGCCGCTTGTTGGGCAGTCCCGTCACCGGGTGCTGATAGGCCTGCTCGCGCAACCGGGCGGCCAGCTTCTCAAGCTCGGTCAGCATGGCCTGCACCTTCCGGGACATGCGGTTCATGGCCTCCACGATGCGTCTCAGGTCCGGGGTGCTCGGCAGCTTCTCCAGCACCGGAAACTCCCGGTTGCAAATGGACTCCGCCTGCCATTGGATCTGCCGCAGCGGCCACAGCACCATGCGCAGCAGCGCCAGCCCCAGCAGCATCGCCGTCAGCGCGCTCAGCAGGAACCATCCGAAGGTCTCGCTGACGTTCTCCCACAGTTGCCGGTAGGCGAATCCCGGGTGGCTGCGCACCCGCACCCGTCCGGCCTGGCGCCAGCCCGCCATGACCAGGGCCTCGCCCTCCGGCGTCTCCAGGGAAAGGGCGGAGATGAACCAGGCGGGCACCCCCTCCACCTGCACGGGCAGGACACGATCCACCAGCGGCTTCCCTTCCATGTCCTCCACCCTCACCACCCGGTAATAGCCCCGGTCGAAAATGGCATCGGCCATGGAGGTTATGGTTGCAATATCGCCCCCGGCCATGTGGGGAGAGATGGACAACCCCAGGGAGGTCGCCGCATCCTGGGCATGAGATTCGAGCTGGGCCTCCAGGTAGGCCCGCGAATTGCGCACGCTGATGAAAAAGGTGCCGGCAAACACCAGCACCAGAAGGGCCGCCACCAGCAACACCAGTTGCCGTGACAGGGTCATGCCGTCCTCCCCGTTGTTTTTTCCGCTTTCATTGCTTTCCCTCTTTGGCCATTTTGTGTCTCAGCTCCCGCCACAGGCTGATGCGTTCCGGCGTCCCCACCCGCTCGCCACGGCCCCGGCTCTTGGCCAGCCAGAGGCCGTCACCATTGAAACTATAGACCGGCTTGAGATCCCGGCGCTGGGACGCGGCCTTGATGCGGTCGGTGAGATTGTCCAGCACCAGGGGCTCGGCCCCGGGGCTGGGGTAATACGCGAGCACCATGTGGGCCTGGTTCAATTCCAGGGACTTGACATAGGTGATGCGCAGCTTGTCCTCGGGAACCCCCATTTCACGCAGGGTGAAATACTTGGCGATGGAGTAGTCTTCACAATCCGCCCCGTCGATGGACAGCATCTCCACCGGGGTGGCCCAATAATCCTCCTTGTTCCACAGCCTCTCATCCGAATAATAGGGCACCTCATTGAAGAAATCGTTGACCAGCTTCAGCATCTGCCGCTCATCCCTGCCCTGGTAACGCGCGATCAACGCCTGCCAGTCGGATACCTTCTTGCGGGCGGACGCGCCGTATTTGTGCTCCACCCAGGCCATGACCTCGGGCCCGAGTCCGGCGCCGTCCGCCAGCACCAGGGACAAGCACAAGAGCATGCCCCACAGCATGCGGGGGACAAACGCCAGCCGGGCCGGCGGCTGCCTGCCTGAAAAAGCGGTTGCATGCTGAACGGCCGTCACCATATGTCTCGATCAATCGCGGACAGGGCCCCAAGGGTTTGGAAAAAGACTCTAAAGCCGGCATGAGATACCCGGCGCCCTGAATCGCAGCCCCAAAATCCTTTTCGTCCATGGGCGGTCAAACTTGAAAGCCGGCGCGGGCCCCGCCCCGCCCGGCGGATTCAAATTCCCAACCCCTGGAGGGAAATCTGAGCTAAAATGCTGCGCTGATTTTCAGCCATCCGGAACCGTCATGCGTACATCCCAGTTCCCGCTCCAGACCGTCAAAGAAACCCCCGCCGACGCCGAGATCGCCAGCCACCGGCTGATGCTGCGCGCCGGACTGATCCGCAAGCTGGCCGCCGGCCTCTACACCTGGCTGCCCATGGGGCTGCGGACATTGCGCAAGGTGGAGGCCATCGTGCGCGAGGAAATGAACCGGGCCGGGGCGCTGGAGGTGTTCATGCCCGCGGTGCAGCCGGCCGAGCTGTGGCAGGAGTCCGGCCGCTGGGAGAAATACGGCCCCGAGCTGCTGCGCATGGAAGACCGGCATGGCCGGGCGTTCTGCTTCGGCCCCACCCATGAGGAGATCATCACGGACCTGGCCCGCAACGAGCTGCGCAGCTACAAGCAGCTGCCGGTCAACTTCTACCAGATCCAGACCAAGTTCCGGGACGAGATCCGCCCCCGCTTCGGCATCATGCGCGCACGGGAATTCCTGATGAAGGACGCCTACTCCTTCCATCTGGACCAGGCCTCCCTGCAGGAAACCTACGACCGGATGCACCAGGCCTACTCCCGCATCTTCAGCCGCTGCGGGCTGGACTTCCGGGCGGTGCAGGCGGACACCGGCAGCATCGGCGGCCAGGCCTCCCACGAATTCCACGTGCTGGCGGACTCCGGCGAGGACGCCATCGCCTTCTCCACCGAGAGCGATTACGCCGCCAACCTGGAGCTGGCGGAGGCCGTGGCGCCGGCCGGCGAACGCCCGGCCCCCACCGAGGCCCTGGCCACCGTCGACACACCGGATCAGCGCAGCATCGAGGAGGTCAGCGCCTTTCTCGGCATACCGCCCAGCCGCTGCCTCAAGACCCTTATGGTGCAGGGCGCGGGGGGGGACGGCGTCGTGGCCCTGGTCCTGCGCGGCGACCACGAGCTGAACGAGATCAAGGCGGAAAAGCTGGAGCAGGTGGCCAAACCCCTGACCATGGCAACGGACGAACAGATCCGCGCCGCCGCCGGCTGCTCCGCCGGATCCATCGGCCCGGTGGGCCTGTCCGTTCCGGTAATCGCGGACCGCAGCGCGCTCCAGCTCTCGGATTTCGTCTGCGGCGCCAACGAAGACGGCAGGCACCACACCGGTGTCAACTGGGAACGCGACCTGCCGGAACCCGAAGTGGCCGATCTGCGCAATGTGCAGGAAGGCGATCCCAGCCCGGACGGCCATGGCGTCCTCACCATCGCCCGCGGCATCGAGGTGGGTCACATCTTCCAGCTCGGCCGAAGGTACAGCGAGGCCATGAATGCCAGGGTGCTGAACGAAAACGGCCAGTCCATCATCATGACCATGGGCTGTTATGGCATCGGTGTCTCACGGGTGGTGGCCGCCGCCATTGAGCAAAACCATGACGACCGGGGCATCATCTGGCCCAGCGCCATCGCCCCCTTTCAGGTGGCCCTGCTGCCCATGAAGCTGAACAAGTCCTATCGCGTAAGGGAGGCCGTCGAGAAGCTCTACGCGGACATGGAGGCGGCGGGCCTGGAAGTCCTGCTGGACGACCGGGATGTGCGCCCCGGATTCATGTTCGCGGACATGGAGCTGACCGGCATTCCCCACCGGGTGGTGCTGGGCGAGCGCGGGCTGGACCAGGGCCAGGTGGAATACCGGGGACGCAGGGATACGGAAAACCGGATGATCCCCATCAGCGACATTGTCTCTTTCCTGAGGAAACGGCTGGACGCCGAAATCCGGCCGGCGGCCGACTGACCCCCAATCATTCCAACCCGCAAGAACCCAAGATCCGCGATTGATTATGGCGCATGGCACAAGCTCTTGATTCCACGGCACTTCAAAAAAATGCCCGCTTAACCCATGGGTGAAGCCAAGATTTTTTTAAAGCACTGTGAAACCAATATCTTGCACTCTGTGCCCATAATCAATCGCGGATCTTGAATGGAAAAACCAAGTTGACAGCGGCGGGAGCCAGCCGGAAACTACTGCGTTTTGCGCCTTTCCGGCCGTAGCCCTCCAGGGACAGGCCCACACCCGAGACAACGAAACGAAATGACCAGACAAACCTCCTTCAATCGCGACGAACTCCTGAAATGCGGCCACGGCGAAATGTTCGGCCCGGGGAATGCGCAACTGCCCACCCCGAACATGCTGATGATGGACCGCATCACCAAGATCTCGGACCAGGGCGGAAAATACGGCAAGGGCGAAATCATCGGCGAACTGGACATCCATCCGGATCTGTGGTTTTTCCAATGCCATTTCCCCGGCGATCCCGTCATGCCCGGCTGCCTGGGGCTGGACGCCATGTGGCAGATGGTCGGCTTCTTCCTGGCATGGATCGGAAACCCCGGTCACGGCCGGGCGCTGGGGGTGGGCGAGGTGAAATTCAGCGGCCAGGTGCTGCCTTCGGCGAAACGGGTCACCTACCGGATCGACATGAAGCGGGTCATCAGCCGCAAACTGGTGCTGGGGGTCGCCGACGGCGTCGTCGAGGTGGACGGCCGCGAAATCTATGTCGCAAAGGACCTCCGGGTGGGCCTGTTCACCTCCACCGACAATTTTTAGGGCCTGTTGACACTGATCCGGAGTTTCCTTGGCTGGATATCTGGCCTATTCTGGGGTACAAACAGGAATCCCGGCGACAAGGGATGGCACGGCACCGGCCAAAATCGCTTTATGACAAAACCGGACAATACTCTCCGCAGCCCCCTCATAGAGGACCTCGTGGGCCTGCCTGCCGGATCCCTGCGGGTCCTGCAACTGACGGACACCCACCTCTTCGCCGACCCGGAGGAACGCCTGCTGGGCATCAACACCCTGGAATCGCTCAACCTGGTCCTGGAGTGCGCCAGCCGGACCCTCGGCCCAATGGACCTGGCGCTGGTCACCGGCGACCTGGTGCACGACACCTCGGCCGCCGGCTATTCCTGCCTGCATCAGCGCCTGGCCACGCTGGGCATCCCGGTCTACTGCCTCCCCGGCAACCACGATGAACCCGCCATCATGGCGAAATGGCTGGAGGGCAACCCCGTCAGCGCACCGGCCCTGGTGGAACAAAACAACTGGCTCATCGTGCTGCTCGACTCCAAGCTCCCGGGCAGCGAGGGAGGCCATCTCGACGAGACCCAGCTGGCTCACCTGGAATCCTGCCTGGCCGCCCACCCGGCCAAGCACGCCCTGGTATGCCTGCATCATCAGCCGGTCTCCGTCGGCAGCACCTGGATAGACACCATGGAACTCGACAATGCCGATGAATTTTTCACCATTATCGACCGCCATCCCCAGGTGCGGGGCATACTCTGGGGCCATATCCACCAGACCTATGATTCGAAGCGCAACGGCGTTCCCCTGATGGGCACCCTCTCCACCTGCTTCCAGTTCACGCCCAGGGAAGAGGGGTTCGGCATCGCCAAGGAGCCCCCCGGCTGCCGCTGGCTGGTCCTGCTGCCGGACGGCACCATCAAAACCGGGATCCTGCAAATCGACAGCATGTCCGACACCATCGACTTATCGTCCACCGGCTATTAGGGCCTGACGACCTCGACCATCCCCCCGACCTCCATGCCTTCGTCCGTATGGCGAATGCGCACCGCCAGGGCCTCCACCCCCTGCCCCACGACCTCTTCCAGGCGCCGGGCATAGGCCGGATCGATCTCCCGCGCGGGAGAAAAACAACGGCCCTCGGGGCGGTTCAGGGCAAACAGGATCACGCCACGGCAGCCCAGGCGCACCGCCTCCAGCAACAGATCCAGATGCCTGCGCCCCCGCTCGCTGACCGCATCGGGAAAACAGAGCCGGTCACCGTCCAGCAGGGTGACGTTCTTGATTTCCACGAAGGCATCGGCCCCGGGCCCGTCCGAGAGATGCAGATCGAGGCGCGAGCGGGGATGCCCGGAAGACTTCAGGCGCACCTCCCGGCGCAGGGCACCATAACCCGACAAGGGTGGAATGCCGCCCGATGCCACGGCCTCCGCAATCACCGGATTGGCGCGCATGGTATTGACCCCGATCCAGCCCCGCCCCATATCCACCCGCTCCAGGGTCCAGGCCAGCTTGCGCCTGGGGTTGTCGCTGTGGCTGAGCTGAACCGGCGCCCCCGGTTCCCAGCAGCCGGTCATGGCGCCGGTATTGGGGCAGTGGGCACTAACCACGGAGCCGTCTTCCAGCTCCACGTCGGCCAGAAAGCGCTTGTAGCGGCGGAGGATGGTCCCGTTGGTCAGCGGCGGCAACTGCATGGCTGGGAGATTATGCCTGTTTTATGGGTGAGCATGGTTTCCATATCCGCTCTGCCTGATTTAAAGAAAGACAGGATTAACAGGCCGTTTATTGTCAGTCATTCCAGGAAGCAATCCTGTCTAAAAAAATTATCTGCACCCATCCGCGGCTATGCAGCAAGCGCCACCCCGCCTGCATTCCGATATTCCTGGATGGCTGGTTTTGTTGGATCCAACTCTGAATCAGCGCACGGACGCCAAATCAAAACTCATCCGACGGCGGCGCCACCCGCATGACCTCTTCCACCGTGGTATGGCCCTTGTACACCTTGCGCGCACCGCTGATGCGCAGCGGCTCCATGCCCTGCTTCAGCCCCTGCTTGCGAATGGCCTCGATGGTGCAGTCGGCATCGATCAGGCGGCGCACCTCCGGGGTCAGGCGCAGGATTTCATAAATACCCATGCGGCCCTGGTAGCCGGTCTTGCGGCATTCGGCGCAGCCTTCCGGGCGATAGATCCTGGGGGGCAGCTTCAGCTTCCACGGCCGGGTCAGCGCCGCCCAGGCGTCCTCGGCATCCTCCAGCGGCTGCCTGCAATGGAGACAGAGGGTGCGCAGCAGCCGCTGGGCCACCACGCCGAGGACGGTGGACCGGATCAGATAGGGCGGCACCCCGATGTCCATGAGGCGGGTGACGGCGGAGGATGCGTCATTGGTATGCAGGGTCGAGAGCACCAGGTGGCCGGTCAAGGCCGCCTGGATGGCCATCTGGGCGGTCTCCAGGTCCCGGATCTCCCCCACCATGACGATATCCGGATCCTGCCGCATCAGGGTGCGCACGCCGGCGGCGAAGTCCAGGCCGATGGCGGGATGAACCTGCATCTGGTTGAAGCTGGGCTCCACCATCTCGATGGGATCCTCGATGGTGCACAGGTTGATCTCCGGCCTGGCCAGTTGCTTGAGAGTGGAGTAGAGGGTGGTGGTCTTGCCCGAGCCCGTGGGACCGGTCACCAGGATGATGCCGTGGGTCTGGGCCGTCATCTCCCGCCAGTGCCTGGCGTCGGACTTGCTGAAGCCCAGCTCCGACAGGCTGCGCACCAGCACCTGGGGGTCGAAGATGCGCATCACCATCTTTTCACCGAAGGCGGTGGGCATGGTGGACAGCCGCAGCTCCACCTCCTGGCCGCCGGGGGTCTTGGTCTTGACCCGGCCGTCCTGGGGGCGGCGCTTGTCCACCACGTCCATGCGCCCCAGGGCCTTGATGCGGCTGACCACGGCCACCATGATGCTGGTGGGCATTTCGTACACAGTGTGCAGCATGCCGTCGATGCGGAACCGGATGTTGGCGGTGTCCCGCCGCGGCTCCAGGTGGATGTCGCTGGCCCGCTGGTCGAAGGCGTATTGCAGCAGCCAGTCCACGATGCTGACGATATGCCGGTCGTTGGCGTCCAGCTTGCCGGAGCGCCCCAGCTCCACCAGGGCCTCGACGGCATCGATGGAGGCGCCGAAATCCCCCTCGGCCTGCCTGGCCTTGCGCATGGACTGGCTGAGGCCGAAGAACTCCTCCAGGTAGCGGGCGATATCCAGGGGGTTGGCGATGACCCGCCTTATTTCCCTGCCCAGCACGTGGCCGAGCTCCTGCTCCCATTCGCGCACATAGGGCTCCGCGGTGGCAAACACCGCCCGCTTGTCGTCCACCTGGACCGGCAGGATCTTATGGCTGGCGGCATAGGCCCTGGAGATCACTTCGGCCACGGCATCGACATCGATCTTCAGCGGATCGATGCGGAAATAAGGCAAGCCGGCGGAATCGGCCAGCCATTCGGTCAGCCGCTCGATGTTCAACTCATGATGGGGGGGAGAAGCGGATTTGAGATGCCGCCCCGCCAGCCAGACAAGGGGATGGACCTCAACCTGTCCAGCGCCGGCGCTATCGTAAAGCCGCCGGGCGTCGGCGGCCTCTTCCGGCGCCAACAGGCCATCCTCCACCAGCCCTGTCAGCAGCTCCCCGACCTGCAGCTTCCGGTCGGCGTTATCCTGGAAATCCGGGTCCTTGTTCATTCGCCTCCGTCTCAACCGACGGAAAAGCCTGAAAATTCCCGGGGGGTAATCACTTCCGTCGCAATTCCGGTCACCTCGGCCGCCTCGGGCCCCCGGCGCAGCCAATCCTTGAGCTGCTCGACGTCCCGGGGTTCCCCGCAGGCGACGACTTCCACCCGCCCGTCATGCAGGTTACGCGCATAACCGGTGATATTGAGGCGCTCCGCCTGGTGCCTGGTGTTCGCCCGGAAAAAGACCCCTTGCACCCGGCCGCTCACGATGCAACGCACACAGGTTTTCATGGCCGTCCTGCAGCCGGCCCCGGGGCCGGGGCCTGCGTATATTTGCGGATAAAAGTCTCCACCATTTCAGCGGTAAGCGCGCCCGTTTCCCGGGCCACCACCTCGCCCTGCGGGTTGATCAGAAAGGAGGTCGGCATGCCATAGACCGGCCCGAAGGGCGTTGTCGCCGCCGGCTCCATTTGGACGACAGGGAAGGTGACGCCCCTTTCCTTGACGAAACGGCGGAGCTTCTCCAGCCCGATGTTCTCCATGTTCACGCCCAGCACCACGGCATCGGAGTCTTTGTGTTTGACATGAAAGGCCTCCAGTTCCGGGAGTTCCGTCAGGCAGGGCGGACACCAGGTGGCCCAGAAATTCACCAGAACCCATTTCCCGCGGTAATCACTGATGCGCTGCTCCGTCCCGTTCAGATCCCGGGCGGCATACTCGACGGGCTCCGCCCGGGCCTGGGCCAAGACCAAAAAACCAAGGATCCAAAACAGGATAAATGAGTTGACAACCTTCACTGTTCCTCCCGCCGATTGTGACGGGAGACCACTCAAGTTCCTCCCGCCTGCGCCGCCATACATTTTGCGGACTTAACCTGAGAAATACAATCGCGAAAAATTTCAGGAACCGTTGCCCTCCGCGAAAGGAGTCGAATCATCAGGTATCCGCGCTCCCAGAAAACGAGACCCGGATATCGAAATGGCAAGTCAGTTACAGCACCTAGCGCGGCAGAGTACCGCGCAATCCCCTCCCCGGCTCACCGTTCCGGCGCTGGATGCAATTGAAAACCCCAGCGTCGAAACCCATCCGGTCAGACTCCTGGAATGGATCAGGCACCTGCCCTACGCCACTCCGGCCAAGGCCGCAGAGGCCCTGTTCGAATCCCTGTTCCGCCTGAACCGCTTTCCCGGCGCGGTTCCTCAACGCCAGGCGCTGATGGATTGTTACCAGCCTCCCTTTGAGACCTTGTACAAGCTGGCCCGTAAGGCAAGCAACCGCCGGGCCGTTCAAACGGCCCGGCGGCAGCAAACGGATATCGCCGCCCTGGTATTGAAAATCACCACCGAACTGGCCTACGGCTACAAACGGGTCATCAATGAGGCCCTGCAAGGCGGCGGCCCGCCCAAGGACAAAGAGCAATTCGGCAACGCCATCCACGCCGCCCTGCAGGCCATGACCCTGGAGCTGATGCTGGAATACGCCAGCTTCATACCCGATTCCAAAAAGGCCTGGCGGGAGATTTTTCAACTCTACTCCCTGGCGGAGCAGCAGGACCTGCAACATCACGCCCCGGAGAGCGGCGACTCTATCGAATTGCTGTTCAAGCGCATCCTGCTCATCGCCCTGACCGACCCTTACCATCTCCAGCGCGGAGAGGCATGGTCCTGCTACGACTATCTCACCGAATGGGGCGCAAAGGCCGGGATCGGCCGGGCCGCGACGGCGCCGGAAAACACCACCGGCGTCTTCCTCATCGACCTCGGCGCCATGCAGCCCCCGAAGCCGCCGGAGCCGGGCGAGTCCCTGGCGCAGGAACGGCACCGCCTGCTTACCGTCGCCCCACTGAACGCATCCGTCCACCGGCACCTGCAGCAGATACGGGAAGAAGACGCAGCGGCGCCAAAGGGCGCTGAAAATCTCTCCATCGCGGAAATGGAACAGATGTTCCGCCATATGCTGCTGGCCTGGCACGTCCGCCCCAGCCGGCGCAGCCCCCGGCATGAAAAATACGGCGCCTGCCGGGTTGCCTGCGGCCTGAGCGCCATCAACCACTTCCTGCTCGCGGGCGAATTCACCCCGGAGCGGGAAGAGCGGGCCGCCCCCCCCGGGACAGAGGATCTCATCTTGGAGGAAAAAGGCGCTTTCCGGCGGGAGGCGGCCCATTACGACGTGCACCGCTGGCGCATTTTCAACCGCAGCGCCAGCGGCATCGGCATGATGATCAGCCCCCCCTTCCCCAAGGATCTGCAGGTGGGGCAACTGGTATTGGTGGAAATCGAAACGGAGCAGCGGGAGAAGCGGTTGACGCCGGGAATCGTGCGCCGGATGATCGAGCGTGACGCCAATACCCTGGAGACCGGCATCCAATTCATCCATAACAAGGTCGACCCCATAGCCATCCGCCCCCATGCCTATGGTTCGGAGAATGCGGCGGACTTCCAGTCCGGGCTGTTGCTGAACCGCGGCGGCGATGCGCCCAACGCCCTGCTGGTCCCCCACGGCATGTATAAACAGCGGCGTGAATTCACCCTGGAGCATAATGGCCGGAGCTATCGTATACTGGCCGCCAAACTGATCGAATCCACGCCGGTTTTCGACCGCTTCGAATATCAGGAAATAATCCAACGCCAGTCATGAGCTATATCCTGGTTCTGTACTACAGCCGCCACGGCTCCACCGCCAAAATGGCCCACCAGATCGCCCGGGGCATAGAGGAATATCCGGGGATGGAGGCGCGGCTGCGCACAGTACCCCCCGTGTCCACCGTATGCGAGGCCACGGAAAACAGCATTCCGGAAAGCGGCCCGCCCTACGCCCGCCTGGATGATCTGCGCGACTGCGCGGCCCTGGCCCTGGGGAGCCCGACCCACTTCGGCAACATGGCGGCGCCGATGAAGCATTTCCTCGACGGCACCAGCTCCCTGTGGCTGTCCGGGACGCTGACCGGCAAGCCCGCCGCCGTATTCACCTCCGCGGCCAGCATGCATGGCGGCCACGAGACCACCCTCACCTCCATGATGCTGCCGCTGCTGCACCACGGCATGCTGCTGGTCGGACTGCCCTACAGCGAAACGACCCTGTTGCACACCCGCACCGGCGGCACCCCCTACGGCCCCAGTCACCTGGCCGGGACAGACGACGAACTGCCGCTCAGCGAGGATGAGCAGACCCTGTGCCGCGCCTTGGGAAAACGGCTTGCCGTCACTGCCGCTAAGTTAGCGGTTAGCTGATCAGCATACAGAAACCATGTGCGAGATTTGTTCGCGCCTAAAGGCGCTCCTACAAAATAACCTGCAAATTCATTTGGTTGTAGGAGCGTCTTTAGGCGCGAAAAGAAAAGCACCATTTCTGGACAAATACCTGCCAACCACTAATCGCTAACCGCTAATAATGTTGTAACATCCACCCCTGATCCATATTCAGCCATTTCCAGCTCCCTCCAAGACAATGCAACAGCTTCCCCTGGGCATCAGCCTCAAGCCCGGCATCAGTTTCGACAGCTTTATCCTGGGGGGCAACGCCCAGGCGGTCAGCAGCCTGCAAGACTGCATCCGGGGTGACGGCGAGTCCTTCATTTTCCTGTGGGGCGGCAGCGGCATCGGCAAGACCCATCTGCTGCAGTCCGCCTGCCGGCAGGCCGGCGACCTGGGGCAAGCGGCGGCCTATATTCCCCTGCGCCAGGCCGCTGATCTCGCTCCGGCGATATTCGAGGACCTGGACCGGCTCGGCCTGCTGTGCCTGGACGATGTGGAGCAGATCGCGGGGAATCCCGCCTGGGAACAGGCCCTGTTCAACCTGTTCAACCGCCTGATGGCCCGCAAGGCCCGTCTGCTGGTTACGGCGGACAGAAGCCCGGCGGGCCTGGGGCTGGCCCTGCCCGACCTTGCATCACGGCTCAGCTGGGGACTCAATTACCGGCTACAGCCCCTGAGCGAAGAAGACAGGTTCGAGGGGCTGCTCAAAAAGGCGGCGGAACGCGGCCTGAAGATGCCGGAAGAGACCGCCCGTTATCTGCTCAGGCGCTGCCCGCGGGATACCGGAACCCTGCTCGATATCCTGGACCGGCTGGACCGGGCCTCCCTCGCCGCCCAGCACCGCCTCACCATCCCCTTCGTGCGCACTCATCTGGGACCGGACTTCAAGTCCTGATCCGCCGCACGGTGGCTCCAGACCCAGACATAGCCAACGCCGCTCGACACCGTGGTGGCGAATACCGCCCAAATCAGGCTGTCCAGGATCCAGGGAGGCAACGCCACCAGCCATTGATTCAGTATCACCAGGAGAACCAGCAGGATTTGAACGCAGGTGTTCACCTTGCTCATCAGGCTGGGTTCGGCATCCAGCCTGGAGACCCGGAAATGGTAGGCGGTGGCCCCGGCGACAATCAGTAGATCACGAAAGAGCACGATGGCCACCAGCCAGTAGGGAATCAGCCCCAGCCAGCCCAGGGCAAAGTAGCTGGAGACCAGCAGCATCTTGTCCGCCAGGGGATCGAGCAGCCCGCCCAGCCGGCTTTGCCAGCCATAGTGCTTGGCCAGAAAGCCGTCCAGCCCATCGGAGAATCCCGCCAGGGCAAACAACCCCAGGGCGATACCATAGCGCTCCGCCAACAGCGCCCAGAGCACGGGAAAGGTCATGAGCATCCGCAGGACGCTGATCAGATTGGGGATATCCCTGGCCTGCATGTCTCTCCCCGCTTGATCGGCCCGGCGGTCAGGGCCTCAACCGGTAGCGCAGGACGGGTTCGCCGGGGTCCGGCAGCGGTGTGGCCGTGTCGGTGCCCTCCCGGGGCGCGGGAAGCAACACATTGGAAAGCGCGATATCCTGCTCCAGCATCTGCCTGCCGCCACGGACCTGGAGGACATAGTCGACGGCATCCGGCTCGACCGACGCCAGGTCGGCCTTCTCCACCGCATCCAGCTCCATCAGATAGCGTTTGACCCGGGCATAACCCCGGATATCCCTGACGCCGGTTATGCGCAAACGCAGCCGGTCCGTGCTGCTGTCCCCCGCCAACGGCGCAAAATGAGAAGCCAGCACATCCATACCGGCCTGGACGCCGGCCTCCACCGCCATCCCCAGGCTGTCGCCCTCGCTGTCCCAGATCAATTCATCGCCATCCAGATAGAGGGTCCAGCCGGCCCGCCACAGGTCAGGGCCGAACTGCACCAGCCGCCCGGTCATAATGGCATCCGGCCCGTAGCGCTCCGAAGCAAGCCGGATATTGTCGCCGAAACCACCCCAGACATCGCTGACCTGAAGGTTCGACTGGTCCTGTAGGTCCATCAGCGGAAACAGCATGGGCACGCCCCGTTCATCGGCCGCCGCC
>DRKS01000018.1 GCA_011051655.1 Sedimenticola sp.
CCATACGTTTATCTACGCCAGGTTTTTAAAGAACTCCCCGCTGCGCAGACCCTAGCGCAAATCGAGGCGCTGCTTCCATGGAACTTGAATGCTGATAGCCTGAAAGCGGCTTAGCTTTGCTGCAATGTGCGGTTTAATGATCGCTTACTTAACTCGGACAGACTTCCGCATTGTTTATTTGGTGTGGCCATTGCGCTATGCTTCATTATCACACAAAACAAACAATGCGGAAGCCTACCAGTTAAGCACGACGTTAGCCGTACAGGAAAAACAAATGGATCGCCCAACACAATATTGTATATACGGCGCTATAACTGGCGCAATATTTGGAACTTTACGAGGAGGAGTTGCGTCTGCTGTTTCATGGGCAATAGGCGGTTTCTTTGTCGGTCTTCTTGTTGGGATTGCTCTTGATTCTGTTGACCGATAAATGAAAGAATTTGAAGATTTCGCAGAAAAACTCGGGGAATTTAAAGTCCAAGAAATATTTTCGCATGGATCATACATTGAGAGAAACAAGTCTTATGTCTCCGAATAGTTGCGCCGCAAAGAAGATGAACGCACCGAAGCGCGAGCACCCCTTACGAGATGTAAAAGAAGAAGAAACCCTGTCAATATCCCGAGAGAGCAAAGAGATAGCTAAACGTGCACTGGAAATATCAGAGAATAATTTATCAGAAGCCAAACGATCCGCTTTATCAGCCAGAGAACAAGTATAGCCGTAATTATGGCGCTGATCGCCATTAGAAAGGATACCGAATTCACCTATTATGGTCTCTTTAACCAATGTTCGGCTAACAAGGCTAATTGAGTCGGACTTGTCTTTCAATAGCTGCGCTACGCTTGCCATTGAAAAACAAGCCACTCTTGGAGACGTTAGGGGTTGGTAAAAATATGCGAATCAGGTTTTCCGATAGAATAAAGGCGTTCTTTTCAAGTGATGAAGAGACGTTTTGGTTCAACCATTTTACTGATGAAGAGAAAGCTCTGAGGCACATGGATGTATGGGAGCTTGCCAAAGTCATAAATGAAGCTCGTGTTCGTAATCTAGCTGGTGAAGCTGAAAAACTAATTGTTGCAGAACACATGCTTAATGTTCGCTTGGCGAAAATACAGGCAAAAGCATCATGGGGTTCTGGCATTCTTGGGTTTACTGGGGCAATCATTGGCGCATCACTTTCAATTGCTTTAGCGTCCATTACTCAAACCAATAATAATGAGGCTCAAGCACACCAAGAAAACACTAATACCGAACAAGCTATTTACGCTCCAGAAAAAAAGATACTCAAGTCAATAGCTAAATCTATTGAAAATACGCCAAGCACACCAAGCACCAACATACCAGCCGTAAAAGAAACCATAAAAAACAATCCATCCAATACAGAAACAAATGAGAACGATGCTCCAGCCAACCCCTAGCGTAATCATAAATTCACCCCTAACAAGCTTCAACACGGACATTTCCGCGTTGTTCGTTTGTGCTGCACAAGCCTCTTAACACTCCAATGTGCCGGTTAAGCACGGCGTTAGGTTTTTATATGGTTTACGATAATTTCGTATAGATAATAAATCCGCATATTTTAGGAGTAGTTTGATGCATCCAAGACTTCTTTCTTTGCTTATTTTTATAACCCTAATCACAGGTTGCGCTTCCGTTTCATATCTTCCTGTAGATAAGTCTATCACCTATCCTCCAACGGATAATTTAGAGGTATTCTGGAAGGAGCCAAATAAAAATTACAAAATTATTGGAAAAATATCAGTAGAAAGCGGCGATTTAGGTGAAGAGGAGTTATTTGAAGAATTAAAAAATAAAGCAATGGCTGTAGGGGCGCATGCAATAATAATGGGCGGAACAAGTAAGCAAAGTTCGGTTGTTGGAACGCCTGTGTATGGTGGCGGAACTGTAATTGTTCCCGTTACAGAAACTCGGCTAGAAGCTATAGCGATTCGGTTCGATGATGCAGGCCAACCTTAATTTACCACTATTCGGGACAATTGAAACCTAACATCTATATAGCCTCCAGAGTCAAGGGGACAAATCAATGGGGTCACCCATTAGCCGTCCTCCTGCAAGTCATTTTACAACTATCGATCAAGCGGTACTGCTCGCTGAATCTTATCTTCATGCTCTTCATGGTGTATTTATTAGGGCCCGTTTTGTCATCGCATAGGACCCTTTCCGTCCAGTCGCTCACAACACCAGGCGGTCTGCAAAAATCAAAGGGGATGCCCTGTGCTTTTTCAATCTGTTCTCCGCCTGCAAATGGCAAAAGGCTCTCTGCTGTTCAATTGGTGGGTGTCCTCATTTTCTATTTTGGGTGCCATTTTGAAATAAATATCCCCGGAGCAAGCTCTCTCGCTTCCGCTCGACTTTCTCGTTCCTCGAAAGCGGGGTATTGATCCGTAAGCTTTATTTATACGCCCCAAGGGGCGGGGAATAAAACCCCAAGAGATTCAATGATTGGGTATACTGATAGCCGCGTAATAAGCGCAAAATGATATCAGGCAGGCACCATGAAAAAGAAGATCATTATCGTCGGCAATGGTTTCGCGTCCTTGTTTTTTATCAGTTATTTTTTGTCATTACCGGCATTTCCTGTGCTTGCCTTTTTCTCCCGCCGGATTTACTCACGTTACGACATCACAGTTATCGGCAATGGCCGGTTTGTCTATTTCCCCGCTATCCCCGAGTTCATCGTCGGCAAAAAAAACAAGAAGGGTATTACGCTTGATATCCGGCCCTGGCTATGGCGGCGGAATATCCGTTTTATCGATGATCAGGTAGTTGATATCCAGGACGGTGGGCGAACCGTGCTGACCACGCAGGGTCGCTATAACAATGACGCCCTGTTCATCGGCATCGGTCCGGCTTTCAGGGTAGAGGATATTCCCGGCACGAGTGCGCATACCTTCTCGCCCTGCACCGGCCCCGATGCCATGAATGCGTTCATGCAGAAGCTGGAAGGCCTGCAGGAGGGCATTATTTACGTGGGTTTCAAACTCAACAAGCGTGATGGTTTTGTCGCCGGCCGCGGCGGACAAATGTATGAATGCGCCTGCCTGCTCGACCATGCGCTGAGAAAAAAAGGTCTGCGGGAGAAATTCGAAATCCATTTCTTTTCACCGAATATTGAGCCGGGTGAAACCGGCGCCATCACCGACCGGCTGGCAGAACGCGGCATTATTCTCGATTACGGTTATGAACCGGCAGAGTTTGTCGAAGGCGGCATGCGCGATGCGGACGGCGCCCTCATAAAAGCGGATTTAGTCCTGTTTACACCCGGCATCATGGCACCGGAATGGGTTCGGCAATCCTGTCTGCCAGTTTCCGCTGGCGGACATATCGATGTCGACAAGTTTGGCCGCGTGAGAGGCTTGCAGAATGTATTCGCGGCGGGCGACTGCAGCAACCATGAGAACCCGCCACCCTGGGTGCCCCACCAGGCGCATATGGCGCAACTGCGCTCGGAGGCCGCTGCCAAAAACATGCAGGCGATGTTAAACGGCCGGGAACCCTCGCACACTTATCGTTTCGAGCTTTCCTGCATTTTAAATATGGAAAACGATGCGATGTGGCTACACGCGGCCAGTGATGACAAGCCGCCATTCTGGAACATTTTTCCACGTCATTCACGCAAGCTCGTTGTTGTCAAAGATCTGTTTGAGCGGCTGTACCTGTTTTATTTGCGTTACCTGTAGAATAGGCCGGCACCGGACGCGCTGTGGGGCTCTGAATGTGGCTTTGTCATGGTTAGTAGTATGCTGGAGCGGATTTCAATTGATGGGCGCCACCATTTCTTCTCCTTCTCAGGGAAAAACGATAAACTATCCCGCGGCAAGCTGACAGGGTATTAAATTGTAGGAGCGGCGCCTCGCCGCGATGATCAGCCCACAGATTAAACCACCGTGCGGAGTCATCGCGGCGGGGGCGCCGCTCCTACATTATCTCTTCGCAGCACCAAAGGCAGGCGCTTTGCCTGCATGGACGCAGGTAAGGCAGATAAATGCTCCTGCATTATCTGCATTCAACACATCCATGTGTCTTGGGCGTGAGCTAGGAGTGGAAGCTTTAGGCGGGCTGCGGGGAATTGAACCCAATCAGATTAAAATCAAGTGCTTGATGTCTCAAAACAAAACATTCTCAACGCTACTCAGGAATACCAGAATGAAAATAGTCGGGGGAGATTTTGGTGACAACAGGATTCTATCCCTAAATGAAAATAATGACTTGGTGATAAACGGCGCAGGAGGCGTGACCTATTCGCCGGAACAGATTCAGTCCATAGAGGCAAACGCCAATAAGGAAAAAAGATTTGGGATAAACGGCTTTATTGTTGGGGCAGTTGCGCTAAGCGTGCTTTTTTGGATTTTCTTTGGGCTTCCCGGGATCATTGTCGCCTTGGTTGTCGCCTTCCCCTGCGGCTATATCGGCAATGAAACAAACAATGTCAACATCCTTTTTAAAGACAATAAATCAGTCAACCTGGAATGCTCCGCTGAGGAAACACAAGAACTCCTCCAGCTTGCAGACATTGAAAAGACGAACCAGATTTGATTACTTCAAATCTTTTGGATAGTGTTATGAATCTGCCCTCAATGATATTGTTTATTCTCGTGATTGCCCTGGCTGACCCTCTGCCGGCAGCGGAAGCGGCTGACGCAGCCGTCGGCGATGAAATTGAGACGGTTCTTACTGAAAGCACGCCCATGGCGGTCGCATTCATGCTCAGCATTACCGCCATCAAGATCACTGCATTTATCCTGGGCTATCTGATTGTCAGGCTGGGGCATGACACCCTGATCAAGGGTATAACGGGTGAAATCGATTTCGGCTTCAAGGGCAGCGGTATCGAAACAAAGCTCAAGGCCGGAAGCCCAGGGGCATTTTTCATCCTGGCGGGTGCAGCCATTATTATGGCCGCTGGCTGAAATATTGCAGCAGTTGAATCTTTCCAACAATGATTGGGAGCAGTTTGTCGAAACCAGTGTTCTGCAATACCAGATTGATATCGCCAAAGACCGCGGCCGCCTGACCAATCCATCCGAAATAATATTCGTGCAACGCGCGCTGAATGCCCTAATCGACGCCGGGCTCGAGGAGGATGGCATCTGGGGCAGCGCCACCGAGAGGAAGGTGCGCGAATTTCAGCGCAGCCGTGGCCTGAAGGATGACGGTGTTGTCGGAACAAAAACACGGGCGTTGCTGCAAAAAGAATTCTCCCGCGCGGCCATGGCTGGCGCTGATTAATCATGCCTGGCGACTTTATTTTCCGGCCTTCCTGGCCGCACGCTCCTTGGCCCGGGACAGGCGCATCGCCTCCTTGATGGACTTGTTCAACTCCTTGAGGGCCCAGTAGGCCTCCTCATGCTGGCCCCGCTCGATCTGTTGGGCGATCTTGTCCCGCTCCTCCCGGCTGCGCTGCAACAGGGCGATGGCCTCGGCGCTGCCGCTCGCCTCTATCCTCCCGGCGCTCTTGCCACTGAGCAGACGCTTGTCGACATACCTGAACGTCTTGTTGACGGACCGCTCCAGCTTCTCCGGGGTCATCCCCTTGGGCAGGGGCCTGCGCTCAGGGGGCGCTTCCACGGGAGGCGCCTCTTCGGCGGCCACCGTGGTGGGCCGCGCCTTACCAATGCGCCCGCCTCCCTGCTTTCTGGCAAGGGCTATGGCCTTCTGCAGCAGTTCCGTGGAGCCCTCATAGGCCGCCGCCGCGGATACGGGATCCTCGTCCCCCTCCAGGGACCGGGCCTGGATGCGCCGCTGCTCCGCCTGCCGGTATAGCGCGAAGGCTTCATCTCCCCCCGCGCCCCTGCCGATACCTCTTTTCCTGGCCCGCTCATAGTAGGCGTCGCTGATGGCGCGCGCACTCTCGAGCCTGTTCCCGGCCTCCCGCGCCGCACGCTCCTTGGCCCGGGACAGACGCATCGCCTTCTTGAGGGACTTGTTCAACTCCTTGAGGGCCCAGTAGGCCTCCTCATATTGGCCCCGGTCGATCTGTTCGGCGATCTTGTCCCGCTCCTCCCGGCTGCGCCGCAACAGGGCGACGGCCTCGGCGCTGCCGCTCGCCTCTATCTTCCCGGCGCTCTTGCCACTGAGCAGCCGCTTGTCGATATAGCGGAGCGTCTTGTTGACGGAACGCTCCAGCTTCTCCGGCGTCATTCCCTTGGGCAGGCCCTTCTGCTCATCGGCACAAAGCCCGGCGCTCCCCATGAGAAATGCAACGCCCATCATGGGGAGCAGCCACCTTCCGATAATCGCTTTCATGTCATACCTCTGCTGTAAAAATCATGGCCCCGCGGGCCCGGCGGGAGATGGGTGGAACCGCCGCGCTTGTTCCCTACAACGGCCGTCGCGGGGTTTTCTGAACGCCCCGCGCCCCCGGGGCAATCGAAAACGACGGCGCCTTCCCGCGCCATTGGATCAGAGACCCCCTCAACCAACGATGGTCCATCCCTCCGGGATAGGCTAGGCTACCCCCTGCGGCAAAGATCCTTGACGGGAGGCGGCGATGACAAAGCAGCGGGAAGCCATGGCGAAGGTGTGCTTCGTGGATATGCCCTTCGGGCGGAAGACTGACCCTCACTCAGGCGCCGATATCGACTTCGATCAGATCTACCAGCAGGGTATCGAGCCCGCGGTCGTCCGGGCGGGCCTGCGCTGCATACGCGGCGACCGGGAGCAGACCGGCGGCATTATTCACAAGGCCATGTTCGCACGCCTGCTGCTGAGTGAATTCGTCATTGCCGATCTCACCACCGCCAACGCCAATGTCTTCTATGAACTCGGCGTGCGCCATGCCGCCAGGCCCTATACCACCATTCCGGTCTTCGCCACCATCGGCGGCCTGCCCTTCGACCTGAGCATGATCAGGGCCATCCCCTATGAGCTGGAAAACGGCCGGCTCACCCAGGCCGCCGCGGAGGCCCTGGGCCGGGCCATCCGGGAGCGCATCGACAGGGCGCTGAAAGGCCCCGTGGCCGAGGACAGCCCCCTGTTTCAACTGTTCGACCGCTTCCCGGGCATTGAAATCAGCCATGAGCTGACCGATGTCTTCATGGATCGCATCCGCGCCTCGGAGGAGTTCGAGGACCGGCTGGCCGAGGCCCTGGACAGGGCGCCTGCCGGCCGGGCGCTGGAGCGGGTCAAGGCCCTGCAGCGGGACCTGGGCGACCTCAAAACCCTGGACAAGGAGGTGCTGATCCGGCTCTACCTGACCTATCGCGACCTCAGCGCCTGGGACGAAATGGTGGCCCTCTACGGGGATCTGCCGGCGGCCCTGCAGGAGGCGCCCATGACCCGCCAGCAACTGGCCCTGGCCCTGAACCGCCGGAACGCGCCGGGGGACAGGCGGCGGGCCGTCCGCATCCTGGAGGAGCTGCTGAAACAGCAGGGGGAGAGCGCCGAGACCTGCGGCCTGCTCGGGCGAATCTACAAAGACCGGTACAAAGCGGCCAAGGCGGCGGACGACCCCCGGGCCCCCGCCATGCTCGACCAGGCCATCCGGGCCTACACCCGCGGCTTCGAGTGCGAGCCCGCGGATTATTATCCAGGCATCAACGCCATCACCCTGCTGTTGCAGAAGGGCACACAGGAGGCGCAGCAGGAGGCCGAGCGGCTCACTCCCCTGGTCTCCTTCGCAGTGGCCCGCCGCGGCGGGGCGGCCTCCGGCGACTACTGGGATCTGGCCACGGTCCTGGAGCTGGCCATGGTGGGCCGGGACTATACCGCCGCCGCTGAAGCCCTGCCCCGGGTGCTCGAGGCGGCGACGGCCGGCTGGATGCCCGAGACCACGGCCGCGAACTTGGAGCTTATCCGGGACCTGCGGCGGCAAAAGGAGGACACCGCCGCGCTGGAAGAGGCCATCTCCGCCCTGCGGGCGCGGGCGAGACAATTGCCCAGTACTCCGTCAACCTGATAATTTAGGATACAAAAACATTTAACCGCAGAGGACGCAGAGGTGCGCAGAGAAATGAAATGCTAGCCAGCTTATTGATAATAAATAAAAACCTCTGCGAATCTCTGCGTCCTCTGCGGTTAATATTTATCTTTCACCAATCCTAATTTATAAAATTGATGAAGTGCTAGTCTGCCGGGGCCCAGCTCCCGTCATATTCCTTGAGATCGCTGCGGACCAGCCGCCCCCCCTTGTGCATCCTCTCGAACGCCTCCCGGGTGACGGGCCGCGCATGGCCGTCAACATCCCTGTAGACCCATTTTCCATGGATCACCAGGCGCAGCACCGTATCCATGATGTCATCGAAGCGAATGGCGTACTTCTCCGCCAGCCGCAGGAAATCATCATTGTGCAGGGGCCGCCCCTTGTTCTGATGCTTCTCCGTAATCAGGGCCGCGAGGGCGACATCCCACCGGGGCATTTCGTCTTCGTTATCGAATTGGACGGTCATGGTGGCTCCTCATATGTCTTCCACCTTCCAACGGTACCCCATGCCATACACCGCTTCAATGGCGTCGAAGGCCGGGTCCAGGGCGCCAAACTTGCGCCGGATGCGCTTGATATGGGTGGAAATGGTAGTGGCGTCGACCAGGATATTCGCCTCTTCCATGAGCTGGTCACGGGTTCTCACATGGCCGGGCCTGCGGGCCAGGGCGGCGACCATCCAGAGCTCGGTGACGGTGAGATCCACCGCGGCGCCGCCCCAGGTCACGGCCAGCCGGTCCAGGTCGACGCGCAGGGGGCCGCACGCCAGGACAGGCTCCCCGGCGGGGGGCCGGCGCAGGGCCTCCACCCGCCGGAACAGGGCGGCGATGCGGGCGCTGAGATGGGGCAGGCTGATGTCCTTGGTGAGATAGTCGTCCGCCCCCAGCCGCAGGCCGGTGACGGTGTCGATATCACCGTCGCGGGCCGTCAGGAAAATGATCGGCAGCCGGGGGGAGAGGGCGCGCAGCTCACGGCAGAGTTCAAAACCGCCGTCCGGATCCCCAGGCAGGCCGATGTCCAGGATGGCGAGATCCGGCAAGCGCTGGCAAAACGCCGCCAGCGCCTGCGGCCGCGCCGCATAGCCGTTCACTTCATAGCCCTGGCGGCGCAACACATCCGCATAGTTCTCGCGGATGGCGGGCTCATCTTCCACAATGGCGATTTTCTTACTCATGGGGCTTATCCAAACGGGAGCCCTACTCTATACCATCCGGCCCCCGCATAAACAGCATCCGCGGCGATTGCCACCGGTTTGCCATTTTTCGCCACCGGATCGCCCCCGGGGCGCAACCGGCGCGCCATCTCCTTCCGCTTCAATGTCTTTCACACCGGCGCAGGCAGGGAGGCCGGCGGAAACGCCAGGGAGGGCGCGCCGGGCCAACCCAAAACCAGGAGTGAAAAATGAAGCGCATCGTGGTTGCATTCACCTTCGCGGCGGCATTGGGCGCCAGCGCCCAGGCCGCCGCACGGGACACCGACGAAGAAATCCGCTATCCCCAGCAGTGGCGGGGCCTTGGCATCGGCGCCCTGATCGGGGCCCTCGCCGGCGGCCCGCCCGGCCTCATCCTCGGCGCCGCCGGCGGCGGCTGGCTTGGCCACCATCAGGGGATCAGGGAGGACCTGGAAGAGGCCCGTCGGCGCATCGCCGAACTGACCGCCCTGGAGGACGGCATGACGGCGGCGCAACGGGAAATCGCAGCGCTGCGCCAGGGCCTGTCCCGGGACCAGGGCGCCCGCGAGGCCCTGGAAAAGGCCCTGGAGGCCGCGAAAAAGCAGCATCGGGCGCGGCTGGACGCCATCGCCCGGGGCTTTGTCCTGAACATCCAGTTCCGCACCGAAAGCGCGGAGCTGGAACCCCGCTTCGGCCGGCAGCTCGAACAGGGCATCGCCCTGTTGCGGGCCTTTCCCGAACTCGTGATCCAGGTGGACGGCCACGCCGACCGGCGGGGGACGGACGCCTTCAACCAGGCCCTGACCCGGCGGCGGGTTCATGCGCTCACCCAGCGGCTGCGCGCCGCCGGCATCCCCGCCGGCCGCATCCGCGAGCGCCCCCTGGGGGAAAGCGGGGCGGCCTATCCCCCGGAGGATGCGGAAGGCCTCGCCTTTGACCGCCGGGTCCTGCTGTATCTGCGCAGGGACCAGGGAGACTGACCGGCTCCCCCTCCAATCATGCTAAAGTCATCCCCTGGCTTTTCCAACCGACAGGGAGACAGGGCATGAACAAGACGCTATATCGCCCCGGCATATTGATTCTGGCGCTGCTGGCCGCTCCGGCCCAGGCGGGCTGGCTGGACAAACTCAAGGAGCAGGTGCTCGGCGGCGGCCCCGTCCAGGACCAGGCGGCCGCGGCCCTGGGCAGCGACGAAATCGCGGCCGGCCTGAAGCAGGCCCTGGAGAAGGGGGTGCGCAGCGCCGTCGATCTCCTCGGCCGGACCGACGGCTTCCTGGGCAATCCCAAGGTGCGCATCCCCATGCCCGACCACCTGCAGCGCATCTCCAGCGGCCTGCGCACCCTGGGCCAGGACAAGTACGCCGACGAGTTCGAACGCACCATGAACCGGGCGGCGGAGGCGGCGGTGCCCGAGGCCAAGGCCATTTTCATGGAGGCAATCCGCGGCATGACCCTCGAGGATGCGAAAGCCATCCTCGACGGGCCGGACGACGCCGCAACCCAATACTTCCGCAAGACCGGCGAGCAGCGGCTGCGGGCGCGCATGCTGCCGGTGGTGCAGGAGGCCACCGCCCGGGTGGGGGTGACCAACGCCTATAACAACCTGGTCAAAAACCTGGACTTTCTGGGCGGCATGGTGGATACCAAGGCCCTGGACCTGAACGATTACGTCACCACCAGGGCCCTGGACGGCCTCTTCCTGATGATTGCGGAGGAGGAAAAGCGCATCCGCGAAAACCCGGTGGAACGCACCACCGATCTGCTCAAGAAGGTGTTTGGCAGTCTCAATCAGATATAGGGTGGAACCGCTGCGCTTGTTCCACCAATCTCCGCGCCTTGGTAGCATAGCGGGATTTGAACAGGTTCGATGATCCGGCGTTCCCCGCGCGGCAAGCGTAAGCGAAAGAAAACCACGCGGCGGCGCAAGTCCCCCAAGGCATCCTGGCTGAGGCGCTGGCTGCTGTACACGGGGCTGGCGCTTGGCCTGGCCGGGGCCGCCTACGCCGCCTATCTCGATTATGTCGTCCGGCGCGAGTTCGCCGGCAAGCGCTGGGCGGTGCCGGCCCGGGTCTATGGCCGCCCCCTGGAGCTCTACCCGGGGGCCCTCCTGACCCCGGACCAACTGGTGGACGAATTGGGGCGGCTGGGCTACGACAAGGTCCGGTATCCGCGCAAGGCCGGGGCCTATTCCCGCAACCGCAGCCGCTTCCTCATCCGCACCCGGCCCTTCACCTTCTGGGACGGCCGCCGGCCGGGGCAGTTCCTGGATATCCGCTTCTCCGGCACCCGCCTGGCCGCGCTCAAGACGGCGGCGGGCAAGTCCCTGACCCTGGCCCGCCTGGAGGCCCCCGCCATCGGCAGCATCTACCCGGCCCACAACGAGGACCGGGTGCTGGTGCGCCGCCGGGACCTGCCGGACCTGCTGGTGCAGGCCCTGGTCGCAACCGAGGACCGCAGCTTTTACCGCCACCCTGGGGTGGACGCCCGGGCCATCGCCCGCGCCATCTGGGCGAACCTGAGGGCGGGAGGCGTGGTGCAGGGAGGCAGCACCCTGACCCAGCAGTTGGTGAAAAACTTTTTCCTGACCCGGGAGCGCAGCCTGTGGCGCAAGGCCAACGAGGCCGTCATGGCCCTGCTGCTGGAGCGCCGCTACTCCAAGGACGAGATCCTGGAGGCCTACGCCAATGAAATCTACCTGGGACAGGACGGCAAGCGCGCCATCCACGGATTCGGCCTCGCCAGCCATTACTATTTCAGGCGGCCCCTGCGGGAGCTGGACCTGCCCCGGCTGGCCCTGCTGGTGGCGCTGGTGCGCGGGCCCTCCTATTACGATCCCCGGCGCCATCCCCGGCGGGCCCTGAAACGCCGCAACCTGGTGCTGGACATCATGCGCAAGCAGGGGATCATCACGGCGGCCCGGGCGGAAAAAGCGGCCCGGGCGGGCCTGGGGGTGACCGCCACCAAAGGTGGCGCCGAAGGTCACTACCCGGCCTTCATGGACCTGGTGCGGCGACAGCTCCACCGGGACTACCGCAAAGAGGACCTCACCTCCGAGGGCCTGCGCATCTTCACCACCCTGGACCCCTGGCTGCAGAAACAGGCGGAATCGGCCCTGGCCGGACAGCTTCGGGCCCTGGAGAAGGAGCGGAAAAAGCCGCCCGGAACCCTGGAGGCCGCCGCGGTCATCGCCGGCTCCGAGAGTGGCGAGGTGCTGGCCCTGGTGGGCGGACGCAAGGCCGGCTTCGCCGGCTTCAACCGAGCCCTGGACGCGGTCCGGCCAATCGGCTCCCTGGTGAAGCCCGCGGTCTATCTCGCGGCCCTGGGCCAGCCCGCCCGCTACAACCTCCTCTCCCCCCTGGAGGACACCCCCCTGCGGCTGCAAGGACCAGACGGCAGGATCTGGGCGCCGGACAACTACGACCACAAGTCCCACGGCAGCGTCCCCCTGCACCAGGCCCTGGCCCGCTCCTACAATCTGGCCACCGTGCGCCTGGGCATGGCGGTGGGCCTGGACCGGGTGGGAGACACCCTGAAGCAACTGGGCCTGAAGCGCCCCTTCGATCTCTATCCCTCTCTGCTGCTGGGGGCCCTGTCCCTGTCGCCGCTGGAAGTGGCCCAGCTCTACCAGACCCTGGCGGCCGGAGGGTTCCGCACCCCCCTGCGGGCCATCCGGGAAGTGCAGACGGCGGAGGGAGAGCCCTTGCAGCGCTATCCCCTCACCGTGCGCCAGGCCGTCCCGGCCGGCCCCGTCTTCCTGGTGAACCTGGCGCTGCAGGAGGCGGTCCGTAACGGAACCGGCCGCGGCCTGGCCCGTTATCTGCCGCCCGAAATGCATATCGCCGGCAAGACCGGCACCACAGACGACCTGCGGGACGGCTGGTTTGCCGGCTTCAGCGGTGATAAGGTCGCCGTGGTCTGGGTGGGACGGGACGACAACAAACCCGCCGGGCTCAGCGGCAGCCAGGGCGCCCTGCGCGTATGGGGAAGCATCATGCGCCGCGCCGGGCCCGCCCCCCTGGACCTGCTGATGCCGGACTCGGTGGAACAGCTCTGGATCGACCCCCGGACCGGACTCCGGACAAGCCCGGACTGTCCCGGCGCCGTCCCGGCCCCCTTTCTGGCGGGATCGGCGCCCAGGGAAGGGTCCCCCTGTGCGGCCCCCGGGGGAAAATCCCCCTTTTCCAAGCTGCTGGAGAGCATTTTCGAATGAAGCCCCCCTTATTGATCCTGCCCATCCTGATGTCCCTGCTCCTGACCGGCTGCCTGGATCCCTATTACCGCCCGGGCGCCCCGGTAAAAGAGAGCAGCTCCCCGGCCCGTCCGCCGGCCCCGGTCCAGACCGCCGGCCGGGAAACCAGCCCCCCCGGGACCGCACAAACCCAGGCCCCAACCGGGGAGCAAGACCAGGGAGTGCAAATCGCCGCCTACACCCCTCCCCCCAGGGTCCGGGCCAGGCCGGTGACCAGCCAGGCGGTTGCGGGCCTGGTGCAGCGCGCCGGACAGCAACGCCAGGCGGGAGACCTGGCGGGGGCGGCGGCCACCCTGGAACGGGCCCTGCGCATCGAGCCGCGCAACGCCCACCTCTGGCACCGCCTCGCCCGGATACGCCTGGAGCAGAAGCGCTATGACCAGGCGGAGGGGCTGGCGGCCAAGTCCAACAGCCTGGCGGCGGCCGACCGGGACCTGCGCCGGGAAAACTGGCGCCTGATCGCCCGCGCCCGCCGCACCGCCGGCAACCTGGCGGGAGCGAGAGAAGCCGAAAGCCAAGTGGCCCGCATGAGGTGATGGTTGTAACTTGCAGATGCTATTTAAGATACAATCCTCCCAACTCAACCTATGAGGTCATCGGGCATGGGCGTCTATGCCGCAGAGAAACTAATCAGCCAGGCGCGGCAACTGGCGGCGGAGTACCGCCGCACCATGGGCAAGCCGCTGCCCGGCATCAGCGCCGAGATCGCCGAGCACGACGCCATACGCCTGCTCAACCTCGCTCCCAAGACGGAAGAAAGGGGAGGCTATGACGCCATCGACCCAGCCCGCGGCAACAAGCGCATCCAGATCAAAAGCCGCACCATTTTCGATGAAAGCAAGTCCGGCCAGCGCATCGGCCAGATCAAGGCGGACCAGCCCTGGGACAGCGTGGTGCTGGTGCTGATGGACGAGGACTACGAGCCTTACGAGATCTACGAGGCGGAACGCGAAGACCTCCTGGAGTACATGGAAAAGACCAGCAGCAACCGCGCCAGGCGGGGGGCCCTGTCGGTCGCCCGCTTCAAGATTATCGGCCGCCTGGCCTGGACCCGGGAAAACGGCATCGAACCCGAAATCTGGGACAACCAGGCGGGATAGAAACAAGTCGTGCAACTCTCGGGAGCATGATGGAAATCGCCGATATCCTCGGCCCGGACGGCCTGCTGGCCAAGCGCATCCCCGGCTTTTCCCACCGCCCCCAGCAGGAGGAGATGGCCCTGGCCGTGGCCGAGACCCTGGACCGGGGGGGAGTGCTCATCACCGAGGCCGGCACCGGCACCGGCAAGACCTTCGCCTATCTCGTGCCGGCCCTGCTCTCCGGCCGCAAGGTCATTATCTCCACCGGCACCCGCAACCTTCAGGACCAGCTCTTTCACCGGGACCTGCCGGTGGTGAAGGATGCCCTGGCCGCCCCCGTCTCCGTGGCCCTGCTCAAGGGACGCGCCAATTATCTTTGCATCCACCGCATGGAAAACGCCGCCCTGGACGGGCGCGCCCGCATACGCGAGGTGGCGGACCAGCTGGTCCAGGTCCAGCGCTGGGCGGGGCGGACCCGCCGCGGCGACATCGCGGAGCTGGCGGACATCCCGGAAAACGCCCCCGCCTGGCCCCTGGTGACCTCCACCACCGACAACTGCCTGGGCCCGGAGTGCCCGGCCTACAGCAAGTGCCATCTGGCGGAGGCCCGCCGCAAGGCCCAGGAGGCGGACCTGGTGGTCATCAACCATCACCTGCTGTGCGCCGATTTCGCCCTGAAAGAGGAGGGCTTCGGCGAACTGCTGCCGGGGGCCGACTGCTTCATCCTGGACGAGGCCCACCAGCTCCCCGAGGTGGCCAGCAGCTTTTTCGGCCTCAGCGTCAGCGGGCGCCAGTTGCTGGATCTGGCCCGGGACACGGAGACCGAGTACCTGCGCGAGGCGGGGGATATGCAGGAGATCCCGGATCAGGCGGCAGCGCTGACCAAGTCCGTGCGGGACCTGCGCCTGGCCTTCGGGCTGGACATCCGGCGCGGCGCCTGGAACGAAATCAGCGCTGACGGCCGGGTTCTGAGCGCCCTCCAAAGGGTCAGGGAACAGATCACCGGGCTGGCCGCATTGCTGGAGACGGTGGAGGGCCGCGGCAAGGGGCTGGACAGTTGCCTGAGCCGGTGCCAGCAGCTGGCCCTGCAATTGAGCGCCCTGTGCGACGAAGAGGGAGAAGAGCACATCCGCTGGTTCGAGACCCAGCGCCAGAGCTTCCGGCTCAACCGCACGCCGCTGGAGATCGCCGACGCCTTCCAGGCCCGGATGGCCCAACACTCGGGGGCCTGGATCTTCACCTCCGCCACCCTGGCGGTGGGCGAGAGCTTCGCCCACTTCCAGGATCAACTGGGGCTCACCCAGGCCCGCACCGCCCGCTGGGACAGCCCCTTCGACTACCCCCGCCAGGCCCTCTGGTTCGTGCCCCGGGGCATGCCGGACCCCCGGGAGCCGGGCTATACCGAGGCGGTGCTGGATATCGCCGTGCCCGTGCTGGAGGCCAGCGGCGGCCGGGCCTTCCTGCTCTTCACCAGCCACCGGGCCCTGCGCATGGCGGCGGAGGCGCTGGCGGACCGCATCGAGTTCCCCCTGCTGGTCCAGGGCAGCGCCCCCAAGGGCGAGCTGCTGGAGCGCTTCCGCGGGCTGGGCAACGCCGTGCTGCTGGGCACCGCCAGCTTCTGGGAAGGAGTGGACGTGCGCGGCGAGGCCCTGTCCTGCGTCATTATCGACAAGCTGCCCTTCGCCTCCCCCGGCGACCCCGTGCTCCAGGCCCGCATCGACGCCCTGAGGAAACGGGGCGGCAACCCCTTCATGGAATTTCAGCTGCCCCAGGCCGCCATCGCCCTCAAGCAGGGCGCCGGGCGCCTGATCCGGGACGAGACCGACCGGGGCGTGCTGGTGATCTGCGACCCACGCCTGCTCTCCAGGCCCTACGGCCGGATATTCCTCAACAGCATGCCGGCCATGGCGCGCACCCGCGACATTGCGGATGTGCGGCGATTCTTCAAAAAAAGCGAACAGCCGTCAGCGGTCAGCCAATAGCCAACGGGCTGAAGACTGAATCATGAAACTGCTTGCCATCGAAACCACCACCGAGGCCTGCTCCGCCGCCCTCTATATCGACGGTGAAATCACTGAGCGCTTTCAGGTGGAGCCCAGGCGGCACGCCGAGCTTATCCTCTCCATGATGGATGAGCTGCTTGCTGAAGCGGAATTGGGGCTCAGGCAACTGGATGCCCTGGCCTTCGGCCGCGGGCCGGGGTCCTTCACCGGCGTGCGTATCGCCACCGGCGTGATTCAGGGAACGGCCTTCGGCGCGGACCTGCCGGTGGCGCCGGTGTCCACCCTGGCGGCCCTGGCCCAGCGCCGTTTCCGCGAGCAGGGCGCCCGGCGCATCCTGCCCGCCTTCGACGCCCGCATGGGGGAGCTCTACTGGGCCCCCTGTACAATCGGCGCGAACGGCCTGGCGGAAATCACCGGCCCGGAACAGGTCGCCGCGCCGGAAGAGGTCGCATTGCCGGATGGCGACGGCTGGCACGGCGTCGGCACGGGCTGGGCCAGCTACGGCGAGGGGCTTTGCCAACGCATGGGTGACCGCCTGGCGGCGGTGGATGGCGAACTGCTGTGCAGCGCCCATGATGTCGCCCTGTTGGGGGCCGGGTGCTTCAACGCGGGACGGGCGGTCACGGCGGAAAAAGCGCTGCCGCTCTATCTGCGCGACCGGGTGGCGCGCAGGCCGGGCTGAACCGTATCGCCCGGCCGGGCGCGCATTACCAGCAACTGGAGCTCGTGCCCGATTTTTGCCCCAGGTGGTCCAGGGTCAGGGTCGAGCAATCAGTGTCATCGACCTGCTTGCCAATCGCCGTGGCCGTCAGCGTAAAGGTCGAGGGGGTCAGGACAGTGGCCGAAATGGTGTAGAACTGTTCCGCTCCGCCTACCGGCGCGTTGAACGGCAATGTCACATTGCAGCCCGCATCGGTGTAGGACAAAAGTTCAGTGGAGCAGCGCTCAAGCCGCTGCGCCGTATCCATCAATGCCAGCTTGGCCGTCGCCCTGCGGGTTTTCTGGATATAGCCCTGGTAAATCGGGTATCCCACGCCCGCGATAATTGAAATGACGGCAATGACGATCATCAATTCGATAAGCGTAAACCCGTGTAACCTCTTTTTCATCTTGATTCCTCATGCCCGGCTTTCACCGGGCATCACATAATGTGGCCTTGAGCAGTCATGACCGTTCCTGCTCAATCGAATTCCTCATACCAGTAGGTTCTCCTACGGATATCGACATTGATGCTGAATTTTTCAGTCCCGATGAGCACAATGGTCCCGCCATCTTCCGGCATCATCACCTGGGGTGAAGGCGGAATGCCCATCCGGCCCAGTTGCCTCCTGCGATCATCCTTGACCAAGTCGGTCTCGGAGCCGGTTCCATCGAGGTTCAGGGTGGGGGTGGCATCCCAGAGGCTTACGGCATAGAGATATCCTCCGCCCTGGGCGGCGCCGCAGGCGGAAGTCGCCGCATGGGGGGCATAGCTGGTGAAATAGATAGTGCCATCCAGGGTCGTGGCCGTGCTGAGCACCTTCTCTCCGCTGTCCTCCATGTGGATATACCACCCATGCAGCCCTTCAAGAGCCGAGTTAGCCGCCAGCTTCTCACTGTCTGCGCCTTCTCCAATGATATTGGCAGTGGCGTCGTACAGATCGGCTTCCGTGTATTTTGGATAATCCGGCTCGCCATCCTCATTCGAGTCGGCGGGAGGGGCATAGATGTCACTCAGGCGCATGGTGTAGAACCTGTCATTCACCACCGTATCGAGGGGGTGGGCGCGCCAGCCCGATCCAAGGATTATGGAAAGCGAGTTATAGCCGGGCTTGCTCAACAGCGCCACGTCGGGCGGATAATAGAATTTTCTGTTATCCACCGCGGTGGAGCCGCCGAGGTCCGCAATCACGCTGCCGGTAACCAGCGCATTCGCCACATTTCCGTTGTGGATGTCAAAGCGCCAGACCTGGGCGCCCATGTCGCCCACGTACATCTGATCGGTCAACCCATCGAGATTGATATCGACGAGCGTGATGTCCGAGGGAATGCTGTACAGCATGTCGTCAAAGCGCTTTGTAAAGCTGACATCCGGACCGCCCGACCATACCAGGGCGCCGGTTTCGGCATCGACGATGAAAATAGCGCGGCCCTCGGAGTCGGCGGTCCGTACCGTGTTGATATCGTTGTCGGTATCATAGCCGCCGCCAAATATGAGGACCCGTTTCTTGACGCCGGCCACGTCGATCTGGGCAACCGATGGCTTCGACCAGGTTTGCGACAGCTCGGCAAAGTCGCCGACGCCGCCTTCGATTTTCCACAGCCACTTCGGATTCGTGCGGTCCGTCACATCCAGGGCATAGTAGTAATTGCCGCCGCGGCGCATGCCAAAGTAGAGATACACCCTGTCGCCCGCTGCCGGATCAACGACAAAATCACCATTCTTGTCGTCCAGCCAATAACTTATCTGCCCGTCCAGACCGTAGGTATGAACCGATGCAGATGAGTTCTTGTACAAAGCATTCAGATTGACCAGCAATTCTTGCGGCATGAAGGCGAACTGCTCCTGGCCGGTTGCAGTATCGACCGCATGCAGGAAGCCTTCATTGGTCGCAACATAGACGGTTGCATCCGCAACATCGCCGGATGTGCCGTAGGTCACCACCACCGGCCGGGAATGAAGAGGATCTCCCATTTGCATGCGGTCCTCAGTGGTGTCGCCATCATTGTCATAGTCGGTCACATCTATGCCACGGGCCCATTTGAGGACGTTTTGGACATAGCTGTCGGTCTCACCTTCCAATCCCAGCATGGCCTTGGTGATGGCAGTGTTGGCCTCATGCAATCTGTTCGTGCTGTCGGCAAGGGAGCTGTTTGTCCCCGTATAGGTAAAGACATTGCGTGAAAGGGACGTCGGCATTTTGGATGCTGCACCCCCTTCTTCCACGGCCCCGCCATCGATATTCGGCGACCACCAGCTCTGGGCGGTGGTTTTGAAGAAGCCGGTCGCCGCGTCAACCGCCGGGTCATTGTTCACATCCACGATCTTCGTCGCTTCCGTGGCGCTGCCATACAGGCCGTAACGCTTCAGGTTGCCGGGCCAGCGGGTGCTGTCGGACGGCTTGAACAGCGAGAAGTAAAGCTCATCGCTGTGAGCCAGGCGGTTGAACTGGTTGACTGTTACGCCGGGTGCCACGAAGGTGGTGTCCACGGAAAGAATTTCCCGGATGATATTCTGAAAGACCCCGGCCAGTTCGCTGGAGGTGGAGGCCGAGTAATACTCGCCCTTCCCGAGCTCGGCCAGGTCCTTCAGGAACTGTATGGCGGACGCCTGGCCGCCTTCATCCAGGTTGAAACCGATGGTGTAGGTGCGCACATTCTGCAGCCCGTCAATTGAAGCGGCCTGATCCGCCTCCGCCATCCACTTGACAAGCTCCCTGGCGCATGACTCGCCACCACTGCTCGAATTGCATGAGGTTCCCGTAAGGGATTTGATCAACCCGGTTGAATTGTTGTGATTGGCCTGGCCGTCGGTCAACAACACCGTATAACTCGACTGGCACTGGTCGACAATAGGACTGGTATAGATGGGATTCCCATCGATGTATTCATTATAACAAGCGGTTGCATTCGGGTTCGTATAGGAGCATCCCGGGTTCTGGACCACGGTCCCGCCGGTGTAAGACGAAGGATGGCTCAGCCGGCCATATTTCGTTTGCTGACCGCGGCCCTTTCCGTACAGGACTCCTTCGCCGCGGTAATAAAGGGCGGACTCGTAGAGGGTATCGACAATAGGCGTCCAGCCGCTTGGCACCAGATCATCCACCAGATCATGGAGTTTGCTCCGCACGGTGTATGTGGAGCCGGCAAATACACCACCGAACTGAACCTTGATCTTAAGCAGCGCGGCGGCGCCCGCCGACGAATTATACGTGAATGCGCGCCGGTCCTTGCTGCCGGACGCCTCGACCACGAGCGCCATGGCATTGCCGGGAGTCCAGCCGGTGCGATTGACGACGGACTGAACAAGGCTTTTGATATCCGGAGATTCATATGTTCCATTCGCCACCCAGTCGGTTGGCGACCAGCTCACCGCCCCGGTCGTCGGCCGGTTGCTGATATCGCTGTTCACCGACGAATAGGTATTTGCATCGTCGTTGTTTTCGGCCTTCAGGGTAATGGTCATCGACCCGGTATCATTATATTTGGAAGTAAGCTGGAGCCGGGCCTCCATGATGGTCGCTCCCTGATTGATGCGGACATCATTGAAGCGGAGACCATTCGTCTGGCTGGACTGTATATTGAACACGGTGCCCGTAAGGGACATCCCCCCGTTGCTGTTATATTCTTCCGCATCATCTGTTGACTGGCCCACGCGGTAGTAAAGCCATTCATTGATACAGCCTCCGCCTGCCGGCACAGTATCGGGGTCATAGGTGACCCTCAGCAGCGGCGCCTTGTTCGGGCTGCCTTCATAGCTGTAGGCAACACGGTTATCGACATCCGGACCGGAAATCTCGAATGCCATGGCATTGTTTCCGCACCAGCCGGAACGGTTTACGATTTCCTGCACGACGGCCGTAAGATCATCCGTCTGGTATACGTCATCACTAGTCCAGGCGCCCGGCGACCAGGCGACACTGTTGCCGGTTTTGGGACGCATGGTCAAATCACCGGCCGCTGCGCCAAAGGCGGCGGCATTGTCGTCATCGATGCCCTTTATGGTGAGATTGACGGCATTGGACGTGGATTGCGCCGCGGTAAACTCTATGGTCGCGCTCAAAATGGTGGCACCTTGTGGTATTGCCACATTGGTGAAGCGCAAGCCCACCTTCTGCGTGTCTGCCGGCGAAGGCGTGTAGGTCACCGTCAGCTCAGCGGCCCTTGACGCACTGCCGCCATAACGGTACGGCCTTCTCCTGTTGCCGGATACATAGGTCTCGATAAAGGCCATATCATTACCGGAAGCCCAGTCGCCACGATCGACGATCTCCTGCACAATGGACGAGAGATCCGGGGTGTTGTACTCGCCGTATTGAATCCAGGCCGCAGGCTCCCACAATATCGAGGCGCTCGTTTTGGTACGGCTGGAGACGTTGTAGCTGCTGGTCGCAAAGGTGGGCGCATCGCCGATGTCTTCTCCATAAAAGCGAAACCCGGCATCACTGGTGTCACTTCTTCTTGCAGTCAGCTTGATCCTGGCGCTGTTAATGGTGGAACCGGGCGGAATGGTAATATTCTTAAACCGGAGGCCATTGGTTTGGTTGCTGTTCATGTCCCATTGACTGCCCCAGAGCGACATGCTGCCAGAGGAGTACTGCTCCATGTCATCATAGCGGTTATCAACTTTCCTGGTGATCGTGGTTTGCCCCGTGCTGGCGGCGCCGTGCGCCATTTCCAGGTGGGTACTGGCAAGCTGCATGGTCATGAGCGCGCCAATCTCTTCAACGTCATCATTGCCGTCACTTATGCGTGATGTCACGGTGCCGGCAGGATCACCCGGGGAAACCGTCTCTATTGGCTCATCCACGAAGGTCGTTGGGAAAAGGATGGGGCCGCCGGGATCATTGAAGCGCATCAGTCCCACGTTGATATTGTTTACACTGTCCAATATCGAATGCAGCGCAAGCTTCATATGCTCCATCCGGTTGAGCCCGGTACTTCCGACCTGGGTGCCCATGGACCCCGATGTGTCAAGGATGAAAAGCACATTTGGATGCACGTTTGCAGCCGACGGCGGCGCCCCAAAAAACACTTCGGTATCGTCGGCGTAAGCCGGGAAACATATGGCAAGCGAATAAATCAATCCGCCGACCAGGGCGCGTATTTTAAGGGTGTCTTTAATCATCTTTCACCTTCCCGGGTTCATCAATTGGCTACTGGTTTGAGCCATTGAACCCCATGATTGATAGTCGTCTCAGCCACGATGCTGCCGTCACTGCGCTGCAGGCGACCGGTCCCGACAATATTGAAATTAAACAGGTTATATTGAAGGGATGAGTTACTCGAATTGGACAGGCGGGTCATCTCGACCTGCGCCTCCGCATCAATGGTTGCGGCACTGTCGAAATCCGGCTCAACAGTAATTGCAACCGAGGACATGGCGGCCGCCGAAAGATTCGATGTGTTGTTCAGGAGTTCCTCAATGGCGTTTTCAGCGGACATGAAGGCAACCGTATGTTGGGCCTGGCTGGCGGCCATGCGCTCTTCCATTGTCGCCTCCTGGAATGAAGTGGTTGACAGAATCGTCAGTATGAGAAGTAAAACCAGGGCCCAGATGAGAATGGCACCTTCCTGCTTCGAGTCTATTCTCTTCATGACTTAAAACTCCGAACGACGGTTCCTGATGTTTATGGTCGTGTTGAACACGCGCCGCAATTGTTTGTCTTTTGGATGCGTTGCGACACCGCCCCCGCCTTCGGTGGTTACCGTCACGCCGGCCAGCATGTAGCTCTTTTCATCATCCTTCTCTTTTACGGCGCTGCCGGAAGATGCAAGCACGCCGATTTTCACATGGGTAACCAGGTCAAAATCTATACTGCTGTCATCCGCCTCGAAGAACTGTATGCCGCTGCCGGCCGCATCCGGCTGGCCATACATGATCTGCATGTTGTCCACCCCGGCAAGCAGTTCCGTCGGAGTATTATTTCCATCGCTGCGGACAAACAGGGCATTGATGGGTTGTCCACTGGCGGTGGTTCTGCCGGTTGGACCGACAAAGTAGATATTTGAAATCAGTTTCCTGACAACAGCGTCCGTCCCAAAGGATTTGGTAAGAGGCGACCCTGCATGCTTCAGCGCTCCCCCCACTGAACCCGGGTCATCGGTTCGCACAACAATGTTTGCTTCCTCGCAGTCGGATATCAGAAATTGTCCGTTTTGCGGTATTGTCTTGGACAGATCATTGGGTACCGGGATATTGCTTGTCGGCGAAATGGGGGCGGTAATATTCCTCCCGGCGGAATCGGCATACTCTATTACGATAATGTCCGTCCCGGCGATGACTTCACCATTGGCATTATCACCATCCGCAAGCTTCGTAATATCTGCTCCGGCCCCGGTTTCCCATCCGGCAACATCGGTCTCATAGCCCAGCAACGAACCTGTCCACGGATACGGATTGCCACTCGCGTCCCGCGCTTCGGAAACCAGTTTGGCCCGTGTATCCTTATCCTCATCAATGTCCGCATCATGGGGAGCGCATCCCTGGAAACTGGTCATCCTTATATCCTGGGAGAGGATATCCAGTGCAATACGGCCTGTTTCATTCAGGTCGGCGACGGCGTTCCCGCTGCGGGAGGTCTGCTTTTGCCCGGCAAACATCGTCGTCATGGCCAGCAGCAGCACCAGGGACAATCCCATGCTGATCATCAATTCGACCAGGGTGAGCCCGCGTTGGCGAATGAAATATCTCATCTTAAAGCACCACATCGATCGAGAAGGACTTGGTAGGATTGTCGGAATCAACCGAATTGTTCATGGCCTGCACTTCAGTCCAATTTATGGATACGGTAAACACGCCGGCATTCTTTGTAACGGTGCCGTAGGCGTTTGCCGGGAGGGCCGGAGAGTATTGGGAGCCGAGGTTGTACACGTCAAAGAAATGATTGGCCCACTCTCTGATATCCTGGTTCGCTATCTGGGCCGGCGAGCAAAGGGATGTGTCGCAATTCTGATCATCCGGGGCTCCGTTCCTGGTATCGACGGCATCATAGTTGCCTGCCGCGACGCCAGCCTGATTGGTTCGCATTCTTGCAATGATGTCACTGGCGATCATGGTCGCCTGGCTGCGCAGGTGGGCATGCTGGTTGTAACGGAGCGAGGCGGCCTGCATCGCGCCAAGGCCGAGCAACCCGAGTGACAGGATGGTGACGGCGATGAGCACTTCAAGAAGCGTAAAGCCTGTTTGTGATCCGATGTTGCGATTCATGTCAATAGCTCGAACTAGTTGCAAGTAATGCTTGTGGTATTGATTTTGCCTACGGCATTGATGGTGAACGAGGTTCCCTTCTCACCATTGTTGTCTTTACATACATTGAATGTTCCGCCCGGAACCGGGCTCAGGTAGCCTTTTGATATAAAGGTCAATGTCGTTACGTCACTGCTGCTGTCCAGGGTAAGATTGCCGGGCAAGGGGTCGAGGACGGCAATAACCTCCGCGGTAGTGGCGTCCACCATCTGCGCCCCTCCGCCCCACTCATTGCTTCCCGCCCCCGCCGTGCTGGTGATCCTGACGGAATGGCCCCGCTTTATCGCCTCACCGCGGGCCATTTGCAAAAAAGCCGAGAAGGCATTCGTCTGGCTGGTCACCCTGTTGTTGTGGGAGAGGATTTGGAAAGAAGGGATCCCAAAGGCCAGAAAGACGATCGCCACAGCAAGTGTGATCATCAATTCGATCAAGGTGAATCCGGATTGATTAACCGGCATTTTCATGGATGCCAATCCCTCTCGAAATACTGTGTTATGCGCCGAAGCACATGGGCGCGCTAAATGTAAGTCTCTGGCAGTAGACTATTCGGTAGAGGGGGGTGAAACTTGAACCGGGTTCACACTTTGATGTGAAGATTAGCCGGCGGGACGGCGGGAAAACGCCGGAACGGCCCAAAAAACGGATCAAAACGGGAAGAAGCTTCCTTTTCCCGGGCGCTTATACAGGGTTTTTGCGGCCTTTTGGCCTGATTGTGCCGTTTATCCAGGCAATACAACCGCCGAGGGTCGATGGGAAGAAAAGGCGGGCTTTTTCAACAGGAAAACACTCCCTGGCAGTCAGCATCCGGCACTCATCCCTCCCACTTCAGCACCACCGCTCCCAACGGTGGCAGCACGAGTGCGGCGGACTGCTCCTGATTCATCCATGAGACCGGTTCCGCGCCGACGCCTCCGCCGTTGCCCAGATTGCTGCCGCCATAGTGTTCGGAATCGGAGTTGAAGATCTCGCGATAGAAGCCCGGCCGTGGCAGCCCAACGCGGTAATTGGTTCTGGGGACCGGCGTGAAATTCAGTATTGCGATGACGATATCGCCATCCGCACTCTTGCGCATATAGCTCAGAACCGACTGGCTGGCGTCGTGGCAGTCGATCCATTCAAAGCCGGCATGCTCGAAATCCAGGTCATGCAGGGCGCTGTTTTCCCGGTAGAGTCGGTTCAGATCCGCTACCAGCGCCTGGATGCCTTGGTGCTGCGGACGTTCCAGAAGATACCAGTCCAGCGCCGCGGCATCGTTCCATTCCCGGCCCTGGGCAAATTCGTTCCCCATAAACAGCAGTTTTTTGCCGGGATAGGTGAACATGTAGCTGTAAAGCAATCGCACAGAGGCGAACTTCTGCCAGCTGTCACCTGGCATTTTATCCAGCATGGAGCCCTTGCCGTGCACCACTTCGTCATGGGAAAAGGGCAGCACGAAGTTCTCGGTGAAGGCATAGAGCAGCCCGAAGGTGAGCAGATCGTGGTGATAGTGCCGGTGAATGGGATCCTTGGACAGATAGGCCAGGGTGTCGTGCATCCAGCCCATGTTCCATTTCATGCTGAAGCCCAGCCCGCCAAGCCAGGTGGGGCGCGATACCTGGGGCCAGGCGGTGGACTCTTCGGCAATGACCAGGGCACCCGGGAACTGGTCGTGGACGACGATATTCATGTGGCGCAGGAATTCCACTGCTTCCAGGTTCTCCCGGCCGCCATATTGGTTCGGCACCCAGTCGCCGGGCTCCCGCGAGTAATCCAGGTAGAGCATGGAGGCGACGGCGTCCACCCGCAGGCCGTCCAGGTGAAACTCCTCAAGCCAGTAAATGGCGCTGGCGAGCAGGAAGTTCTTCACCTCCTTGCGGCCATAATTGAAGATGAGCGTACCCCAGTCCCGGTGTTCGCCCCGGCGGGGGTCTTCATGCTCATACAGGGCGGTACCGTCAAACCGGGCCAGGGCATGCTCATCCCGGGGGAAATGGGCGGGCACCCAGTCGAGAATGATGCCGATGCCGTTCTGGTGCAGATGGTCCACGAAGTAGCGGAAATCATCCGGCGTGCCGAAACGGCTGGTAGGGGCGTAATATCCGGTGGTTTGGTAACCCCAGGAGGCGTCGAAGGGGTGTTCGGTGATGGGCAGCAGTTCTACATGGGTGAACCCCAATCCCCGCACGTGAGCGGCAAGGCGATGGGCCAGTTCCCGGTAGTTCAGATAGCCGCCGTTTTCATCCCGCTGCCAGGAGCTCAGATGCACCTCGTAGACAGAAAGAGGCGCATGCTGCCAGTCGTGCTGATCCCGCGCCTCTATCCATTGCTGATCCTGCCACCGGTACGGCGTGTCCGCAGTTATGATACAGGCCGTGTCCGGGCGGAGCTGAAACCGGTTGCCGTAGGGGTCTGTTTTCAGCATCACGGCGCCGGAGCGGCTGCGGATCTCGAATTTGTAGAGGGCGCCGGGCTCAAGCCCCGGTATGAAAAGCTCCCAGACGCCGGTTGCGCCCCTGTTGCGCATGGGGTGGACCCGGCCGTCCCAGCGGTTGAAATCCCCCACCACGCTGACCCGCTCGGCGTTCGGCGCCCAGACCGCGAACACAACGCCGGTGACGCCGTCGGCCCGATGCACATGGGCGCCCAGGAAGCGGTAGGCATGCCAGTGGGTGCCTTCGCCGAAGAGGTGCAGGTCGAAATCCTTGAGCTGGGGAGGAAAGCAATAGGGGTCGAAAGCGGTGTGGAGAGCGCCGGACTCATCGGTCCAGGTGAGCTGGTAGCGGTCGGGGACCTCTGCGGCCTGCCCTTGCCATGCAAAAAGATCCGTGCCGGGAATCCGCTCCAGAGAGACATCGGTTCCTTCAATGCATACCCGGCTGGCCCATGGCAAAAAAACCAGAATGCGCACCCGGTCCCCGCTCCCGTGGCGCCCCAGGACTTCAAACGGGTTATGATGGCGGGCCTCTATAATACGCCGCAGTGATTCATCCGGTATTTCTTTATGAATGGTGTCGATTGGAGCCATAACCTGCATATCAGCGAAAGAGTTGCCAGACCTCCGGGGCGCCAAATGGTATCATATCGGGGAATTTGAGGTTCCGGTTCAGAGCATTGCCATATGCAGGCCCAAGGAGATTGAACAGAGATGAATCAAGACCATAACCCGCGCTTCGTCAGCCGGCTGACGAGAAACACCTTGGCCCTGATCCTCGCCGGCGGCCGCGGATCCCGGCTGGAGCAGCTTACCCAGTGGCGCTCCAAGCCCGCCGTTCCCTTCGGCGGCAAGTTCCGGATCATCGACTTCCCCCTCTCCAACTGCATCAACTCGGGCATCCGCCGCATCGGCATCCTGACCCAGTACAAGGCCCACTCCCTGATCCTGCACATCCAGCGCGGCTGGGGCTTCCTGCGGGGCGAATTCGGCGAATTCGTCGAATTGCTGCCGGCCCAGCAGCGGGTGGAAAGCTGCTGGTACCAGGGAACCGCCGACGCCATTTACCAGAACATTGACATCCTGCGCAGCCATAACCCGGAATACATCCTGATCCTGGCCGGGGACCATGTCTACAAGATGGATTACGGCACCATGATTGCGCGCCATGTGGAGTCCGGCGCCGATATGACCGTGGGCTGCATCGAGGTCGACCTGGAAACGGCCTCGTCCTTCGGCGTCATGAGCGTGGACGGCGACGGCCGCGTCCTGGAGTTCGAGGAGAAACCAAAGAACCCGAAACCCATGCCGGGAACGCCGGACGCGGCCCTGGCCTCCATGGGCATCTATGTGTTCAACAAGGCCTTCCTGTTCGAGCAGTTGGCCAAGGATGCGCACACCAAGGGCTCCAGCCATGATTTCGGCAAGGACATCATCCCCGCCGTGATCAAGAACTACCGGGTGGTGGCCCATCTGTTCAGGGAAGAGGAATCCGGCAAGCAGGCCTATTGGCGGGACGTGGGAACGGTGGACGCCTTCTGGCAGGCGAACCAGGAGCTGATCGGGGTAACGCCGGAGCTGAATCTCTATGACGCCAGCTGGCCCATCTGGACCTATCAGGAACAACTGCCGCCGGCCAAGTTCATTTTCGACGATGACGGCCGCCGCGGCATGGCGGTGGACTCCATGGTGTCCGGCGGCTGCATCATATCCGGGGCGCTGGTCCGCCACTCCCTGATATTCTCCAATGTGCGCATCAACTCCTTCTGCCACATCGAGGATTCGGTGGTGCTGCCCAATGCGCTGATCGAGCGCAACTGCCGCATCACCAAGGCGATCATCGACGACGGCTGCCGCATACCCAAGGGCACGGTGATCGGCGAAGACCCGGAAGAGGACGCCAGGCGGTTCCACGTCACCCCCAACGGGGTGGTACTGGTGACCCCCCTCATGCTGGGGCAGGAGACCAACCGTGTCCGGTAAGGGCAACCCCCTGAAGGTGGTGCTGTGCTGGCACATGCACCAGCCGGACTACCGGGGCCCGGATGACAGCGACTACCAGCTCCCCTGGGTCTATCTGCACGCCATCAAGGACTATTCCGACATGGCCGCCCATCTGGAAAAGAATCCGGCTGCGCGGGCGGTGGTGAACTTCGCCCCCGTCCTGCTGGAACAGCTGGCCGACTACGCCGGCCAGGTACAGAGCTGGCTGCAGACAGGCGAACGGATCCGCGACCCCCTGCTGGCCGCGCTGGCGGGACCCGGGCTGCCCGTGGACCGCAGATCCCGGCGTGAGCTGATCAAGGCCTGCCAGCGGGCCAACGAGAAGCACCTCATCAACCACTACAGCGCCTTTCAGCGCCTGATCGAGCTCGCCTCCTGGCTGGAGACCCACCCGGAATCCATCCGCTACCTGAATGACCAGTACCTCGCCGACCTCCTGGTCTGGTATCACCTGGCCTGGATGGGAGAGAGCGTGCGCCAGAACGACCTGCGCATCCAGTCGCTGCAGAAAAAGCGCCGGGGCTACGACAGCGACGACCGGCGGCGCCTGGTGGAGCTGATCGGTGAGATTCTCTCCGGCCTCATCGAGCGCTACCGCCGGCTGGCGGAATCCGGCCGGGTGGAGCTGTCCGTCACCCCCTACGCCCATCCCATCATCCCCCTGATGCTGGACATCCAATCGGCCCGGGAGGCCATGCCCGACGTCCAGCTGCCCGAGCTGGAAAGCTATCCCGGCGGCGAATCCCGCGCCCGCTGGCACATCCGCAAGGGCCTGGAGGTGTTCGAACAATTCTTCGGTTTCCGCCCGGAAGGCTGCTGGCCGGCGGAAGGGGCGGTGAGCACGGACACCCTGCGCCTGCTGGAGGAAGAGGGATTCCGCTGGGCGGCCAGCGGCCAGCAGGTCCTGCACAACAGCCTGACCGCCGTGGGCGACAGCGCCGCCCTGGACAAAAACTGGCTCCACCTGCCCTACCGCTTCAACGAAGGCAGGCTGAACTGCTTCTTCCGCGACGACGGCCTGTCCGACCTGATCGGATTCAAATACGCCGACTGGCACGGGGACGACGCCGTCAGCAACCTGATCCACCACCTGGAAAACATCGCGGACGCCTGCGCCGACGAGCCGGACAGCGTGGTGTCCATCATCATGGATGGTGAAAATGCCTGGGAATACTATCCCCACAACGGCTGCTATTTCCTCACCGCCCTCTATGCGCGTCTGGCCGAGCATCCGCGGCTGGAGCTGACCACCTTCTCGGATTGCCTGCGCCAACTGAAAAACCACCGCCCCGCCCTGCCAAAGCTGGTGGCGGGCAGCTGGGTCTACGGCACCTTCTCCACCTGGATCGGCGACCCGGACAAGAACCGGGCCTGGGACATGCTGGGCGACGCCAAGGACGCCTTCGACCGGGCCGTCGCCTCCGGCAGGCTCGACGCACAAACCCTGGCCAGGGCCGAACTGCAACTGGCCACCTGCGAAGGCTCCGACTGGTTCTGGTGGTTCGGGGACTACAACCCCGGCGACACGGTGAGCGATTTCGAGCGCCTGTTCCGCCGCCAGTTGACCCACCTCTATGAAATCCTGGGTGAACCGCCGCCTTCCTATCTCTACCAGGTCTTCGCCTTCGGCAGCGGCGACCCGGCCCGGGGTGGGGTCATGAAAAGCAGCATCTGAATATGGAGGCCTGCCTGGACCGACGCCGAGCCGGCATCCTTCTGCACATCAGCTCCCTGCCCGGCCACGGCCCGACCGGCGGGCTCGGCTCCGAGGCCAGGCATTTCGTGGACTTTCTCCACAGCGCCGGTTTCAGCGTATGGCAGACCCTGCCGGTGGGACCCACCCAGCACGACGGCTCCCCCTACCAGTCCACCTCCGTGCATGCCGGAAACCCGGACCTGATCGACCTGGAGAGCCTGGCCGCAAGGGGCTGGCTTGCAGAGCCCCCCGCGGAGCAGGACGCCTCCCCCGCCCCCGGCCGGGACAAAAAGCGAGGGAAGACCCTGCGCGCAGCCTGGGAGGGATTCTGCGCCAGCGCCAGTGAAGCCGAACACTCGGCCCTGCACCACTTCAGCCACGAACAGCGCTTCTGGCTGGACGACTACGCCCTTTTCCAGGCGCTGCACGACGAACACCACACCGGCTGGTGGGACTGGCCCGCGCCCTTGCGCCGCCGGGACCCGGAGGCCCTGGCGCTGGCCAGGGCGCGACTGGGCAAGAAAATGGATTTTCTCCGCTTCGAGCAATTCCTGTTCTTCAGCCAATGGCTGGAACTGAAACAATACGCCAACCAGCGGGGCATCAGGCTGTTCGGCGACATGCCCATCTTCGTCGCCCACGACAGCGCCGAAGTCTGGGCCCACCAGGAGCTGTTCACCCTGAACGGCGAAGGCCGCCTCGAAGTGGTGGCCGGCGTGCCGCCGGACTGCTTCTCCGACCTGGGCCAGCGCTGGGGCAACCCCCTCTACCGCTGGGACCGGCTCCAGGAGACGGACTTCTCCTTCTGGATCGACCGGATGGCCACCCAGTTGCACCTGTTCGACCTCATCCGGGTGGACCACTTCCGCGGCTTCGAATCCTACTGGGAGATACCGGCGGCACAGGAGCACGCCATCAACGGCCGCTGGGTGAAGGCCCCCGGCGACGCCCTGTTCGAACGCCTGCACCAGGTCTACGACCCCCTGCCCCTGGTAGCGGAAGACCTGGGCATCATCACCCCGGAAGTCAGGGCCCTGCGGCACAAATACCGCCTGCCGGGCATGAAGGTGCTGCAATTCGCCTTTTCCGGCGGCCCGGAAAACCCCTACCTGCCGTTCAATTTCACGGCCAATTCCGTGGTCTACACGGGCACCCACGACAACGACACCACCCTGGGCTGGTACCTGGGCCTGGACGACGCCACCCGGCACTATGTGGATGAGTTTCTGGGGCGCTCCCGCGAGATCATGCCCTGGCCGCTGATACGCTGCGCCCTGGCCTCCCGCGCCCGGCTGGCGGTCCTGCCCATGCAGGATATCCTGGGCCTGGACAGCCGGCACCGCATGAACCTGCCCGGCACCACCGAAAACAATTGGAGCTGGCGGTTCAACTGGGACCAGGTCGAACCGGACCTGGCAGCCCGCCTGCGCAACCGGATCGGGATGTATGGGCGGCTGGTGGGGTAGCTTTTGGCGGTTAGCTTTTAGCGGTTAGCTTTTAGCGGTTAGCTTTTAGCGGTTGGCGGTTGGTTTTTAGTGGTTGACTAAAGTCCCGCGGGTGCTTGCCAATACTAAATTAACACCTAACCGCTAACCGCTAATCGCTAACTGCTAATCGCTAATCGCTAATCGCTAATCGCTAAAAGCTAACCGCTAACCAAAGAGGAAGACGAGGATGACAAAAAGAGTCAAAAAAGCGGTTTTTCCCGTGGCGGGGCTGGGCACCCGCTTTTTGCCGGCCACCAAGGCCAGCCCCAAGGAAATGCTGCCCATCGTGGACAAGCCCCTGATCCAGTACGCCGTGGAAGAGGCGGTGGCCGCGGGGATCGAGATCATGGTGTTCGTCATCGGGCGCAACAAGCACTCCATTACGGACCATTTCGATACCGCCTATGAACTGGAGTCCGAGCTGGAGGCCCGGGGCAAGGACGAGCTGCTCAAGGTCGTGCGCGGCATAGTGCCGCCGCATGTCTCCTGCATCTACATCCGCCAAGCCATGCCGCTGGGACTCGGGCACGCCGTACTGTGCGCGCAACCCGTGGTGGGGGACGAACCCTTCGCGGTGGTGCTGGCGGACGACATGATCAACGACGGCGGCGCCGGCTGCCTGGCCCAGATGGTGGAGGCATTCGCCAATGCCGGCTGCAGCATCCTTGGGACCGAGCAGGTGGCGGCGGAAGAGACGGACCGCTACGGCATCGTGGACGCCGAGGGCGAGGGGCCGCTGCTGGAGGTGAAAAGCATTGTGGAAAAGCCGAGACCGGAAGAGGCCCCGTCGAACCTGGCGGTGGTGGGCCGCTACATCCTCACCTCCGGGATCTTCACCCACTTGTCGCAGACCGGGCGCGGCGCCGGCGGCGAGATCCAGCTCACCGACGCCATTGCGCGGCTGATGGAAAAGGACCGGGTCCTGGCCTACCGGTTCACCGGCACCCGCTATGACTGCGGCAGCAAGCTCGGCTACCTGATGGCGACGGTGGACTACGCCCTGCAACACCCCGAACTGGCCGAGGGATTCAGGGAGTGGCTGAAAGAGCGCTTCTTCGGCGCAAACACCCGGGGCTGACGGACGTCACCCGGCCGGGGGCCGGGTGGCCTTGTGCTGTTCGATCTTTTGCAGGAACTTCTCGGCCTCGGCGCCAATATTCCCATTGGGGTCCAGTTCCTTCGCCCTGCGCAGCGGGGCCTCCGCATCCTGGAAGCGGCCGATGGACACCAGGACGAATCCCTTGCTCAACCAGGCATACTTGTAATCCGGGTTCACCGCAACGGCCTTGTCCAGGGCCTCCAGGGCGGCCACCTCGTTTCTGGTGTAAAAGTAACAAAGCCCCAGGTCGTTCAGGGCGTCGTAGTTCTGCGGATTGATGGCAACGGCCTTTTCGTAGACGGGGATGGCCTCCTGAAAGCGCTTGGCCTCGAAATAGGCGTCGCCCAATGCGGACAGGAGCATATCGTTTTCCGGCTCATCGAAAAGCCGGCTCTTGAGGGTTTCGATCCGGGAGGCCGGACCGCCGATAGCGGGCTGGAATTCCGGCAGCCCCTGGGCCGCCGGGGCCGCCTCCTCCTTGCCGCCCTCACACCCGGCCACGACCAGGAGCGCGAACAAGAGGCCCAAGGCCATCCCGCACTTTTTGACCGGACAGAAAACCTGGTAGTTCATGCTGAAAAATCCCCCGTGCATACAGGCGTCGACGCCATTTGGAACCGAAGGCGGGATCATCCGACGAAGGGAGGGTTTCGTCAAGGCGTCAGCCAGAAGACGATGACGGCATAGCGCAGGGCCTTGCCGCTCGCGATGTAAAGCAGGGACGGGAGCCAATGGGTGCGCAACCAGCCGGCGGCCAGGCACAGCGGATCGCCCACCAGGGGCAGCCAGGAAAAAAGCAGCGCCGGGCCGCCCCAGCGTTGCAGGCGGCCCATGGCGGCCCGGTGTTTTTGCTCCAGCCCATGTGCGGGAAAACGCCACACCAGCCAGCGTCCGAGAAGCCAGGAGAGCATGCCCCCCAGGCTGTTTCCCGCCGTGGCCGCCATGAGCAGCGCCAAGGGGGGGCCGGCATGGCTCGTCGCCTGGTAGGCCAGCAGGGCCTCCGAGCCGCCGGGAAGCAGGGTGGATGAAATCAGGGCGCTGAAAAACAGCTCCCACAGTGGATAGTCGGTCATGCCCGGAGTTTACCGGGGCTGCCGACGTCAAACCATCAGGAAAATCCGCCCCTCTTTGACCCTCACCCGGTAGACGCGGGCGCAGCCCTCGTCCGGGGCCACCGCCTCGCCGGTGGCGAGCTGGATTTGCCAGTCGTGCATGGGGCAGGTCACCCGGTCGCCATGCACGATCCCCTGGGAAAGGGGGCCGCCCTTGTGAGGGCATTCATCCTTGAGGGCATGGATCTTGTCCTGGGCAGTGCGGAAGACGGCGATATCGCCCTCCCCTGTCCGCACCGTGCGGGCCCCCTGGCGGGGGATATCCTCGATCCTGCCTATTTCAATCCAGTCAGCCATGTGTCGTCTCTCTCAAAATCCGGTGTCTTTCCCAGCGCTCTTCGCGCTGCTGTCGCTTCGGGTTGGAATCAGGCCGTTTCCGGGGGGACGGCCAGGGATTTCAGCGGCGCGAACTCATGGGCCTCGGCGCCCCCGGCCCGGGCCTCCCAGGGATCCGCCTGGGCCGATTTCTGGGATTCGTGAAAACGCGCGGCCAGCGCCTTGCGCCCCTCCGGGTCCTCCACCAGGCGCTTTTTGACATGGGTCAGGCCCACCCGCTCGATCCAGGGGGCGGTCCGCTCCAGGTAGTGGGCCTGTTCGCGGTAGAGCTGAAGAAAGGCGGCGGCGTACTCCAGCACCTCTTCCCGGGTCCGGACCTTGCACAACAGATCGGCGGCCCGCACCTTGACGCCGCCGTTGCCCCCCACGTGCAGCTCCCAGCCGGAGTCGATGCCCACCACGCCCAGATCCTTGATGCTGGCCTCGGCGCAATTGCGGGGGCAGCCCGACACGGCCATCTTGAATTTGTGGGGCGTCCAGCTGGCCCAGGTCATCTTCTCCAGCTCCACCGCCAGGCCGGCGGAATCCTGGGTGCCGAAACGGCACCAGCGGGAGCCGATGCAGCTTTTCACCGTGCGCAGGGATTTGCCATAGGCGTGGCCGGAGACCATGCCGGCCTTGTTGAGATCGGCCCAGACGGCGGGAAGCTGCTCTTTTTTGACCCCGAACAGATCAATGCGCTGCCCGCCGGTGACCTTCATCTCCGGGATATTGAATTTGTCCGCCACATCGGCGATGGCGCGCAGCTCATCCGGGGTGGTCATGCCCCCCAGCATGCGCGGCACCACCGAATAGGTGCCGTCCTTCTGGATATTGGCGTGCACCCGTTCGTTGATGAAACGGGAGCGGGGGTCGTCCTGGTACTCCCCCGGCCAGGCGCACAGCAGGTAATAGTTCAGGGCCGGGCGGCATTTGCTGCAGCCGTCCGGCGTTTTCCATTCCATGAAATCCATGACGGCGCGGATATCCTTCAGCTCATGCCGGACCAGGGTGGAGCGCACCTCATCGTGGGTATAGTCCGTACAAGGGCACAGGGGCCTGTTCTTGGGGCTGGCGGTAAAGTCCGAACCCACTGTGGAAACCAACAGCTGCTCCACCAGGCCGGTGCAGGAACCACAGGAGGCGGAGGCCTTGGTATGGGTGCGGACCTCCTCCAGGGTAAAGAGCCCCTTGGTGGTAATGGCCCTCACCACGTCACCCTTGGTGACGCCGTTGCAGCCGCAGATCTCGGTATCGTCCGGCATGGCCGCGAGCTGGTCCGCCGCACCGTGGCCGGAATCACCCATGTGGGCCTGGCCGAACAGGAGCTGTTCCCGCATGTCCGAGATATCCACCTCATCCCGCATGAGCTGGGAGTACCAGGAGCCGTCCAGGGCGTCCCCGTAGAGCAGGCATCCCGTGATGCGGTTGTTGCGGAGGACGATCTTCTTGTAGACGCCGCGGCCGGCGTCCTGAAACAGCAGTTCCTCGGTATCGGCGCCGCCCCTGAAATCGCCGGCGGAAAAGAGGTCGATACCGCTCACCTTGAGCTTGGTGGAGGTCACCGAGCCTTCATAGCGGGCGGTGCCGATCCGGCCCAGGTGGTTGGCGCACACCTTGGCCTGTTCGAACAGGGGGGCCACCAGCCCATAGGTGACGCCCCGGTGCTGGACGCACTCCCCCACGGCGTAGATGCGGGGATCATAGGTCTGGAGGGTGTCGCTGACCACGATACCCCGCTCGCAATAGAGGCCGGCGGATCTGGCCAGGCCGATGTTGGGGCGGATGCCCACGGCCATGACCACCAGATCCGCCGGTATCTCCAGGCCGTTGGAAAAGCGAATGCGCTGGACCCGGCCGTCGCCGAGCAGGGCCTCGGTCTCATGGGCCATCAGGAACTTCAGGCCACGCTCGTCCAGGCTGCGCTTCAGCAGGGCGGCGGCGGCCTCGTCCAACTGCTGCTCCATCAGGCTGTCCAGCAGGTGCACCACGGTCACATCCATGCCCTGCTTCAGCAGGCCGTCGGCGGCCTCCAGTCCCAGCAGGCCGCCACCGATCACCACGGCGTGCCTATAGGTGCGGGCGGCCTCCAGCATGCGCTCCACGTCCTGGATGTCGCGGAAGCCCACCACCCCCTCCAGATCGACACCGGGGACCGGGATCATGAAGGGGCTGGAGCCGGTGGAGACGATCAGGCGGTCATAGGCCGCCTCGACGCCCTTGTCGGTCACCACCGTGCGCCGGGCCCGGTTGATCTCCACCACCCGCTCCCCCTTGTGCAAGACGATACCGTTATCCCGGTACCACTGCTCGTCGTTGAGCATGATGTCATCCATGCTCTTTTCGGCGGCCAGCACCGGGGAGAGGAGAATGCGGTTGTAGTTGCCGAGGGGCTCGGCGCCGAACACCCTGATGTCATACAGGTCAGGAGCGATTTTCAGCAGCTCCTCCAGGGTGCGCACGCCCGCCATACCGTTACCGATCACTACCAGCTTTTCTTTCATGGGCTCCAGTCTCATCGTGAATTGATTGCCATTGATGCAATAGCCATGCCAAAAAATAACAAGGCCCCCAACCATCTGTATTCAAAAGGGACAACAGGGCCAAGACTGCCCCCGAAAGCTTGACGGAAGGTGGAGCGCACCATAATGGTGCAATAACCCCGCCGCCATCCGGGGGAGGTATCTCCTTGTCGGTACGCGCTTCGGCCTATGCCTGGAGACGGCTTTCGCTGCTATTATCCGCAGCCATCTTCAGCAACGCGGGCGCTCCAACCATGGACTCACTTAAAAAATTGATTGAAGGCTATGAGAAATACCGGCAGGGCTACTACCGGGAACACTGCAAATGCCTGGAAGAGCTGGGCCGCAAGGGACAATCCCCCAAGGTCGCAGTGGTCGCATGCTGCGACTCGCGGGTGGACCCCACCGTGATCACCAGCAGTAACCTGGGCGACCTGTTCGTCATCCGCAACGTGGCCAACCTGGTCCCCCCTTTCGAAAAGAGCGAGTACCGGCACGGCACCAGCGCCGCCCTCGAATTCGCGGTGCGCAACCTGAATGTGGAGCACATCATCGTCCTGGGGCATGCCAAATGCGGCGGCATACGCAGCCTTTTCGAAACGGACGGCGAGAGTACCCCGGAGGACAGTTTCATCGGCGCCTGGATGAGCACCGCGGACGAGGTGCGGCGGCAGGTCCTGGCGGACCCCACCCTCACCACCCTGGATGAGCGCGCCACCGCCTGCGAGCAACGCTCGATCCTGGCATCGCTCGCCAACCTGATGACCTACTCCTGGATCCGGGAGCGGATGGAGGCCGGCAGGCTGGAGCTGCACGGCTGGTATTACAACGTGATCTCCGGGGAACTGCTCATGCTGGAAAACGACAAAACATGCCTTTGCGAAGCAAACGATTAAAGATATTGGCCGATTGACCGCTAACCTGGGCTCTTGGAGAGCCCCGGGCCTGGAGAGCCGGGGGAAAACACTCCAGTCACCCAAGAATAAAGCGGCCAATCAATGCGCAAAACAACATCATCGAACCCACGATCCAGGCGTCGGGAAGCGACCTCCCTGTTGATGGAGCTCTGCTGCCATGGCGGACAAACCCTTTCCTGCAAGGCCCTCAATCTGTCGGTCGAAGGAATGCTGCTGGAAACCGGCGACATCACACTCTCGACCGGGGCCCTGGTTGACTTGCACATTCACACCGGCGCGGGGGACATGAAGATCCCCGCCGCCGTGATCCACAGCAACACCGGCTGCACCGGCGTAATGTTTCACCGGCCTCAGCCGGATCTCTACCGCATGATCACCCAGCCCCTGAACCATGGACGCAGCACCATCGCCGGTCGGGTGCCCCTCGGGGCAGGCGGCTGACAAAGACCTTTCCGAAAAACAAAGGGCCTGGCGAAAACTCGCCAGGCCCTTTGTTTTTTATGGCTCCCCGGGACAGGCTCGAACTGCCGACCTAGTGATTAACAGTCACCCGCTCTACCGACTGAGCTACCGGGGAATGATATTGAGGCCGCGTATGATAAAGCCCCACCCCAGCCGGGTCAAGGAAGGGTTCCAGGAAGGGTTCCAGCCCGTTTCCGGCCCCCGGACAAGGCCCGGGCCGTGGTTTCTTCAGGGCCTTTTCTTCACTGCGGCGGCTTTGAATGCCACCCCTTTTGGCCACAGGCGCGCAGCTCCAAACACCACTTGTCAGAAACGGGGTGAAATGAAATCATCACCGTGATCAAGCATTTTCATTCGTCTGGCGATGAACACCGAACTGCTGAAAACATTCCTGGAGGTGGCGCGAACCCGGCACTTCGGGCGGGCGGGCGAGAATCTCTTCGTTACCCAGTCCGCCGTCAGCGCCAGGATACGTCAACTTGAAGAGACCCTCGGGGTGCGGCTTTTCAAGCGCAGCACCCATGGCGTTTGCCTGACCGCCGCAGGCGAACGCATGGCCCAGCACGCGGAGGCCATACTTGGCGCATGGCACAGGGCCATACAGGATACGGCGATGGATGAGGAACACAGCCAGGCGCTCACCATCGGCGGCATGTACAGCCTGTGGGACATCCTGGTGCAGAAATGGGTGCACAGGCTGCATGGACAGCATCCGGGACTGGTGCTCCATGCCGATGCCCAAAGCCACGAGGTATTGCTGCGCCGGCTGCTCGACGGCATGCTCGACGTGGCCTTCATGTTCGAGCCGGCCCATGCGGCAAAGTTGCTGGTGAAGGAAATCGCCACTATCGAACTGATCATGGTGGCCACCTCCCCGGGGCTTGGCGCCGATGAGGCCCTGGCCGGCAATTATGTCATGGTCGACTGGGGCACATCCTTTGCCGTCAATCACGCCCGGCTCTTCCCTGAGATGCCGCCGGCCGCCATCCATATGGGGCTGGGGCGCATCGCCCGCTCATACATCCTGGAATGCGGCGGTTCATGCTACCTGGCAAGGGCGATGACGGAGAAATACCTCGAGGATGGAAGCCTGTTCCGGGTGCAGGACGCCCCGGTCATCGAACGCCAAGCCTATGCCGTATATCCCGCCGATGGAGAGCGCCTGGCGCTGGTGCAGGAGGCCCTGGCGCTTTTTGATGAATAAAGGGTCAATAACCTTCTTCTGAAAAAATATCGCCGATCTCGCGGTTCAACCGCTTTTCATCCAGATACCTTTCAACAAGCCTGCGCTTGCCGGGGTTATAGCGGCGCCGGGAGTCGGCATAGCCAAGACCCCGCGTCAGGTTATCCATATCCAGATCTCCGCCCTCCATGTCTTCCACGTCATCACCATTGAGATAATCGATATCACTGTCTTTCGTCATAGGAGAGAATCTCTGAAACTATCAAGAAACCGCCCGGATCAGGTCACGGGACACCACCTGAATTACAACGATAAAATGGCTTATAGCTCTCAAATCCGGACATGGAAAGCAAAAAATATTTCTTGGTGCGATAAAAAATATTTATCGGAGCGGCGGCGGCCTGCTGTACTGAACAGCCATTGCGGACACCCGGAGTTGTGGCGGAAAGGTACCCCTGGTTATATGATCCACCCCCTGTTTCAGTGGAATCCATGGCCCCAGACGAGGTTTTCAATCATGGCGACGCCACCCCCATGACAACCCCGGAGGTCCCGAAGCGCCTGGGCATCCGGGTAAAGGGTCTGGTGCAGGGGGTCGGTTTCCGGCCCCACGTGCACCGCCTGGCCTCCCGCTATGGATTGACGGGCTGGGTATGCAATGACGGCGCCGGCATCGACATCGAAGTGCAGGGGGGGCGGCTGGAGGCATTCGTTGACGCCTTGCGCAGCGAGGCGCCCCCCCTGGCGCGCATCGATACCCTGCAGACGAAAGAGATACCAAGCCGGAGAGAATCAGGCTTCGCCATCCGAAGCAGCGGCTCCGGTCCGGTGACTACCGCCATCACACCCGATGTTGGCGTGTGCGGGGCCTGCCTGGGGGAGCTGTTCGATCCCCACAGCCGCTACTATCGTTACCCCTTCCTCAACTGCACCCACTGCGGGCCGCGTTACACCATCACCCGCGCCCTGCCCTATGACCGCGCCCGCACCGCCATGGCCGCATTCCCCATGTGCGATGCCTGCGCCCGGGAATACCAGGACCCGGACAACCGCCGCTTCCACGCCCAACCCACGGCCTGTCCCGCCTGCGGTCCGCGGCTTTCCATGCCTTTATCGAAGGTACTGCACCACATTCAGGAAGGGCAGATCCTGGCCATCAAGGGCCTGGGGGGCTACCACCTTGTGTGTGACGCCGGCAATGAAGAGGCGGTGCAGCGCCTGCGCCTGCGCAAGAATCGCGAGGAAAAACCCTTTGCGGTAATGGTGGCCAATCCGGCCAGCGCCCGGCGGCTGGCCGGATTCGATGCCGCCTCCGCCGCCCTGCTGGAGAGCCCGGCGCGTCCCATCGTGCTGGCGCCGAAAATGGACCCCACTCCACTCGCACCTTCAATTGCCCCCGGACTGCCCTGGGTCGGGCTGATGCTGCCCTACACGCCCCTGCATTACCTGTTGTTCCACGAGGCCGCCGGCCGCCCCGCCGGCACGGACTGGCTGCAACAGCCCCAAGAGCTGATGCTGGTGATGACCAGCGCCAACCCCGGCGGCGAGCCCCTGGTGACGGACAATGAGGAGGCCCGGCGGCGCTTGGCCGGGATTGCGGACACCATCGTGACCCATAACCGGCCGATTGCGGTGCGCGCGGACGATTCGGTCATGCGGGTGACAAACGCACAGCCGTGCTTCATCCGCCGCGCGCGGGGATTCGTCCCCCAGGCCATCAGGCTGCACCAGGAGCTGCCCCCCGTTCTGGCGGTAGGCGCCCACTTGAAAAACACCATTTGCATCACCCGCGGTGACGAGGCCTTCATATCCCAGCATATAGGCGGCATGGACAACCCGGAGACCATCCGTTTCTTTGAAGAGACGGTGGCCCACCTGCTGGATATCCTGCAGGTAACGCCGGAGCTGGTGGCCCATGATGCCCACCCGGATTTCTACAGCACCCGCTTCGCCGCCGGCCTGGGGCTGCCCACCATTGCGGTGCAGCATCACCATGCCCACCTGGCCGCGGTGGCCGCCGAGCACCGGATCCATGGACCCGCCATCGGCCTGGCCCTGGACGGTTTCGGCCTGGGCGATAACAATGAGTCCTGGGGTGGTGAATTGCTGCTTCTCGAGGGAACCGGCTACAGGCGGCTCGGCCATCTGGCGCCCCTGAAGCAGCCGGGCGGAGAGGCCGCCGCGCGCCAGCCCTGGCGCATGGCCGCGGCAGTGCTGGGGCGGTTGGGCCGGGGGGAAGAGATTGCCCGTCGCTTCCGCGGGCAGCGCGGGGCCGGACAGTTGGCACAGCTGCTGGCCAAGGACATCAACTGCCCCCCCACCACAAGTTGCGGCCGCCTGTTCGATGCCGCCTGCGGTCTCTTGGCCGTGCAGCCCGTGAGCACCTTCGAGGGTCAGGCGCCGATGCAGTTGGAAGGACTGGTGACCCGGCCCGAGGCGATGAAAGGCGGCTGGCGCATCGAAGGGGGAAACCTGGAGTTCTGGCCCCTGCTGGCCCGCCTGGCCGATTGTGATGATGCAGTCATGGGCGCCAACCTGTTTCACGGCACCCTGATGGCGGGACTTGCCGACTGGGCGGCCCGGGCGGCCCGGAAAACGGGGGTGCGCACCGTCCTGCTGGGCGGCGGCTGCCTGCTCAACCAGGTGCTGACCGAGGGCCTGACCCGGCGCCTGTCCGGGCATGGACTCAAGGCCCTCACTGCCCGGCAGGTCCCGCCCAATGACGGGGGCCTGAGTCTCGGCCAGGCCTGGGTGGCGGGGCTTCGGTCTCTTTCCTCCAAACCGGGGATTTGTTGAGATAGGCCCATGTGTCTGGCATTCCCGGCAAGAGTATTGACCCTCCAGGACGCGGCCATGGCCACCGTGGACATAGGCGGCGTGCGCAAGGAGATCTCACTGGGGCTATTGGAAGGCGTGAAGGCCGGCGATTATGTCATGGTCCACGTGGGTTACGCCCTCAGCCGCATCGACGAGGAGGAGGCCCGAAAGACCCTGGCCCTGTTCGCCGAAATGGAGCGGCGCTTTGGGGAGGACGGCGGGGCATGAAGCACGTCGACGAGTACCGCAACGGCAGGCTGGCGCGGGCCATGGCCCGCGCCATCGCCGCAGAGGCGCGGCCGGGACGCGTCTATCGCCTGATGGAATTCTGCGGCGGCCATACCCATGGCATCCACCGGTACGGCATTCCCGGGCTGTTGCCGGACAATGTGCGCATGATCCACGGCCCCGGCTGTCCGGTGTGCGTGTTGCCCATGGGCCGCATCGATGCCGCCATCGAACTGGCCAACAGGCCCGAAGTCATTCTGTGCACCTATGCCGACATGCTGCGGGTCCCCGGCTCCAGGCGCACCAGCCTGATGCAGGCCCGCGCCCTGGGGGCCGACGTGCGCATGCTCTATTCCACCCTGGACGCACTGAAGATCGCCCGGGAGAACCCGGGGCGTGAGGTGGTGTTCTTCGCCATCGGCTTCGAGACCACCACGCCTCCAACCGCCATGGCGGTGAAAGAGGCGCAACGGCTCGGCCTGGGCAATTTCACCGTTTTCTGCAACCACGTGCTGACGCCGCCGGCCATGCGGGGCATCCTGGCCCAGCCGGGGGTCATGATCGACGGCTTCGTGGGGCCCGGCCACGTCAGCGCCGTCATCGGCAGGGACGCCTATGAATTCGCGGCCCGGGAATACGCCAAACCCCTGGTCATCTCGGGTTTCGAGCCGCTGGACCTGATGCACGCCATCCGGTTGCTGATCCGGCAGCTCAACGAGGGACGCGCGGAGGTGGAAAACGAGTACGCCAGGGTGGTGAGCGACCGGGGCAATCCCATCGCCCTGGATCTGATGGACGAGGTCTTCGAACAGCGTCCCAGCTTCGAGTGGCGTGGCCTGGGGATGATCCCCCACAGCGCGCTCAGGCTGCGTGATGAATTCGCCGCATTTGACGCGGAGCAACGCTTTGCCCTTGCCGCCGGCCCCGTGCCGGACAACAAGGCCTGCGAATGCGCCGACATCCTGCGCGGCCTGAAACAGCCGCAGGACTGCAAGGTCTTCGCCACTGCCTGCACACCCGACAATCCACTGGGCGCCTGCATGGTCTCATCCGAAGGCGCCTGCGCCGCCTGGTACACCTATGGCCGCCACCGGAAAAGGAGGCGCGCATGAGCCGTTCCACCCGCTCCCTGGATCTCAGGCAGGGCCATGTCGATATGTCCCACGGCGGCGGCGGCAGGGCCATGGCGCAGCTCATCGAAGAGCTGTTCATGGAACACTTCGACAATGAGCTGTTGCGCCAGCAGAACGACCAGGCGGCCTTCAATGTAGCGGCGGGCAGGATGGTCATGGCCACCGACAGCCACGTGGTTTTTCCCCTGTTCTTCCCCGGCGGCGACATCGGCAGCCTGTCGGTCCACGGAACCATCAACGACGTGGCCATGGCGGGGGCCCGGCCTCTGTATCTGTCGGCCGCCTTCATCCTGGAAGAGGGTTTCCCCCTGGCGGATCTGGAGCGCATCGTCCGCTCCATGGCCCGGGCGTCGCGGGCGGCGGGGGTGCCGGTGGTGACCGGTGACACCAAGGTAGTGGAGCGCGGCAAGGGCGACGGCGTCTATATCACCACCACCGGCATCGGCGTGGCGCCCGAGGGCGCGCGGATCTCGGCGGACCGCGCACAACCCGGGGACGCCATCCTGATCAATGGCGCCCTGGGGGATCATGGCGTGGCGGTGATGTCCAGCCGGGAAAATCTCAGCTTCGCCACCAACATCGAATCCGACAGCGCACCCCTGCATACCCTGGTTGCCGCCATGGTCGAGGCCTGTCCCGATATCCACTGCCTGCGTGATCCCACCCGCGGTGGTCTCGCCGCCACGCTCAATGAACTGGCTGGGCAGTCGGAGGTCGGCATGGTGATCCGTGAGCGGGATCTTCCGATACGCGAGGAGGTTGCGGGCGCCTGTGAATTACTGGGCCTCGATCCCCTGTACGTGGCCAACGAGGGCAAGCTGGTGGCCATCGTCCCCGGGGAGGCGGCGCAGCGGCTGCTGGCGCTCATGCGCGCCCACCCGCTGGGCAGGGAGGCGGCCGTCATCGGCCGGGTGATCGAGGATGATCACTGTTTCGTGCAGATGAAAACCGCATTCGGCGGGACGCGCATGGTCGACTGGCTTGCCGCCGAGCAGTTGCCGAGGATCTGTTAGGGCCTGTTAACACTAATCCAAAGTCGATGTCTGACTGCGGCCATACATATCGAGCAATTGGAGCTGGGTCGCCTTCAGGCGGTCGATGACCATGGCGGAGAACCGCTTCATCAATTCATAGCCGAGGGCGGGATCGGCCTCGCATTTGCCGCGCAGGCATTTGCCATCCAGGGCGATGGCGCGGGTATCCTCCACCGCGCGGGCGTCATGGTGCCA
>DRKS01000019.1 GCA_011051655.1 Sedimenticola sp.
CGCTCTTCGCCCGGGCGATGACATCTTCGTCCGAGATGAAATGCCGGGTGCCAACGCCGAAATGCTTCAACCGGGGCCTGGAGAGCCCTACGCAGATCATCTCGACATCGGCCACGATGGGGCGGCCTTGCGTTATGGCGTTGAGACCGGCGGTTACTGCATCGGGATGGAACTGGGTCAGGCCGTTAAACTCAAAATCGGCGCTGGCGTGAATCATGCGCCGGACAATCTGCCACTGATCTTCGGGGTAGCCGTGCCTGCCGGCCTCCTTGTCAACAATGGCGAATGAGTCATGCTCTATCTTGCGTCCTGCCGGGGTGAGCTGTTCTGTAATTATATTTTCACCACGGTGATGGGGAGACGGGGAGTGGTTTTGTTTTTGCATTGGTTTGTGCCCTTTGTAATCAAGTGCGCAGTAAAAATTTTTTGGTGTTAATGATGATGTCCGCGCCCATGTCCGTGCGCCTCCGCGCCGCTGCGGTATTGGCAACCATCGCACTCCATCATCCGGGTCTCATAGCCGTCTCCCCGCGCCTCGGCCACCCGCTGATCCAGCAACTCGAAGATCTCATCCTCGAAGCCGGCGTATCCCGCACAACCAAAGCGCAACTGGGGATATTGGGTCCGCAGATGCATGATCTGCCGCTTGATCCGCTCCATCAAGGTGCCGGTGAACAGGTAGTAAGGCAGGATGCTGATCTGCGCCATGCCCTGCAGCATCTGCCGCTTGACCACGGTTTCCAGGCGGGGATGGGTAATGCCGGTAAAGGCGATATCGACCAGGTCGTGCCCGCTCTCTTCATAGAGCCAGCGCGCCATCTTGGCCACTTCGCCATTGGCGATCCGGTCGGATGAGCCGCGCCCAAGGATGATCACCCCGGTGTTGCGGGGGTCTGGCTCATCCATCTCCAGCAGGGTCTTGCGCAGATTGCGCTTCAGGATCCGCAGGACTTGCTCATTGGCCCCCAGGTGACGGGCGTAGATGAACTCGGTTTTCGGATGGCGGGTGCGCGCCTGTTCAAGATATTCCGGGATCTCCATCTTGACGTGAGCCGCCGCATTCAGGATCAAAGGGACCACGATGACCCGCTCCGCCTTCGCCGCAGCGCTGTCCAGGCCCGCATCCAGCAGAGGTTCCGCCAGTTCGATAAAGCAGACTTCGATATCCTGTTGCGGGTGGCGCTGGCGCCAGAGACCGGCAAAGCGCAGGATCTCCTCGTTGCCCGGCGCATGGCGTGACCCATGCCCCACCAACAATATGATTTCATGCGTATTCATTGATGTTGCCTATCCCTTTGCCTGGCGGAACCGGTGGCTGAAGCCCTTGTCGTAGAGCCTTGATTTCTTCAGACCGGGCCAGCCTCTGGCGCCCAGCGCGGGGCTTGCGATAATCATGGCCTGGTTCGTGATCCGCGCCGCCTGGCAGCGTTCCCTGATCTCCATCAGGGGGCCGCGGACGATGCGCTCCTCGCCGGGCCAACCGGCCTTTTGCACCACCAGAACAGGCGCGTCCTCGGCCCAGCCCGCCGCCAGCAGACCCTCTTGCAGCTTGTCCAGCAGGGTGATGGAGAGGAACAGGCAGAGGGTGCTGTGATGGCTGGCCAGTTCAGCCAGGCTCTCCCCCGCCGGCATGGGGGTGCGACCCTCGATCCGGCTGAAGATGACGGTTTGTGTAATCTCGGGCAGGGTCAGGCTCTCCACCCCGGCGGCAGCGGCGGCGAAGGCGGAAGAGACGCCGGGCACTATGCCGATCTCAATGCCCGCCGCATCCAGTGGCTGCACCATCTCAATCAATGCGCCGTAGAGTGAAGGGTCACCGGTCTGCAGGCGCACCACTTGACGGTGTTCCCGTCCATGACCGATCAGCCACCGGATGATCTGCTCCAGGGTCATGCCCCTGGAGTCCCGGATTTCGCAATGGGCGGGCGCCCAGCAGGTGGCGGCCTGTGAGACGAGAGACCCGGCAAAGAGAATGGCGTCCGCCCCCGCGATCAGATCACGGCCCTTGACCGTAATCAGATCGGGATCGCCGGGACCGGCGCCGACAAACCAAACCTTTCCCATACTCATTTCAGCCTTATGGCCGGGCGGTGAATATCATGGCAGGGCCGCATACAGCCGCTTCTCGACAAGCATGCTGCCCTTGAGGCCATGCCATAGCTTTGCGCCGGCCAATACAGCCAGATCCAGCAGTGGCTCCAGCAGAACCACACTCATGTAGGCCGTGCCGAAAGAGAGCACCCGCACCAGGTTTTCACTGCCGAAGCCCTGGCCGTAGAAGGCCCAAAATGCAACCCAGAGCACAATACCGCCCTGGTACGCCGTTGACAGCTTTAAGGCCTGGGAATACTGAATGTCTTTATAGGCGACATGCGCGGGGATGATCTTTTTCGCCAACAGGCTCATGGCGAAAAGCGGCGCCAGCAGGGTGGTGACGTTAATGCCGTACTGGGGCAGGTCAGAGGGCGCAAACAACAGGCCCTGAATCAAAAGGCCCGCCGCCAGCCCTATTGCCGCGGGGGCAGCGCCGAATATCAGAAAGAGTGTCGATCCCAAAATAAAATGGACTTCCGAAACGCCAACGGGGTGGTGCGGCAGCAGCTCAAAAAATGAGAAGACCAGCAGCGTGGTCATCAGGCTTCTGACCGCCAGGGAGATGGGGCCGTCTCTCCTGATCGTGCCGACGGCCACCTTGGCAACGACGCCCAATGCGGCTGTCGCCGTTCCATAACCGAGTATCATTTTCGCGCCATCTACAACGCCGGGTTCGATATGCATGGCTTGTCTCCTTCGAGTTGTTTGCCGGGTTTGGGCCCTAAAATTCCACGCCCTGCTGGGCCTTGATGCCTTGTTTGAAGGCGTGTTTTATCATCTTCATTTCAGTGACTGTGTCCGCCGCATCGATTACCTCCCGGGGGGCGTTGCGGCCGGTGAGGATCAGGTGCAGCCAGGGCGGTTTTTCCTGGCGGATGAAGTCGGCGATCTCCTTGCCGGAGATCCAGCCGTATCCGCAGCAGTAGTTGATCTCATCCAGCAGCACCATGTCGTACGCTTCGGAGCGTATTTTCTGCCGGCTGAATTCCCAGGCCTCACGGCAGCTTTTGCGGTCCTGTTCCGGGTTTTTGGTATTCCAGGTGAAACCGTCGCCAAGGGTGTGCCATTCGATGTTGTCGAAGCGCTTGGCCGCCGCCTGCTCTCCTGTCCTCCATTTGCCCTTGATGAACTGGATGACGCAGACCTTCATGCCGGAACCGGCCGCACGGAACACCATGCCAAAGGCGCTGGAGGACTTGCCCTTGCCTTCGCCGGTGTGAACCAGCGTGATGCCGGTACGCTTGTCGCGCGCCTTCATGAGCCGGCCCCAAACCAGTCGGCCGTGACCGCCGGCGCGGCCGGAAACCACCAGTGGATATAGGAGCAGCGGGTGTTTTTGTAGCTTATGCCCCGGTCACCCCGGCCTGGAGCGAAGGCGGCGGGAATATCGGCATTGGCAATACGGGTTGAGTGATGGAACTCATGCCCCCTGGCGCCCGATTCGTCATCCCGGTAGCCGAGTCCGGCCGGCCGTCGTTGCATCCGGGTGGAAAAAGGCAGGGCGCCGCACATGGGCCAGCGCTTACCCCGATGATCGACAAGGTGCTCGCCCAGCAGCATCATGCCGCCACACTCCGCCAGCAGCGGCTTGCCAGCCTCGATATGCGCTCTTAGCGACGGCCAGGTGGCGGAGGCCGAGAGGGTTTCGCCATGGAGCTCCGGATAGCCGCCGGGCAGCCAGACGGCATCGGCCGTTGTGGGCGCCGGCTCCCCCTTGAGGGGGGAGAAGAAATGAAGATGCGCCCCCTGATCCTCAAGCCAGTCCAGGTTGGCCTGGTAGATAAAGCAGCATGCCGCATCCTTGGCGATGGCAATGGAGCGGCCGGAAAGCCTGGGGCCGTCATCAGGTCCCGGTTCGTCAGGGATCCGCAATGCCCCGCAGGCGTTGAGAAGCCGCGCCTGGTCCACATGCAGTGAGCCGGTGAAATCGGGCAGACAGGTTTCATCCGGCATCTTCAGGCCCAGGTGGCGTTCAGGCAGGGCCGGGGCATGCCTGGAAATCCAGGCCACCAGGGGCGGCATATCGTGCGCCGCCAGGGTGTCGGAGAGGAGGGCGGCGTGGCGTTCGCTACCGACGCGGTTGGCGATGATTCCGCTGATCGTAACACCGCTCTTTGCCGCCTCGCTCCGAAATCCGGCCGCCAGGGGCACAATGGAGCCGCTCATGCCTCTGGCGTCCACGACCAGGATGACCGGCAGACCGGCAGCACGCGCCAGATCCAGGGTGGAGCCTTTGCCGCCGACCCCACAGCGTCCGTCAAATAGCCCCATCACGCCCTCGATGACCGCCAGATCGGCATCCCCGTGCTCAGCCAACTGCCGCCGGCAGTGTTGATCCCCCATCATCTGGGTGTCGAGATTGCAGGAGATGCGCCCGGTAACGGCCTGATGCCAGAGCGGATCGAGAAAGTCCGGCCCGGCCTTGAAGGGTGCAATGGCTATCCCCTGGGCACGCAAAAACTGCATCAGCGCCAGGGTCGCGGTGGTCTTGCCGCAGCCCGACTGCACGCCGGCCAATACCATGCCGTTCATGGTGTTATGGGTTTTGATATCCAATCCTCGCAACCAGGTCTTCGGACATGCGGGAGGATCAGGGGGCAGGCAGTCGATTCGGTGAATCAGGAGGCGGCAGTGAATGACTGAATCATACCCTCTCATCGCCCTCCGCAATGACCAGGAGTCTCTTCACAGGCCGGTCTCCGGGCTCACGAGTGGAGGCCTGTGGCTTCCCCGTTTGCGCCTTCCCACACCGATGCGCAGTGGCTGTTGCAAACGTTGTACTCGTCTACCGTTGCGGGGGCAGCGCCGGCATTGGACCGGCTTCCCGAAACCTGTGAGCAGGGTGCCAGAATAGGAAATGCCGGCCTTAGCGTCAAGTAAAAACCCGGCCGGCACGGCCGGGCCTTTCTTCAGGAGGGCGCGGCAAAATCCCGCCCCGGTGATCAGCGCAGAACCACATCCAGGGCGGTCTCTACTCCTTCATCCCAGCCGTCCCAGAGATATGCGTCCTCCCTGCCGTCCGCAATCAGCCGGAAGGCATAACGGACCTGCTCTTCATAGAATTCGCAGAATGCACCGGTGTATTCCATGGCCCCGTTGATCTCATGCACCTCCGCCGGGCAGGGTGACCCGCAAAAATGGCGGATTGCACAGTCGCCGCAGGGCTTGAAGGTGTCCAGGTCCCGTTCAGTCACCTTGCGGAAGGCGGCGCTGTCGAGCACTGAAGCGATGTCATCCTTGAACAGATTGCCGCCGTTGAACTCCGGCAATCCGATAAATTCGCTGCATGGAAACAGGTCGCCTTTGGGAGACATGGCAAAGAAGGCACGGCCACCGCCACAGGGCGAGATGTCACACATCAGGCGGCGGGCCGTTGGGGCGATGATCGCCAGCAGGATATTGGCGAAATTGGCCACCACCAGCTTGCGTCCTGTTTCCTGATACAGCTCATGGCTTCGCTCCAGCGCCGCGATAAAGTGGCGCGCCAGATCCTGATCCTGGGGCCTGACCGTGCGCGCCCGGGGAAGGGTGCAGCGCACCTGATTCAGCATGCAGGTGGGCACCTTCAGGCCATGGAACAGTTCGACCATGGACTTCAGATGCATCAGGTTTTCGGTGGTGGCGGTGCTGATGACGCTAAAGGAGGGGTAGCCTTCAAGCCTGCCTATGGCCTCCAGGACCTTGTCATGCACCCCCTTTCCACGCCAGGTGCGGCGGGTCTTGAGGGTGATCTCCGCCGCCGGTCCGTCCAGGGAGAGACCGATGCTGATCCCCCGGCTGGTGAAAAAATCAATCGCCTCGTCATCCAAGGCGGTGGCATTGGTCTGGACCCCGAAACCGAATGCGTCGCCAAAGTGGTCGATGGCCTCGAATAATGCCTCCTTGTTCAACAGCGGCTCCGCGCCGTGGAAGATAATCTGCGGGCGCCGGCCCGCATCCATCGTCTGGCTGAAATAGTCCTTGAGCCGGGTCATGGCGCCGATCAGTTTATCCGTGCTCATGTGTTCGCCAAAGCGGCGCATGTCCGCCGGGATGTAGCAGTAGCTGCAGTCCAGATTGCAGCGTTCGGTCGGATTGACATAGACCGCCGAAGGCTTGAGCCCGAAGCGCAGCATATGCATCTCTTCGGCAAACTCTGCCGACTTCTCCTTGAACAGCGCGGCCAGTTTGCCATTGGTCAAATTGTCGGCCAGTGCATCCTTGCGCGACAGGGCCCAGAAAGCGGTCTCCGGATTGACCACCGCCATGTACTCGGCATGGCCGATATCAATGGGCAGCAACTGCCCGCCCGTGCCGCTGTTGATATAGATTCCCCGTGATGGCACGGCCGCTTTCTCTACGGCGGCCGTCATGCTTTTTGCTCTTTATCCATGAGGATGTAATGTGAAAGCCCCACGCCATCAGCGCTGCAGCGCTTTCTCCTGGCGATAACAGCGGCACCGGCTGGCGCCTTGTCCATCAAGATATAGTGCGACAGTCCCACACCATCGGCATCACAGCGTTTGCGATATGCAATCACCGATGCGGCGTCATCCTGTTGCTCTTTACCGGCGGCCACGGGTTTATGATTGGTGTTCATTGCAAATCCCCATTGTTGTAAATAAAAAAAGGGCTCCGATGGATGCGCGGCAACGCACCTATCGGAACCCTTACCATCGGATTCTGAATCAGTGCTCCTTCCAAGGAATCGATTGGAAAGAGCATGGGGGTCCTGGCAGGTCTTCTGGCTCTCGGATCATCCACTGGAACTGCGCCTTCCCGCCGGAGCAAGCTCCGGCAGTGGCCGGCCTTAGCCGTGCAGCCTGTGTCCCCGATTACAGCGGCGGGCCCGCCACGGATTCACACCGTGTTCCTGGATGCCAGGGCCCGATCGTCAAATTTTGTACGGTTATTGTGGGTAACAGGCGGGATAAGGTCAAGTTCCGGTCCTGCGAGTTTCCCGCCCCTGTCAACACTGATAAAATCGCGACCCTGAAAGCTCACCCGCCGACCTGGAGTTGCCCGTGGCCCCGACCCAAGACCCCGATTCATCCCCCCCCCTCAGCTATCGCGACGCCGGGGTGGACATCGACGCCGGCAACGCCCTGGTGGAACGCATCAAGCCGCTGGTGAAAAGCACCTTCCGGCCCGGCGTGCTGGCCGGTCTCGGCGGCTTCGGCGCCCTGTTCGAACTGCCCCTGGAGCGCTACCGCAAACCCGTGCTGGTCTCCGGCACCGACGGCGTGGGCACCAAGCTCAAGCTCGCCCTGGAGCTGAACAGGCACGACACCATCGGCATCGACCTGGTGGCCATGTGCGTCAACGACATCATCGTCACCGGCGCCGAGCCCCTGTTCTTCCTCGACTACTACGCCACCGGCCGCCTGGAGCTGGAGGTGGCCACCGCCGTCATCAGCGGCATCGCCAAAGGCTGCGAGCTGGCGGGCGCCGCGCTCACCGGCGGCGAGACGGCGGAGATGCCCGGCATGTACGGCGAGGGGGATTATGATCTGGCCGGCTTCTGCGTCGGCATCGTGGAGAAGGACCGCATCATCGAGCCGTCCCGCGTCCGGCCCGGCGACGCACTCATCGGGCTGGCCTCCTCCGGCCCGCACTCCAACGGCTACTCCCTGATCCGCAAGATCCTGGAGGTCGGCAACGCCGACCTGGGCCAGCCGCTGGACGGAAGGCCGCTGGGCGAGGCCCTGCTCACCCCCACCCGTATCTACGTCAAGGCCCTGCTGGCGTTGATCGAAAAGATCGAGGTCCACGCCCTGGCCCATATCACCGGCGGCGGCCTGCCCGAGAACCTGCCCCGGGTGCTGCCCGAGGGGACCAGGGCCGTCATCGACGGCTCCTCCTGGGAGCGCCCCGCCCTCTTCGACTGGCTCCAACGGCAAGGCAAGGTGGAAGAGCCGGAGATGCTGCGCACCTTCAATTGCGGTGTCGGCATGGTGGTCTGCGTGGCCGAAAAAGACGCCGACCGAACCTGCGAATTGCTCACCGCCCGGGGTGAAAAGGCATGGCGCCTGGGGCATATCGAGGCCACCGACGGCGCCCCCCGGGTCGAGATCACGGCATGACGGCGCAAAAAAAGCTGCCCCTGGTGGTATTGATCTCCGGCAGCGGCAGCAACCTGCAGGCCATTATCGACGCGACGGCCGGGGATCTGCCGGCGGAGATCCGCGCCGTCATCAGCAACCGGGAGGACGCCTACGGACTGGAACGCGCCCGCAAGGCGGGCATCGAAACCCGGGTGCTGGACCACAGGCCCTTCCCCGACCGGGAGGCCTATGACCGGGCGCTGATGAATCTGATCGACGGCTTCCAGCCCGGCCTGGTGATACTGGCCGGCTTCATGCGCATCCTGTCCCCCGGCTTTGTCCGGCACTACCATGGCAGGCTGCTCAACATCCACCCCTCCCTGCTGCCCAGGTACCGGGGGCTGCACACCCACCGCCGGGTCCTGGAGGCCGGCGATACTGTACATGGCGCCAGCGTGCATTTCGTGACCGAAGAGCTGGACGGCGGGCCGGTGGTGCTGCAGGCCCGCGTGCCGGTAAAGGCCGGTGACGATGAACAGACCCTGGCGGCCCGCGTTCTGGCCCGGGAGCACATTATCTATCCCCAGGTCGTCCGCTGGTTTGCCGAGGGCCGGCTGAGCATGCATGGCGACCGGCCGCACATGGACGGCAAGCCCATGGCCGGCCCGCTGGTCATCGACTACCGGCAGGATCCGGGCACCCTGTAACCAGCCCTTTCCCGGCGCGCCCCCAGGGCGATGCCGGCGGGTGCGGAACCCACCTGGTACTCCGGCCATCCGGCTCAAGCCC
>DRKS01000020.1 GCA_011051655.1 Sedimenticola sp.
CACCAGGATTTGGATTTTTGGGGCAAGCTGGCGAAGCAGGTTGGACGATCGGCCGCCGAAGCATAGCCGTAGCTATGATTCAAGGCTGATCGTTCAAGATGCGAAGCCAGATTGTTCCAAAAACCAAATAGGACAGAGTATAAATGAACCGCCATCAGCTTATGAGGCTAAGTACATTGAATTTCATAAATTTCTCAATCAACCGGGTCCGCCTGGTGAGAAATGCGGGTTAATGTCCTACCAGGTCCTGGCCCGCAAGTGGCGCCCCCGCGTGTTTGGCGAATTGGTCGGCCAGGAGCACGTGGTGCGCGCCCTGAGCAACGCCCTGGATCATGACCGCCTGCACCATGCCTATCTGTTCAGCGGCACCCGGGGGGTGGGTAAGACCACCCTGGCGCGTATCTTTTCCAAGTCCCTGAACTGCGAGCAGGGGGTCAGCTCCCATCCCTGCGGCCACTGCGCGGCCTGCCGCGAAATCGACGAGGGGCGCTTCGTGGATCTGCTGGAGGTGGACGCCGCCTCCCGCACCAAGGTGGATCAGACCCGGGAGCTGCTGGAGAACGTCCCCTATGCGCCGGTCCGCGGCCGCTACAAGGTCTACCTCATCGACGAGGTGCACATGTTCTCGGACAGCAGCTTCAACGCCCTGCTCAAGACCCTGGAGGAGCCGCCGCCCCATGTGAAATTCCTGCTGGCGACCACGGACCCGCAGAAGATGCCGGTGACCGTGCTGTCCCGTTGCCTCCAGTTCAATCTCAAGCGCCTGCCCCTGGAGCAGATCCGGGGCCAGCTCCAATATATCCTGGAGCAGGAGGGCATCGAATACGACGCCCCGGCGCTGATCCACATCAGCCGGGCGGCGGACGGCAGCATGCGCGACGCCCTCAGCCTGATGGACCAGGCCATCTCCTTCGGCGGCGGCAGGGTGGGAGAGGCGGATGTCCGCGCCATGCTGGGCAGCATCGCCCGGGACCGGATCCACGGCCTGCTGGAAGCCCTGGCGGACAAGGACGCCGGGCGGGTGATGGAGCTGGCGGCCGCGCTGGCGGAGCAGGCCCCGGATTTCGCCGCCGCGCTGCAGGAGCTGCTCTCCCTGCTGCACCGTATCGCCCTGGTCCAAGTCGTGCCCGATGCCCTGGATGAAGGCCTGGGCGACGAGGAGCAGGTGCGGGCATTGGCGCAACGTCTGACCCCCGAGGACGTGCAGCTCTTTTACCAGATCGGCCTGGTGGGCCAGCGGGATCTTCCCCTGGCTCCCGATCCCGGCAGCGGCTTCGAGATGGTGCTGTTGCGGATGCTGGCGTTCCGGCCCGGGCGGGCAACCGGCGGCGGTCCGGCCACCGCAGGCGGCCGCTCTGCGGCGGCCCCGGCTTCCCCTCCAAGGCAGGCGCCGGAACAGGCGGTGAAACCCGAGGCCGGGACGGCCGCCCCCGGCGGCGGCGATCCGCGGGATTTCAGCAACTGGCACCAGCTGACCCAATCCCTGGGGCTGGGCGGCCTCGCCCGCCAGTTGGCGGACAACTGCATCTTCGACAGTTGGGAAAATGGCGTGCTGAGGCTTCATCTCGATCCCGTCCATCAGGGCCTGTGCACCGCCCGGACCGAAGAAGGACTGCAACAGGCCCTGGAGGCCCATTGCGGGACCGGGGTCCGGCTGGAGATCAGCGTCGTCAAGCCGCAGGAAGAGACCCCGGCCCAGCGCCAGGCCCGCGCCAGGGCGGAGCGCCAGCGCAAGGCCGAGGAGAGCATGGCGGCCGACCCCCTGGTCCGGGTGATGGAGCAGGAGTTTTCCGCCAGCCTGGTGCCGGGCTCGGTGCAACCGGCGGATGAGTAGGAGCGGCGCCCCGCCGCGAAGACACAACCCCCGGATTCCAACAACCCTACATGAACAAGTTTTAATCCAACCACAAAAAGGTACTGAATGATGAAAGGTGGTATCGGCAATCTCATGCGCCAAGCCCAGAAGATGCAGGAGAACATGCAAAAGGCCCAGGAGCAGCTGGCGCAGGAAGAGGTGACCGGCGAGTCCGGCGGCGGCCTGGTAAAGGTGATCATGAACGGCAAGCACGAGGTGCGCCGGGTCAATATCGACGACAGCCTGGTGGGCGAGGACAAGGACATGCTGGAGGATCTGGTGGCCGCGGCCATCAATGATGCGACGCACAAGGTCGCCGCCAAGGCCCAGGAGAGCATGGCGGGCATGGCCGCCGGTCTGAATCTGCCCCCAGGGTTCAAGATGCCATTCTGACCCGTGTCGCAAAAACCCCTGCTTTCCCAACTGATCGAGGCCCTGTGCTGCCTTCCCGGCGTCGGCCCCAAGTCGGCCCGGCGCATGGCCTTCCATGTGCTGGAGCGGGATCGTTCCGGCGGCCGCCACCTGGCGGAGGTGCTGGCCGAGGCGGTAGAGAAGATCGGCCACTGCGGCCGCTGCCGCACCCTCAGTGAGAGCGGGATCTGCCGCCAGTGCGCCAATCCCAACCGGGACGACGCCCAGCTCTGCGTGGTGGAGACCCCCGCCGAGATGCTGGCCATCGAGCAGGCCATCGACTACCGGGGGCGCTATTTCGTGCTCGGCGGGCGGCTCTCGCCCCTGGACGGCATCGGCCCCAAGGAGATCGGCCTGGACCTGCTGGAACAGCGGCTGGCCGAAGGGACCGTGCAAGAGATCATCCTGGCCACCAATCCCACGGTGGAAGGGGAGGCCACCGCCCACTATATTGGCGAGATGGCGAAGGCCAGGGGCATTCGCGCCACCCGCATCGCCCACGGCGTCCCCCTGGGCGGCGAGCTGGAGTACGTGGACGGCGGCACCCTGTCCCACGCCTTCACGGGGCGGCAGGAGCTGTAGCCGCATGTCTGGCCGGGAATGGTGCTTTGATCTTCGCGGCGGGGGCGCCGTTCCTACGGGGTATCCATAAGGCCGTCGAGCATTTTCTTTCGCTCCCGGGACAGCTTCTGAACCTGCTTGGCCTGGTCGATGAGTTCCTTTACTTTCCCGGGCGAGTAGACGGAGGTGAGATCTTCGATCAGGCCGCCTTCCGCGGCGTTTTTGTCCCCGGGGGCCTCCTCCGCCGGCGGTGGCGGCGCCTGCACCGCGGCCACCACATTGGTGTCGGAGCGCAGGGCCAGGGTCTCGTAGGCAATGCCGTCCGGAGGCCTGTCGCTGGTGTATTGCAGCTCCCCCTTGCCGTTGCGCCATTTGTAGACCGTGCTGGTGGTCAGGTCATCCGTTGCCGGGGGCTCATCGGAAGCGAGACCGAGCCGCTTCTTGATGGCGTCCGCGGAGACGGCCTCGGGCAGCCTGGGTGCGCCAAGCTCCGGCCACTTCAGATTCTCCAGCCGCATCAAGGGCTGCCCGCCCGGCCCCAGGGTGATGAAAGGCAGGGCGCATGCCAGTACAAGCAGAAAAAGCAGGAGTTTGATAAACAGCTTCATGGATATCGCAAAAAACCGACTGTGATCACCGGCCGGTCATGCCCGGACAAAGGTTATCACCGAGTATAGTCCCGTTGGCGGCCGGCGATATGCTTTTGACGAACAAGCGGCCGTTCTGTAGCATGGAATCCGCGTTTTCCCCGCTCAGGCCAAGGAGTAATCCCAGTTGAGAAAATCAACCCTTCCCCTGCTTGTGATCTTATGCGTCTTTGCCACTGCGGCCTCCTGGGCGGATGAAACTTCTCTCAACAGCTTTAAGCATTACATGCATAAGGTGTTCGACAGTTATAACCATGCCCGCATCAGTTACACCTTGAACAAGTATGAGATAACGGATATACATCTGCGGGACATGAAGGCGTTCATTGCCCTGGCGCAAAAGCGGATCCCGGAGCGTGACAGGCATGGGGACAGGATCGACCAGGCCCTGTTCGCCGGGAGAGTGGCCAGGTTGCAGACCGCCATCTCCGACTTGAGAGACGCCGTCAAATACAAAGAGCCCCTGCTTACGGAGCTGTTCGCCCGGGACATCTTCAATATATGTGTCGCCTGCCACAAGGAGATGAAATTCGATCACCTTTTCCGCATCCCCCAACAAATGACGCTGTTCGGGGAGTACATGCACATGGTGTCGGAGCATGTCGATCTTGCGAGGATCAGCAAGGAGCAGGGAAAGGGCCCTGAGGCGCTGAAAAAGCATCTGCAGCTCATCAACTATTATCTTGATCTGCTGAAAACCTCGCTGCCCGATGCGGGGCCGTCCGGTGTCATTCTGGATAAAGCGGCCTTCAACCGCAGGATTCAGGAGATCCAGGAGAGGCTGAGAGGGCATGGGAAGCCGGGCAGGGAGCCAGACCTCGCTCACGTAAGAGAAGACATAAACGGCCTGTGCGTGGCCTGCCATGAGCCGGAGCGGTTGAAATAACCGGTCAGTTCAATAGCGGCGTCTTGGCCCTGATGATATCCACTATCTGGTCGATGGAGAGCGGGCCGGCGCCCTCGTACAGGATGTCTCCGGCGGGCGAGTAGAGGATGTGGTAAGGCAGGGGCCTGGTGCTGTAATAGGCGAGCACCCTGTCATGCGCCAGCCCGTACCGGTCCGCCCAATCCAGCGCCGTCCCGGCGCTGGGCGCCTCTGCCAGCTTCTCCGTGCTGGTTATCAGGGTGATAAAGATCAGTTTGTCTCCATATTGCCGGTCGAGGGTCCTCAGGGCTTCGGACTGGGGGCCGCAGTAGTCGCAGCGCTCGGCGGCGTAATTCACCCACAGGTAGTCGCCGCGGTAGGCCTCCAGAGAGGTGGTGTTCCCCTGGACATCGATATAGTAGTCGAGGGTGATGGGGCGGTTTCCCCTTGACGGGGGAGGCATGTTGCGGGCGTTGTAGAGGCTCGCTACCGCTACCAGAATGATGGCCAGGCCGATGGTGAATTCAAATGCTCTTCTCATGACGCCTCAGCAGACCAGGCGGTTCCGGCCCCTGCTCTTGGCAAGGTAGAGGTTTTTGTCGGCGGCGTCGACCAGGGCCGCCGGGGAGGCGTCCTGGCTGGGCATGACCCAGGCGGCGCCCAGGCTCAGGGTTACATGGCCCGCCACGGCCGAGCCGGCGTGGGGGATGTTCAGGGATGTCACCCGCTTGTGCAATTTCTCGCCCATGAGCCTGGCCCCTTCGCCGCCGGTCCCGGCAAGGACGCAGGCGAACTCTTCCCCCCCGTAGCGGGCCACCAGGTCGGTGGAGCGGGTCATTTCCGCGGCCAGGGCGGTGGCGATGCGGCGGAGGCAGTCGTCACCGGCGCTGTGGCCGTAATGGTCGTTGAAGGCCTTGAAATAGTCGATATCCATCATGATCAGCGCCAGCCTGGAGCCGGAGCGCACAGAGCGTTTCCACTCGTGCTCCAGGAATTCCTCCAGGCGCCGCCGGTTGGCGATGCCGGTGAGGCCGTCGATTTTCGACATGGTCTTGTAGTAGTCGCGCAGCACCTTCAGCTCGATCTGGTTTTGCACCCGGAGCCTCACCAGCCTGGGGTTGATGGGCTTGGCGATGAAGTCGATGGCCCCCATCTCCAGGCCGATGGTCTCGTGCTCCTCGCCGTCCATGGCGGTTATGAAAATGATGGGGATTTCCCTGGTGCGGGGGTCGGCCTTCAGCCTGGCGCATATTTCGTAGCCGTCCATCTCCGGCATCATGATGTCCAGGAGGATCAGGTCCGGCGCCTGGGTGAAGGCGCGCTCCAGGGCGTCCTTGCCGTTGGTGGCGTAGAGCACCTGATGCTGCTGCCTGAGGGATTCGCCGAGGATGCGGACATTGTTCGGCGAATCATCGACAATTAGCACGGTGCGTTGTTTGATATCGGGGGCGTTCATGCCGTGTCTTTCAAGGGTTTTCCAGGTCTTCCAGGATCTGACGCAAGGGGACCATTGCCTCCTGCGGGTCCAGGCGGTCGATGCAGTCTTCCAGCCGTGACAATGCTTCCTGGTGACGGCTGTCCCCTTTCAGCGCCGCTTTGACCAGCCGCAATTGCTCATCGGCCCGAATATCCCCTTTTTTCAAGAGATCCTCAAGCTCCTCCAGCAGCCGCGCCGGCCGGTCATGGTCGGAGGGGGTGGCCTGTCCGGACTGGGAGGCCGGGGGTTCCATCCATGCCGCCAGGTGCCGGCCCGATGCGCATACCGTCTCCAGTTCCTTTTCCAGCCGCTCCAGCAGGCCGGGCAGGTTGGTTTCTCCCCGTTTCAGGGCCTGCTCTGTTTCCGCCGCGATGGTGCCAAGCTCCCGGGCGCCGATGCTTCCCGCCGCCCCCTTGAGGTTGTGAGCCAGTTCCCTGGCGGCCGCCGGGTCATTCTTTGCAAGGGCCCCGCGTATGGTTTCCGCAGCGTCCGCGTGATCCCGCAGAAAGTTGCTCATGACCTTCAGGAAGAGAGGCACGTTCCGGTCGCACACCCTCAGACCCGCCACGGTATCGATGCCCGGCAGCCGCTGGGGGAGATGAGATTCGTCGTCCTGTCCGTCCGCCGGCTGTTCGTCCGCGGCCGGGGCGGCCCTTTTGCGCGGCCTTCCCCACTGGATGAGCTTGTCGTGCAGTTCCTCGACGTCGATGGGCTTGGCCACGTGGTCGACCATGCCCGCCTCCAGGCATTCCTGCACCTCCGCGGCCGTGGCCGCCGCCGTCATGGCGATAATGGGGATCTCGTGGGTGTGGGGGGATTCCAGTATCAGCCGCGCCGCCTCGATGCCCCCCATGACCGGCATCTGGATGTCCATGAGCACCAGGTCGTATCTGTCCGGCGCCTGGCGGACCGCCTGGACGGCCTCTTCGCCGTTCAGGGCCGTTTCCACGATGCAGCCCCGGTTCGCCAGGATTTCCTCGGCCATCTCCCGGTTCATCCTGTGGTCATCCACCAGCAGGATCCGCAGGCCCGTGATGGCGCGTGGCAGGCCCACCGCCCGCCGGGCGTAACCGGGCAGGGTGTCCGCAACCTCCGCCGCGAGACCGAAGCAGGCGGTGAAATGGAAGGTGCTGCCGGCGCCGGGGCTGCTTTCCGCCCAGATCCGCCCCCCCATCAGCTCCACCAGTTGCTTGCAGATGGACAGTCCCAATCCGGTGCCGCCATACTGCTGGGCTATGGTCCGGTCCGCCTGTTCGAAGGGCTGGAACAGGCGCTCTATCTGATCCTGATCCATCCCCATGCCGGTATCGCGCACGGAGAATTGAAGCGTCACCTGTTTTGCCTCCCGCCCGATCAGCTTTGCGGAAATGGTGATCTCCCCCCGTTTGGTGAATTTGGCGGCATTGCCGATCAGGTTGGTCAGGATCTGGCGCAGCCGGCCCGGATCGCCCACCAGTCCGTGGGGAACCTCCGGGGGCAGGCTGAACAGGATATCGACCTCCGTGTTATGGATCCTGGCCTGCAGGATGCTGCCCAGGCGGCTGAAGAGATCCCCCAGGTCGAAGGGCACGGCCTCCATGGAGAGCTTCCCCGCCTCCACCTTGGAAAAGTCGAGGATGTCGTTGATGATCCGCATCAGCATCTGGGCGGAGCTGTGGATGGTATGCACGTATTTCCACTGCTTTTTGCTCAGGCCGGCCTCCAGGGCCAGTTGCGCCGAGCCGATGATGGAGTTCATGGGGGTGCGGATTTCGTGGCTCATGCGGGCCAGGAACTCGGATTTGTAGCGGTTCGCCTGATCGAGGGCCCTGGCCTGCTCCCGGGACTGTTCCAGCATGCTGGCAAGCTTGGCCCTGGAGTCTCCCACCTCCACCGCCAGGGCGGCCCGGTTGGCGGCCCGGTGCAGAAAATCCTGTTGCAGCCGGCTCAGCGGCTTTCGGGTTCCCAGCACCAGGACCCCGACCACCCGGCCGCTGGAGATGAGAGGGAGGCCGTATATGTCGCTCAATTCCACGGCACCCACCCTGAACCGCCCGGGGACAGGCTTTTCCGCCGGGGCGGATATCCGGACGAGGTCCCGGGTCGCGGCCGCCCGCTCCGCCTCGTCCCTGTTCTCTTCCCCGCTCCAGGCGGTGGCGGCGGCGCATTGCAGCAGGCCATCGTCCCCGGACAGGAAAATGGCCCCGGCCGGGGCGTCGACCCGCTCTCCCAGGAAGCCCAGGATTTTCCGCGCCAGATCCTCCCGGTCCTCCACCCCCTGCATCATGTCATGCAGGCTTGAGAGGCCCCCTCTCAACCAGTTTTCATTCCGGCTCTCCCGGTCCATCCGGCGCAGGGCGTGGGTCATCCTGGAGAGGGACAGGGCCAGGATGTCCTTGTCGGAGCGGGGTTGAACCTCCACCGAGTAGTCCCCCTGGGCGATGGTTTCGGCATGCCGGATAACCTGGGAAAAGCTGTTCACCATGTTTCTGACCGCCGCGTAGATGCCCGTTCTTTCCGCAGAGGGATCGAAGGAGACGGACAGATCCCCGGCGGCTACCCGGTTGGCGATGGCCATCACCTCCGCTGGTTCCCCCCCTATTTGGGCCAGCAACTGGCGTATGAGCAGCAGGCCAAAGACGAGGGATCCCAGCAGGGCCGCCAGCGTGATGGCCACATAAACCGAAAGATTGGCAATGGCCTGGCCCCGGATGGCGCTGACCTGCCCCTTGAGGTCCGTCGAGAGCCGGGTTTCGACCTCCTTGAGCAGGTCTATTTTTTGGGTCATGGCGGTGAACCAGTGCTGTGGATCGATGTTGAACCGCCCCCGGGAGGCGTTTTTCTCCCCAAGGGCGGCTTTTTCCATTCGGTCCACCTCGATAACGGCCGGCGCCGACATTTTTTCCCGGTAGAAGGCGGCCTGCTCCGGCGTGGCGGTGATGAGGAATTTATTGAAAAAAATGGTTTGCCGGGAGGCCATGCGCCAGAATTGGGCGCGTTCCCCCGAACCGCGCCACCCGTCGGTGAAGACCTTGGTAAGTATCGCCCGCTCGATGCCGGTGAATTCCTTGGCCAGGAGGAAATTGATATAACCGCGGGAAAGGGCGGCCAGCTTGGCGTTTCCGGATGGCTTTGACAGGGCCTCCACTCTCTCCAGCAGGCTGGAATTCATGCTGGAATAAAACCGGAGGGCATCGTCGTGGGGAATGGTGAGGGCATCCACTGCCTTGCGCAGATCCCGGGTGGCCTCTCGATGTTGCCGGATTACCGATGAACCGATGGGGAACTCCCTGGCCGAGCCCTTGCTTTCATGCCCCTGGAGAAAATCCAGGAGAATTCCAAACTGCCGGTCGGTGCTGCGCCTCTGAAGCGCCATTTGCGACTGGAAGCGGGTCCCCTTGCTGCTGAGAAAACCGGCCGTCGTACCCCGTTCCTTCTGGGTTTCGTGGACGAGATCGCCTATCAGGACGGTCAGGTCGGAGATGCGTCCCATGGAATTCATCTCTTCCACGATACCGCGCTTTTCCAGGATGAGCTGGCCTCCAAACCATCCCATTCCTATAAACGGCATGATCAGGAGCAGAAGAAATTTGGTGCGTATGCTCATCTTCGGGAAGGGTCTCCCCGCCGGCCCTGATGGGAAAAAGGCTGGCGGACTGCCTCAAAGGAAGTATAGTCCGGAACCTGAAACCCTATGATTGATGGGGAAAAGCGGCTGCTGCCGCTTGCCGGCAGAGGGATGGGGATTGGTGTTGGCGCCGGATGGTTCGCCAGGCAACTGGAGATAAAAACAGGCATGGAGCCCGCTGCCGCCATGGGTGAAATTGCGCCCCGGCGCGGTGGTGGCCTGCTTTTCAGCGGAAACGCTGAAGTCCCCTATGCGTCTGCGCCAACCGAATGGAGACAGTCTGTCTGCTCCAGCTCTTTCAGCAGGAGATCCCGCTGTTGCTCGAGCCGGGGCATGAGAGCGGCTGCGTTTTTCATATCCCTGTCTTTTATGGCGTCTTCCATTTCTACGGCCGTTTCCTGGAGGGCGCAGGCGCTGATATTGGCGGCCCCGCCCTTGATGGTGTGGGCGCCGTAAATCATCCCGGTGACATCGCCCTTTGCCATGGCGTCCTTCAAGGCGCTCAATTGGTGGGGCAGATCTTCGAGGAATGCCTCGATCACCTCTTTGGCGAGATCCTTGTCATCCATGAATCTGTCCAGCAAATCCTCGCGGTCAAAGATCTTCTTCGAATGCCCCTTGTTCATGACCGAAACGGATGCGCCGGCGATATCCGCCTTGGGGGTTTCTTCCGGTTCATCCCCGGGTTGCGCCGGCTGATTCTCCAGGGGCAGCTCGAACCAGAAGGTGGCCCCTTCTCCTTCCAGGCTTTCGGCCCCAATGGCGCCGCCCATCATTTCAACCAGCCGCTTCGAGATGGCCAGGCCCAGGCCGGTGCCGCCGAAGCGCCGGGTGGTGCTTGAATCCAGTTGGGTAAAGGAGTCGAACAGTTTGTTCATTTGCTCATCCGCAATGCCGATGCCCGTGTCCTGCACGGAAAAGAGCAGCCTTGCCCGTTTGGGGTCTTCCTGCTCCAGTGAAATCCTGGTCGCCACCTGGCCGGTCGAAGTGAATTTGATGGCGTTGTCCACCAGGTTGGCCAGGACCTGCTGTATGCGCACCGGATCACCCCTGAGCCCTGAAGGGACATCCGGCTCCATAGTGAAAAGGAGCTCCAACCCCTTGTCTTTCGCAGGGGCCGTAAAAAAGCCGGATGTCGCTTTTACCAGGGCCTTCAGGTCAAAGTCGGTAATCTCTATGTCCAGCCTGCCGGCCTCGATCTTGGAGAAATCGAGGATGTCGTTGATGATGGTCATCAGGCTGTCGCTGCTTTTGCTGATGGTCTTGGTGAACTCCCGCTGCTCTTGCGTCAGTTCAGTATCCAGCAGCAGCTCGGTCATGCCGATGATGCCATTCATGGGGGTCCGGATCTCGTGGGTCATGGTGGCCAGAAATTCGCTTTTGACCCGGCTTGCCTCCTCCGCCTCCAGCTTTGCCTGCTGCAGGAGTTTCTCCTCCTGTTTGCGTTGGGTCAGGTCCTGGGCCACGCAGACTACCGCCTGTAGCTCATCTCGTGTATCGCGCATGATGGAGCTGGAGAAAAGCACAGGCACCTCGCTGCCGTCTTTGCGAATACAGGCCGTCTCGACATGGCTCAGCACTTCCCGCTTGACTGCACGGGCCAGTTCCTCTTTCAAGACCGCCGTTGCCCCTCTGCCAATGAGTTCATCCCGCTTATAGCCAAGGAGATTCAAGGCCGCCGCATTGGCGTCTTCGATTTCGCCTTCCGGCGTCAGGATGAGCAGGGCGCTGCTCATGGTGTGGATGATGTTTTGAACATATTCCCTGGAGACGGTGGTTTTGCGCAGGGCCTCGTTCATTTCATTGAAGGAGTGAGCGAGGTCTCCGATTTCATCCTGGGTATGGATTTCCACCCGTTTGTCCAGCAGCCCCCTGGCCGTTTGCCGCACTGCGTTTCGCAATCTTCGGATTGGCTCGGAGATGGTGTAGGAGATCAGGTAGGCTATAAAGATGACCAGGCTAAGAATACCGAAACTGGCCATGAAGTTTTTTGTCCTCAGATCCCTGACCGGCGCCAGCGCCTCCGCCTCGTCGATCTCTCCAACGATCAACCACCCCAGATTGTTTATCAGTTCGGCGATCTTCCGGTCTTTTGAACCCAGGGAGGAAGCATCAAATACGTCGACCACCCCCATGACCCGGATGCCCCGGTAGTCTTCATAGCTGGCCATGCTGATGGCCTTGCCCGTCTCACGCGCCTTCCTGGTTCCGGCGGTCTCCACTATCTGTTCGGTTGCTGCACCGGTAATGAACCGGGAACTGGTCAGCATGCGCTTGCCGCGGCCGACGATGTAGGTCTCCCCGGTCTCGCCCAGTCCTTTGCGGTTGGTCATCAACTCGTTGATCGCCCGGACATTGCTCTCCAGTTGCAAAATGGCGATGACCTTCCCGTCGGTGCTCCTGACGGGCATGGCCGCGATCTGGGTCGTCTGGGACATGGTGGGGTTGTACTGGATGTCTCCAAGATAGAGGCCTTTCCGGCCCTCCGTCACCCATGGCCTGCCGGCCTCGCTGCTGCCCTTTTCGGGCCCATAGATTGCGATGAGGACGTTTCCCTCGGTATCGGCCATCATGAGGTCGGCATAGGCCCCTCCCTCGATGCCGGGGCCGCCGAAATAATCCCCGAAATTGGCGAGGCGCTCTTCAAGCATGCTGCGGGCGGTCTCCTGGTCCCAGGCCAGGAAGCGCCCGTCGGGATTGATCATCCTCTCGGTGAGACGGACGATGCCGGGGTCCTGTGCGAGATAACGGACATTGGTCAACTGGGTCTGCAGGAGATTCGCCAGCAGTTGTTCCCTATCCTTCACCGTCAGGCTGAGCTTCTCCAGGATTTCCTTTTGCAGGGCGCTCTTGGTGATGGAATAACCGACGCCCGCCAGCAGAACGACGGAAAAAATGGACAGCAGCGCAAACCAGATGGCCAGTTTGGAACCGATTTTCATTCCCTGTTCATCGGCAGGGGCGGGGCGGGCTTGAGCCGGATGGCCGGAGTACCAGGTGGGTTCCGCACCCGCC
>DRKS01000021.1 GCA_011051655.1 Sedimenticola sp.
CCCGCATTTCTCACCAGGATTTGGATTTTTGGGGCAAGCTGGCGAAGCAGGTTGGACGATCGGCCGCCGAAGCATAGCCGTAGCTATGGTTCAAGGCTGATCGTTCAAGATGCGAAGCCAGATTGTTCCAAAAACCAAATAGGACGGAGTATAAATTAACCGCCATCACCTTATGAGACTAAGTACATTGAATTTCATAAATTTCTCAATTAACCGGGTCCGCCTGGTGAGAAATGCGGGTTAGAGCCGGCTATGGCCTGGCCCTGCTGCTTGGCGGCCTGTTGGCCGGGCTTACGGTTCTGGCCTATTGGCCGGGCATGCAGGCGGGGTTTTATTTCGATGACCTGGTGAACATCGTCGATGCGCCGGCCCTGCATTGGAAGGAATGGTCGGCCGCCGGCGTGCGGCGGGTGGTCGAGGAGGCCACCATGCCGACCCGGGTGCTGGCCAATCTCAGCTTTGCGCTCAACCATCTCTATGGAGGGCTGGATCCTTCCGGTTACCATTGGACCAACCTGGTCATTCATCTGCTGGTGGGGGCGGCCCTGCTCTGGGTCGCCGTGCTGCTTGGGGGTCAGGGCTCGCGCTGCGTGGTAAAACCGGAGCAAAGACTCCTCTTCGCCCTGCCGGCCGTCTCCCTTTTTCTGCTGCATCCCCTCAACATCCAGGCGGTGACCTATGCCGTTCAGCGCATGACGGCCCTGGCGGCCCTGTTCGTCCTGCTGGCCCTGGGCTGTTATATCAGCGCCAGGGTGCGGCATGGGAGGCGGGCCGCCGCCTGGTTTGCCGCTGCCGGGATCTGCTGGCTGCTGGCCCTGGGCAACAAAGAGACCGCCGTGGCCCTGCCGCTGGTGTTGCTGATCTACGAGGCCTGTTTCTTTCCGGCCTGTTGGAAGGAACGGATCCGCCATCTCAGCCGGCGGCTGGGGCGTTTGCGGCTGGCGGGGCTGATTGTCGGAGCCGCCGCGCTGGCGGGAGCCGTCGCCGGCCAACTGTATTACACCCCGGACCTCATCCGTTGGAACGAGCTGCTGCCGGGCCGGGATTTCACCGGCCTTCAGCGGGTGCTGACCGAGGCGCGGGTTCAGTTTTTCTATTTGTCCCTGCTGCTTTGGCCGGCGCCCTCCCGGCTCAATCTGGATCATGATTTTGGGCTGTCGGTTTCGCTATTCCAGCCGTGGACGACCGCCGTGGCCGTGGCCGGCTGGCTGGGCGTGGCGGCGGCGACATTATGGCTGGCCAGGCGTCATCCCCGCTACGGTTTTCCCCTTCTCGGCTACGGGGTGTTTCATTTGCTCGAATCAGGGCCCATCAATCTGGAATTGGTATTCGAGCACCGGATGTACCTCCCCATGGCCTTTCTGGCGTTTCCGATCACCAATCTGCTGCTGGATTGCCGCCGGGGGCGCCGGCTGATCCTCGGGGGGTTGGCGTTGCTGCTCATCCCCCTGTCCGCCGCGACCTTCGAGCGCAATCAGACCTGGTCGGAGCCGCTGGTCTTTCTGCGTGATTGCGCCGCCAAGTCGCCGGACAAATTCCGGCCCTGGTACAACCTGGGCACTGAACTGGGCAAGGCCGGGCAGTTGGCGGAGGCGGAGCGTGCATTGTCGCGCGCCCTGGCTGTAAGACCGGATCACTCCATGGCGCATAACCAACTGGGGAATGTCTATTTATTGATGGGGCGCCGGCAACAGGCCTTGGTGCATTACCAGAAGGCCGTCCAGCATGATCCCGACAATCTGGAGGCCATGTTCAACCTGGCTGTGGAATATGACGCCAGAGGGGAGGGGAGGGAGGCGGTCCGGTTGTTTCGGCAGTTTGTGGAATCGGCCCCTCCATACTATGAAGAAGCCCGCCGCCGCGCACAGTTACGCTTGCGGGCACTGCGTTGAAGCTGAAAAGGGGCGCCTGCGAGCCCGGTCATTTATTGGCGGCCGGTTTCTCCAGCACCGCGTGGCAATTGTCGCAAAGATACAGTGGGAATGCGTAAGCGCTGTTGTGGCACCCTGAATAACCGCAGTACTGCTCGGTCATGTTTTTTTGCATATTGATATCGTTCGCTCCATGCTTGTCAATGAAGATTTTGGGGTGGCAATCTCCACATTTGTACCACTGCTCATGCAGCTTATGAGGGTATGTGACCCGGCCCACATTGGCCTGCTTCATGCTGTCAAGCTTTGAATCCAGAATGATATCCGCAATATCGCTTGCAGGCACGGGGGCTGAAAGCAGGGACAGAAACACAATAATTGCGGAAAGTGACGCTTTGATCATGGTAGTTGTTGCCTTGGGAAAATGGGCGCTATTATACAGCATCTTGAAACGCGGTGATGTCAGGGGTTCTTGGCTTCACGCACCAGTACGTTCTTGCCCAGCGGCGTGCCCTTGGGGTGATTGTGGCAACGCATGCAGTCGCTGATGGGGAAGGCGGTTTTGTCGTGGCAGCGGGAGCACCATTTCCCCTTGCCAATATCCATCATGGTGATGTTGTTCGCTCCAAGCTCATCCTTGAAGATGGCTCCGCCCTTGGTTTCATGGCATATCTTGCATTCGAGCCAGTAGCTGTGGATGCCGTGAGGGAACAGGACGTCCGGCATGCTTGCGCCTTTTGCCACGAACAGGATGTCATTGTCCCGAATGCGATGCTCTGTTTCTTTTACCTCCGGGTCGAGGCTCCATAACGGCTGGACTATTTTCTCTTTTACGGCCTTGGCCCAGTCCACTAGGCCATATTTATCCAGGGGCAGGCCGCTTTTCGACAGTGCAAGCGGATGCCAGCCGGAAGCGATTTCCATGAATTTTGAGTAGGGCTTTGCTTTCGTGCCGACCTTGCCGAGCAACAAGTCCACCTTGCTGACGCCCTTCACGGAATGCTGGATTACGCCAGGGCTCCACCCGGGCTCAAGGGCATGGCAGCGTTCACATTCCAGCGGTTCCCAGGCAATGAGCCCATTGTGGCAGACGCCACACATCTCCTTTTTCTCGGTGATGATCGCCATGCTGATTTCATTCTCCCCCGCCTTGAGCCGGAAGATATCTTCATGGCATACGCTGCAGCGAAACCGGATCCGGTGAAACCAATGAGGGAAAACAACGTCATCGACCTCGGCGTCACGCATGGCCTCGGCAGTCTTGTTCAGGATGATATCGCCATACTCTGCGAAGGCGCTGTCAAGGGGGAAAACTGCGAGAATACTGAGGGCGATAGCGACAACTGGTCTCAACATCATCTGCGGCAGCATGGTTGGAGTTCTTACGGGTTATTGTGTAAACGGCCGGACTGCTTGGAAGTGGAATGGCTAATTGCAGTCCGGTATGTTCAATTTATAGGTTAATGGTTCCTCCGGCTCTTCCTCGCCGTCGTCTTCAATGTCACGCAGACCATGCACCATGATGCGGATGTAGTCCAGCTCTTCCCTGGTAACGTCGCTCCATTCGCCGTCATCCGTTTCCATGGCTTTCAATTCACGCATCATTTCTCCCACCGCCTTCTTGTCGTTGCCGATCCTGGATTCCTTCAGCGTCAAGAGTTTTAAGATGGTGCTTTTGAATTTTATGTTTCTATGCAGAAACAGCAATTTTTCCCATTTTCTTGCGTCTCTTGAAACATTTACGGTAATGGCGGCCAGTTGCTGCCGTGTAAGCGATATGAGTTTGCGGTAAATACGGCTGTCTTTTTGATGTGCGGTGATGCTGGTCATATGGGTGTTCTTGTCGGTGAATTCTGGATTGAATCCAAGGTGGTCATATCGGGTGTGTGGGGCGCGGCAAGTTTTCGGTCTAGCTGTCTTTCCGTTTCCTTTTCTTCCTGGGCTTGCCTACGTGCATGAGCGCGCCTTCAAATCGTACGCCTTTCTCCTGGCTGTGGCATCGCTTGCAGTCGGCGAAGGTAAAGGAAACCTTCCCGTGGCAATGGCCGCAGTATTGTCCCTTGGACATCCTGATCATCTTGACATTGTTTTTGAGATCCTTGCTAAAGACCTCGGGATGGCAGGAGGTGCATCTTATCCAGCTCGAATGGACATTATGGCTGAACAGAACATTATTGACCTTGCTCTTTGATTCAAAGAGGATTTGGTTGTCTCTCACCTCCTGGTGGAAGTCCCCATTCAGTGATTCGACCGGCTTGAATATGCCGTCCCGCTTCAAGGTGAGCCAGTCTATGAAGCCGAAGCGGTCGACAGGGATGCGCCCATCAGGCAACTTGTCGATATTCCATTCGGCCCCAAGGCGCTTTGCAACCTCCTTGATGTGCTGGTGGTCAACCGCGTCCGCCTTATGCAGCCTTTCGGATCCCGGCCTTCCCGCAAGGTGGCATAAGTCGCATTTGTCCTTTTCATCGGCGCCAAAGGCGGTATTGCCGTCGTGGCAGACACCGCACTGTTTGCCCGCCAGGATTTTCTCCTGGGATATTTCATTGCGCCACCGCTTCATAATAAAGATTTCCTGGTGGCAGACCTTGCATTCGAACCAGATCCGATGGACCCAGTGAGGGTAGATCACCGGCGCCAAGCCTTGCTGTTCCATTTCCTTCTCGTGCGTTTTCATGACGAAGTTGCCCAGAAAACGCTCCTCCTTTTTCCACTTCATCAACTCGGCGTTTCGCTGCTTTTCCTTTTCCAGTTCGTTGCTGATCAGCTTGTGGATTTTTCTAAGCAGTTTTTTACCGCCGCCGTGGTAATGTTGATAACCATTGGCCATGGCGTTTGCGGCATCCAGCAGGAACATTCTTTGGCCGATGCTTATGTCGTCTGACATGGCGTCATCGATCAGGCTGCGTATTTCTCCCGGCAGGATGTCTTTGTTTTCTTTCAGCAGTTCCTCCTGGGCCTTGAACTGAAAGGTCTTGTAATTCGTTATGAATTGAATGCGAAACGGCGTGTCCTCGGCATTGCAGATGGCGGGGAGGAGGAAGAGCAGCAAAGTTGAAACAAGAACCGCCCTGAGGGGGAGAAGGGCGGGAAGGTCGATTTGTTTCATGCTTGGCGTCATTTTGTTGCAGCCTTGTTGTCGGCGCGCCATTTCCGGGCCGCCGAAATGGACCTCATCAGGAATGCTGAAGAAAGCTGGTACGCCTTTGATGCGCATTTGAGATTTCCTTGTGACTTCATTTCCTTGCCGTCGGCGCGCTCTTTTTCGGCGCGCCTGTAGAGGTCGAGGGCGTTCAGTCCGCCGTTCCCTTTGTCGATGCCCCTCTGTCTGGCGCGCTCGAGGTAGGCATCACTGACGGCAATGGCGGTCTCCAGTTCGTCCGCGATAGTCTTTGCCGCCCGCTCCTTGGCGCGGGATAAGGCCATGGCCTCTTTCAGTGATGCCGCCAGATCCTGCATTGCCCAGTATGCTGCTTCATGCTGTCCCCGCTCAATCTGAGCGGCAATGCTTTTTATGGTCTTTCGGCCACGCTCCAATATGGCGATGGCCTTCTTGTTTCCGCTCTGTTCTATCTTTTTGGCGCTTTTTCCGGCAAGCAGGCGTGTGCTGATGTATTTAAACTGGCGTGCCACCGATTTTTTCAGCTTTTTCGGCGTCATGCCCTTGGGAAGGGTTTTTTTCTCCTTCGGGGTGAATTTTTTCTCCGTTACGGGCGCGGCCCGATTGTCTGCCTGCTTGGGGCGGGAACCGCTGCGCTTCTTTTTGGAGAGGGCGATGGCCTTCTGCAAGAGCCTGGATGAATCCAGGAAAACGGCCATGGCGGACTTGTAGTCCTTTGCAATCACCAGCCGGTTGGCCTCGTTCCGTGCCTTCTGCGCCCGCTGAAAAAATTCGAGGGCCTCCGGGCCACCGTCTCCCTTGTCGATCTTTCTTTGCTTCGCCCGGTTGTAATAGGCGTCGCTGGCGATGCGTGCGCTTTCCATGTCATCCTTGATTTTCTTGGCCGCTATATCCTTGGCCCGGACCATTTTCATGGCGGTCCTGAGGGATTTGCCTAGATCCTGAAGGGCCCAGTACGAGGCCTCAAGTTTTCCCTGGCGGATTTGTTCGGCGATCCGGTCTCTCTCTTTGCGGCTGTTCTGCAATATGGCGATCGCCGAGGCATTTCCGCTTTCCTCGATCTGGCGGGCGCTCTTGCCGGAGAGCAAGCGGTCATCGATGTATTTGAGCTGGCGGTTGACCGATTTTTCCAGCTTTTCCGGCGTCATGCCCTTGGGGAGGGCCTTGCCGGTTTCGGCATGAAGAGAAGCAGCGCTGGAAAGGATTACCAGTATAACTGCCAGGAATCTCCAGATACTTCTCTTCATGCCTACTTTGTCGATATGGCGTCAGCCAAGTGCAGGAGCAATCAACTCTCAGTCAGAGTAAGTGCAGTCTTCACTTTCCTTGCAAGCCTTTACCTTTTCCCTGTTGTGACATTTTTCGCAGTCCTCCAGGGGGAAGGCGACCCTGCCATGGCACTCACCACAGTACTTGCCTTTGGCCATCTCCCGCATGGTCATCACGGTAGAGCCGGCGGAGCGCGTGAAACGGTGCGGATGGCAGCTCTTGCAGTTCAACCACCAGGCATGCAGGGTGTGGGGGAACAAGACCTCGGAGATGGTCTTACTCTTCACCTGAATGATGATGTCTTCGATGTCTTCGTCCCCATCCGGGTTGAATGTATAGTGGACGGGTGACTCATAGAGGGGGTCATCAGGGTCGATGGAGCCTTTTGGCAGCAGCATGCCGTTTTTGGTGATTTTGATCCAGTCGACGAGACCATACTTGTCCTTCGGCAGGCCGGCGATGGAGAAGGCCTTGGGTTGCCAGCCGGCACCCCATTTGAAGGCGCTGCCCGCAGGCTTGCGGCGATCACCCCGGCCTGCCGGTTTGCCGCTTCGGCCGGCGAACAGAATATCTGCGGGGTTGGTGATCTCCTTGGGCTTTTGTTCGGCTTCGAGTTGCTCGATGGGGTAGAAGTGGCAGTTCTCGCACTCCAGGGGATCCCATGCCACAGAGCCGTCGTGACAGACGCCGCATTTTTCACCGGCGCTGATGGCGTCCATGTCAATGATGTTGGCGCCCTTGTTGGTCTCGAAGACGTCTTCGTGACAGACCTTGCAGCGGAAGCGAATGCGGTGGAACCAGTGCGGGAAGACAACTGCGTCCACCTCGCCCTCTATCATGCCTTCCTTGGTTCTGGCCATGACGATATCGCCATAAACGAGCTCCACTTTTTCATAGTCAGGCTCAGCCGGCTGAGGTTTGGGAGCGGGTTTTTTGGCCGCTACGGTTTTCTTTTTGGCCGGTGCGGCCTTTTTTGCAGGGGGCGCCGCTTTTTTAGCAGTTTGCTTTACAAACTTTGCCGCCTTTGCTGGTTTCTTTGTTGGCTCGGCAGAATAGGCGCCGCCAGAGAAGACCAGGAACAGACCAATGAATATTAACAGTGATAGTAGTGTTGTACCCTTGAGTTTCACCATCACTTTCACCTCCTCCAGCTTTACAAATTTCAGATTTGATATTGTTTTGGATGCGTAAAAAACTCAAGGGGGTTAAAGAAACCCCCTTGAATGGTTAGATCAATCCTTAATTACTGCACCAAGGACCTGATGTAGTGCACGAGCCCCCAAACCTGCTCATCGGTCAGTTCTTTTCCTTTTTTGGCCTTGCCAGCCATCCAGGGTTTCATCTCGGTCCCCTCACTGCCGTGCATGGTGATCCAGAAGAGTTCACCGTCGGTCCGGTCGATACCCCCGGTCCAATCCGGCGGCATCGGGTCCATATCCTTGGCGCCAGGACCCTTGCCGTTGCCTTTGGAGCCATGGCACTTTTTGCATTTTTTCTTGTACAATTTCTTGGCAGCTTTTAAGACATCGTCATCGGCCTCAACGGGGTTTTCCATAGCCTTGGCGTCAGCCGGAATCTCTGCCTTGGCAAAGGCCGCTGGAGAAAACAGGTATGCGGCCGCCAGGGCGGCAACAACTGTGACATTTCTTTTCAACATATATATACCTCACAATTGATGATTGGTCAGATTGATGTAGGTCCAACGGTCAGCAAACGGCAGCTTAGGCTGTTTACCGTCCGAAAATCGCAGTTATCGCAGAGGTCATATGCTACCCTGCAAACCGCATATTGAGGCGGCCAGTATTATGTAACTGGGAACCCATGCCCCTGCATGAGACTCCCCGCTATATGGGGGAGTTCAACATTTTTAGCCTCAGGTTGCTATCCCCCGCCGGAGATACTCCGCTTTTTCTGAGGAGTATCCCGGCGGGCAATCAGGCTTTTTCCTTTCTACTCCTCGTCCTCTTCCCAGTCCACTTCTGCGTGAACCAGATTGTAGTGGCAATGGATGCAGGACTTTCCTTTCTCCTTCATTGTCTGGTGGCGCTTGATTTCGTTCCACCACTCACTCTCGGTTTTGTGGCAGACCTGGCATTTGGCGCTTTGCGTTTCAATAAATTTCTTCCGCACTTTCTTTGCCAGTTCGATGCGTAACTCCTCCCATTTGGGAATATTCCGCAAGCTGTTGGAGATGGCATGGAAGGGACTTTCACCCAGTCCGCCCTTGTTCACATAGAAGAATTTCCACCGGAGGATCTGGGCCACACTGTGTGGTTCGTGACAACCGACGCAACCCGGGCGAACGCCCAACTCGTTATCATAGTGGGGTGATTCCCGGTACTCCTCGTAGGGATAGGCATGACACTCGGCGCATCCCACAGTGGCGTCGAAGGCTTCGGGCTCGAACAGTTGCCGAGGCTTGTAGTCCTCTATGTCCGTGCTTACCTCGCCCATTGGCTTGTATTCATCGTAATCGACGAATATCTCATGGCAGACCGTACAGACGCTGATTCTCTGGAATCTGGTGCTGGTGCAGCTTACAACCGAGATGACAAGGATCAGGATGATTGCGCCGGCGGCAACGGCGAGTCCGGCTTTAGTTTTTAGGAATTCCAATCTACTATTCCCCCATTATTGTATCGGTCTGAAAGCTAAGCTTATCCGAGCGACTTTTTGTAAATAGCGAGATGCTTGGCGTTATCGACATTGATGTCTCCGTACTTGTCCCCCGATTCTGCCGGTGTAACTTTTACCACCGTATCATTCCAGGCCTGGACGCCACTTTGTGGATCCAGGGCGATGGGGATGATGTCGTTGGGATTGGTGCCGCCATCCCGCCACCAGAGGTTGTGATCGATGTCCTCATCCTCTTGCTCCTCGTGGGCAAAAGGCGCATGGGCGCGCGGGTTGGCCTGCGCTACCCTGCCGTAGGCGCTGCGGCCAACGGATGTGGAAATGCCGACAACCTGTGGGTGGATGCCTTGTGTCACCCATGCCTTGGTGACCAGATAGCCCACGTCGCTGGTCACCCTTACCAGGGCCCCGTCCTCGATCCCGAGTTTATGGGCCACTTCCTTATTGATCCACAGGGGATTGGAGTGCCACATCTCGGAGAGAAGCTTGAGGTTTGCAGTCAGGGACAGGGACTGATAGGCCACCTTGAAGGTGCTCAACACGAACTCACCCGGCTTCAGGTCAGCGAGACGGGGGTTCGGGTTCCAGCTGGGCAGCGGGATCTCCACCCTTCCCGATGGGGTCGGAAGTCCCTCCGTGTGGAAGGTGTTGTATTCGGCCTCGATCACTTCTTTCTTCTTGACGATCTTTCTGCCGCCCGGGCCGATTTTTCCATAGCTTGGCCAGGCGCCCTTCTTTTTCAGGGTCTTGTAGGTCTTCTTTTTGTCGATGCCCTCAGTGGCTTCAATCTGTTTTTTGACCCAGGTCTTGGCGTCGGAGAATGCCCAGTACTGTTTCATGCCCTTGGAGCCGTCGGCGTCGATGGCTTCAACGATCTTCTTCAGCGTCACGCGCACGTCCTGGGCCCGGCCGCGCGGCTTGAACTGGGGCCTGGTCATGCTTATCCAGGGGAAGAGGGCGGTGGGGCTGCTGGCCACATCGTCTCTTTCCACCCCGACGACGTCCGGCAGTATGATGTCCGCCAGCTCGGAGGTTTCACTCATGAAGGGGCTGAAGTCCACAATATAAGGAATGAGCTTTTCATCCTTGAGGACTTCTCGCCAGACGCTTGCCGCAGGCGAGGAGTAGGCCGGGTTGCTCATGTGATTGAAGAGAACCTCTACCTTGCGGGCGCCTTCTTTCACTTCGAAGGGAAAACTGTGGTTCAGCTTCCTGACGGCGCTGCCCTTCGGCTCGGGGGCCGGCTGCAGGGTGGCGATGTTGAACTTCCGCGGGAGGCAGTTGCCGCCTTCGGTATCGATATTGCCGGTGATCACCGCAAGCAGCAGACAGGCCGTTTCGGCATCGACGCCGCCCTGATGGTAGCTGACGCCGTTCTGGCTGAGTACGGCCCCTGATCCCGCCTTGGCGAATTCGATAGCGATCCGCTTGATATCCTGTGCGGCCACGCCGCTGGCCTTGGCCGCCTTTTTCAGGGTGAACTGTTTCAGGTGTTCTGCCAGTTGATCGGTGGTGTAGTCGGTCCAGTATCCGATGAACTGCTTGTCCGCCAGGCCTTTCTCCATGATCACATTGGCCATGGCCAGGGCCACGATGCCGTCGCTGCCGGGGAAGACAGGGTGCCATTCGTCACTGCGGCCCGCGGTGTGCGACATGCGGACATCGAAGGTGATGAGCTTCAGCTTCTGTTCCACCATGCCGTCGGTCAGGCGCTGAGCCAGGGGGGCGGCGGTCTCAAGGATGTTGGAGCCGAAATTCAGCACATATTGGGTGTGTTCGAGATCCGGCAGTACAAAATCGACGCCCAGCGCCTTCTCGGTGGCGGCCTGCTTGGCCGCATTGTTGATGGAGGGAAAGCGGCTGCGGATGACCGAGCTGGAGCCGATGGTATCCATAAAGCGGACGGTGCCGCCATCCTTGAAAGCGCCTTCGTTGAGATGGACGGTGTCGGCGCCTTTGTCCAGCGCCTTTTGAACCTTGCCGGCCACTTCTGCAATGGCGTCTTTCCAGCTGATCTCCTGCCACTGGCCGGAGCCGCGCGGCCCCGTGCGCTTGAGAGGGGCGAGAATCCTGTCCGGATCGGAAGCCCCGAAGAAGGAGGCCAGGCCCTTCGAGCAGAACTTGCCGCGGGTGGCGACATGGTTGGGATCACCCTCCACCTTTTGAATCTCCCCATCTTCGGCATAGGTGTAACCGCCGTCGAAGTAGGGGCACATGGTGCAGAGGTAGGGCGCCCTGGCACGCGGATGGAATGTCCTGATCTGATGGAAGTCCTCGCCGCCAAGCTTGAGTTCCATCGCGCTGCCGACCCCGGGGCAGGCGGCAACGGCTGTTGTTGCTGCGCCTACCTTCAAGAAGTCACGTCTGTTGATTTTTGACATTGTATTATTCTCCAAATCAATAGAATGACTGTAGGTATTGGCCGCCCATTACCCACCAGATTCTCATGCCGTAGACACCGAAGGCCACCAGGAAGGAGGCGCCATAAACGCCGAGCCTGGTGCGCTTCAAGGGTGAAACCAGTATGGCAAGCGGTATGAACAAGCCGATGACGGTCTCGAGCCAGACATAGGGGAAGTTGAAAATGCCCATCAGCACTTCTCCGTGTCCCAGCATTTCGCTCTCGGTGCCATAATGGGTCTGCATGAAGTCGAGGTAGAGCAGGAAGATATCAAATACGATGCCGTACATCATGTATTGAGCCATCTCCTCCATCAACGACCATTCGATGCGCTTTTCAGGGCGAACGAAGAAGTTCTGGATCCACAGGACTATGATCATCAGGCCGATACCGGATATGAAGGCGCCGGTGAGAAAGAGCAGCGGCGCAAGGGCGGTATGGTTGATGTAGCGCCCGGGGTTGAGCTCCATGACCACGCCGGTGTACCAGTGCGTGGACAGCGCCAGCACGATGGCGATGATGCCCACGAACCTTGCCCAGAACTGGTCGTTCTTTACAACGAAATAGACGTATATGAACATGGAGACCGGATAGCTCATGATCAGCAGAGCGCCCCAGGCCATGGGGCCGGTGCTGTGCCAGTAGCCCGGCAGCATGAGGTATATAAAGCGCAGCGGCTTACCCAGGTCCCAGATCAGCAGTACCGGCACGATCAGCAGCATCACGATGGCCAGAATGGATGCCGACAGGGCCAGCGGCTTGTAGCGCTTGATTCCGAATACCCAGCCGAAGGCGGAAAGTACAAATGAACCGGCGCTGGCGCCTACGAGCCAGAAGTAGATTGAAATAGGCGTTCCCCACGCAACGTGGTGGAAGGCATTGCTTATGATTACGCTGTCATCCATCGTTGTCGCCCCCCTAGCCGAAGATCAGCTTCTTAAAAGCGTTGAATACACCAGCCGCTTTGTGTGGTATCGAAGCTATAAAGTCGGCCATGTTCTTACCAACCCAGTACATCGTTGATTCACCTTCCACGATATCGGCGAATGCATCGCCAAAGTGGTTTTTCTTAAAGGTGTTGAATTCTTCAACGAGCTGACGGGAGCGGAACTTGTAGCTGTGGTTTTCGTCCATGATCGCCCAGTCGCCACCGATATAGTAGACGGACGGGCTGGTTCCCAGCTCTGGCTTCAATACGGATACCTGCTCCTTTGAGACCAGCTTGGCCACCTGACTCTTCGGATCGTTCAAATCGCCAAATATGCGGGCTCCGCCCACGCATGCCTGGACGCAGGCCGGGACGAGCCCTTTCTTCACCCGGTGAATGCAGAAGGTACATTTGTCGACGACCAAGCGGGGGAGGTTCTTGCCCTTGCGCGCTTCCGGCAGAAGATGCCTGGCGTTGTACGGGCATGCCACGACGCAGGTACGGCAGCCGATGCAGCGGTTGTAGCGCTGCAGCACAAATCCGTCTTCGTTCTTGAAGGTGGCCTGAGTGGGGCAGTTGCGCACGCAGATCGGATAGTCGCAGTGGTTGCACAGGCGCGGCATGAATACGCGTTTGGTGTGTGGATACCGTCCCTTGTCCGCCACCTTCACCCAGGTTCGCCAAACCCCCAGAGGAACGCCGTATTCGGCTTTACAGGCCACGACGCAGGACATGCATCCAATGCATTTTCGCAGGTCGATCACCATGGAATAACGTTTTTTACCCGGAACGCCCTTTGTTCCGGGTGTCTGGATTCCGTATGTTCGAGGCAGGTGTTTAACGGGCCTCATATTTTTGTTTTCTGTAGTCATCGGGCTCCCGTTTGCAGTTTGTAGCACTGAATTTTGGGTGCTGGGCACGATAGGTAGAACAACCTTCCTTTGCAAGCGGTAGTTGACAAAATAAGGCGGGTATAAGGGTTGAAAAATAACCTCTATACCCAATAAAGGGTAGTGATAGCAAAAGTTGCAATATCAGGGAAAGGCAGGGAAAACCATAAAATACCCTAAAAATTGCGCGGTGTTATATTGGGTGGAATGGAAATATAGAGGTACCTCTAAAGTGGTACTACTAAAAAGGGCGCCATGGGCCCAGAATTTCAGGATCAAGACTGTGGTTTTGCAGCTCAATACCCCATTATCAGTAATGTAATTGGCGCAAATCAACCTTTGTCATCTCAGGCCCCGCAGAAGATGCGACATACTGCTTTGTTGGTAGTGCATCGCGGCTTACCAACCGTTTTGGGAGCCTGGGCGAGGCTTTTTCATGGTTGGGGTTGGTAATTGAGATATAGTAAGCATTCCGCCTGATCCCTGAATGGAGGTCGTGATGCCTGAACCGCCCCGTTTCATCCGTTTCCTGGTCAAAGGGAGCGTCTTGATTTCGATGTTCATCGCCGGCTGCGCGGCCGTGCCGGTCAATGAGTTCAGTGCCTACAGGGAGTCCTTTGATCAGGCGCGCAGGGCGGGTGAGCAAGTCCTGATCGACTATGCCGCGGCCAAGAAGGAAGTGGAATCCCTGGAGATAAACAAGCCGGCCGAGGTCCCTTCGGTGCGTGCCGTTCAATTCGATGCGGAGGAGTTGGCCTCCCGGGGAGATGCTGTTGATGCAGTAGCCGTCCGGCTGCGGGCATGGGAGGTTGTGGCGGCCTATAATGAGGCCCTGCTGGCCTTGGTTGAAGGACGGCCCGCGGCCCAGGTGGAGGCGGCGACGAGAAACCTGGTGGACAGCATGGCGAATTTTCCGGTCAATGCCTTCCAGGATCTGGCGGCCAGGGTTACGCCGGTGCTGGACGTGTTATCCACGGCTCTGACCGAACTCCAGAAGGCGTATGACCGGCAAAAGGCCTTGGATGCAATGGCGGCGGTGGGGCCCGTGATCAGTGACGGATTTATCCGGCTGCTGATAAAAGACAGCGAGCTTTTCTATAACCTGCGGTTTGGTCTTAACGATCGTAAATTCCGCAAAACCATACGGCGGATCATAGCGTTACGCAAGGGGTTCAAGCGTTTGGCTGAAACGGCGCAGCCCGGTGATGACATCACGAAAATGGTCAAGGCCATTAATGACAAGCTGGCGACACTGCCGCGGAAAAGCAATAACAGGCCTCAGGTTTCAGCCCTGAAGTTGGAGCGCTCGGGTGGTGCCGATGGTGAGGTTGTCAGATCGCAGCTGGCGGATCTGCGCGATAATATTTTCAAGCTCACCGACACGGCCTTGACCCAGACCAGGGAGTTGTCCGCCTATCGGGAGATGCTGGTTGCGTATGTGCGCATGGTAGGCGAGCTCGATGCCCGGTTGCGTGCGCTTTCCCGTGCCGCGGACTCGGGCGAGGCGACCCTGCCCCAGAGTGCAGAGCTTCTGTACTCGACTATCCGGGTCCGCCAATCCTACCTGACCTACAGGGAAAACAAGCAATAGGAGAGAACTATCATGGCGCTTACTCCATCTCTGGCCCTGGAGCAATACCAACACAACGCTGATGCCCTCCAGGATATCGTGGATAATGACGATTCAACGGAGGAACAGGTAAATGCGGCATCTGAGGCCATGGATAAACTCAATGCCGATTTCATCAATGCCGTCGAACAGGAGCTTGAAGCGCTGACGGCTCAATACAATGGCTTTATCGGCTATATGGAAGGCGTGGTCGCCGAGCTGAGCGCCGGTGGTCCGCTTTCGGTGCTCGAGTCCGTCAATGATGCCCTGGCCGGGGCAAAAGAAGCGGTTTCAAGCTGAAGGCCCTGTTATATCCAGGGTTGGATGAAGCAGCTCCACGCCCAATTCATCAAGCATTTTTTTGTTGCTGATGCGGCGTGATTCCCTGAGATAGGAGAGCATGGCCGGGCTCAATTGGCGCTCTGCTTCTTCCCAGCCGATCTCGCGGGGCCTTGGCATTCCAAGTGCGTCTGCGATTTTGATGAAATATTCGCTCATGGTGCTGGCATCATTGTCGGCCACGTTATAGATCTCGCCCGCTGCTCCGCGATCTGCCGCGGCAAGGCAGATCCGGGCCAGATCATCGGCATGGATGTGGTTGGTATAGGGGGCGTCTTCCATGCGCAGCACCGGCCTGCCCCTTCGCAGCGCCTCGATTGGCAATCTGTCCGGGTGATAGATGCCGGGCACCCGCAGCCTGACCACCGGTACGCCCTGTTTCTGACCCCAGCCGGCCAGTTGGTTCTCGGCGTCCAGGCGGCGTTTTGCCCGGTCCGTTTTCGGCCGGGGCGGCCGTTGCTCATCGACCCATTCCCCCCGGCAATCCCCATAGACGCCGGTGGTGCTGATGTAGACCACCTTTGCCGGGGAAAAGGGCTTGATGCTTTTCAGCCAGTTGCGCATGCGGCTGTCGTGCTTCCCCGTTGAGGGGGGTGGCGCCAGGTAATAAACGATGGCGCCGTGCAGGGGTTGCCGTTCGAGCGTGTCCGGCTGATCCAGGTCGGCATGAAACACCTTGATGCCGAGATTTTCGGTCTCCTTTATTTTGGCGTCGGTCCGAACCAGCGCGGATACATTGCGGCCCCGCCCCAGCTCCAGCCTTGCAATGCGGTGGCCGATATCGCCAAGACCTATGATATAGACGTGCATTGGGATTGCTATGGGTGAAATGCCCTTACCGCTTCGATGACCCTGTCTTGATCCTCCTTGCCCAGCCCCGTATAGAAGGGCAGCCGAAGCAGGCGCTCGCTGATGCTTTGTGCATTCGGGCATGGCGCAGGCTGGCCAAAGCGCCGGGCCATGGGCGAGCTGTCGAGTGGCGTATAATGAAAAACACTCAGGATGTCTCTATTCCTTAGATGAGCGATGAGGCCATCCCGCGCCGCCGCCGTTGGCATGATGAGGTAGAACATGTGCCAGGATTGTTGCCGGTCTTCCGGTATGACCGGAAGGCGGGCCCCGACATGGCCGGCCCAATCGGCAAGTTCTGTATGATATCGCTCCCAGATCTCTTTTCTGCGGGTCTGAATCCGTTCTTTGTTTTCCAGCTGCGCCAGCAGGAAGGCGCCCAGCAGGTCCGAGGGGAGAAAGCTCGATCCGATATCGACCCAGGTGTACCTGTCTACCTCGCCGCGAAAAAACCTTGCCCGGTTGGTGCCCTTTTCCCACAGGATTTCCGCGCGCCCGATCAGCCCCGGGTCGTTGATCAGCAGCGCGCCGCCTTCACCGCAGGAGATATTCTTGGTTTCATGGAAACTCAGGGTAGCCAGGGGGGCCAGGCTGCCCAGGGGGCGTCCGTGGTAGCTGGCGAACAGGCCATGGGCATTATCTTCCACCACGGTGATGTCATGGGATTGGGCGGTCTGCATAATGGCGTCCATTTCGCAGGCCACGCCGGCATAGTGTACGACCACGATGGCCCGTGTTCGCGCCGTGATCAGCTTTTCAAGCCGTGCCTCATCGATGTTGAGCGTGTCCGGCCGGATGTCGGCGAAAACCGGTCTGGCGCCTCTCAGGGCGAAGGCGTTGGCGGTTGAAACGAAGGTGTAGGCGGGGACGATGACCTCATCCCCGGGGCCGATATCGAGCAGGAGGGCGCACATCTCCAGCGCATCCGTGCAGGAGGTGGTAAGCATGGCCTTTTTTACCCCCAGTTCCCGTTCCAGGAACCGCTGACATCGCCGGGTGAAGGGCCCGTTGCCCGAGGCATGACCGCCACGGATGGCCTCCGAGATATACTCCAGCTCCTTGCCGCTGAGCCACGGCCGGTTGAATGGAATGCCATTTGTGGAATTATCATTCATGCATCGGCGTCCCCGGCTTGTTTTTCCGGCAGGCGGCACTCCTCCACATAGGGCGGGCGGTCCATCAGTCTGTAATGCATGCGCGCCAGGTATTCCCCGATGATCCCCAGTGCAAAGAGCTGCGCCCCGGAGAAGATGGCGATGATGGAGGCCAGAAACGGGAAGCCGGGCACGACGCTTCCCTGCAGCATCCAGCGCACCAGGACATAGGCCAGTATGCCAAGGCCAAAGAGGGTGAAGACAAGCCCCACCAGGCTGGCGATCTGCAAGGGCAGGGTGCCAAAGCCGGTCATCATGTTCAGGGCATGAGTGATCAGCTTGCGCAGGGTATATTGGGATTCGCCGGCGAAGCGGGGCTCATGGCGGACCTCTATGGCCGAGAACCGGCCCGTGCCCCAGGTCAAAAGCACATCAATGGATACGAATGTGCCGGAGTAGTCCGCGAAGGCCGCGCGCAGCTTGGTGCGAAACGCCCTGAAGGCGCTGACATTCCTGGCGTTGCGGATGCCCATGGCGCTTTTCAGGGCCAGCTTTGTCAAATTGGAGGCCAGGTTCCTGAGGAAGCCATGCTGTTGCAGCCGGGCGCTTCCATAGACCACATCATGGCCACGTTCGAGCTCCGCAAGCAGTTTGGGGATCTCCTCGGGGGGATGCTGAAGGTCGTCGTCCATGGTGATGATGATGGGGTTTCTGGCCGCCCTTATGCCGCAGAGCAGGGCATTGTGCTGGCCGAAATTGCGCATCAGGTTGATGCCCCTGAGCCAGTCACGCCCGGCGGCATGTTCCAGAATGATCTGCCAGCTGTCGTCCTGGCTGCCGTCATTGACAAGAATGAGTTCAAACGCCAAGCCTGCATCAGCCATGGCGCTGGCGACGCGGTCGATGAGCACCGGGAGAATTCTGGCGCTGTTATAGACCGGGATGACGATGGATAAATCCCCGGGCTCTGATTCAGGCGGTTTCTTGGTGCTCATAATCCCTCTCATGGGATGCGTTGGAAGACCTGGGCGACTTCATCACGATGGATGCGTTTCCACGCCGGTTGCCGGTCCAGGTAGTCATTAATAGGATAGTGCTCACCGGTCAGGGGCTGGAAGTCTGGCGTAATGACAAGCCTGAAGTCCTCTTGGTCGAGCAGGCGCCGCCCGAGTTCCGTCACCCATAGTATATGGGTATATTTGCCGAACACCTCAAACTCGAGATTGCGGCCATCGATGAATGGCGTTATCCCGGGCCCGGCATGGTAACTGAGATAGCCTCCCCAGTTGAAATGGTTGAATATTCGCCCCTGCAGTCCGGATTGTTGCAGAAATGCTACCGCTTCCACGGGGTATCTGCCCTCCTTGAGTCCGACCCGGAAGGCCCGGCCGGTCGTTGCGCCCCAGGCCAACAGGGCGCAGGCACCCAGCAGGAGGCCGATGTTGGCGGCGCCCCGCACCCGATGCCATGTCTCTGAACGGGGCGTCAGCTCTTGCAGGGCGCGCGCTGTTTCCGGTGCGGCCCCAAAGAGGAAGAAGGGGACATAGCGGAACGCATTGGCGCTTATGATCAAGAGGAATGCGGTGACGGCCAGCGCCACCAACTGTCTTTGTTGCGCCAGCCTGACCAGGGTCGCCAGTGAAAGCAGCAGCAGGACCCAGTAGCCCGGTATCGCAATCCCAAGCCTTTGCCATGCCGCCAGCGGGCTCAGGTACTCAGAGGTGCGGTTTTGCATCTCGCTTCCCTGATACTCCCAAACCATCCGGTAGAGATCGAGTCCGTTAGGTGACAGGAGCGTGGCCAAGGCGCCTGCTATAAGGATCGCCACCACCAGCTGGTCTTTGGCCATCGGCCGGCCGCCGCGCAGACGCTGCTCCAACGGAATACAAAGGGCGATCATCACCAGCAGCACGCCGCCAAGGGTGACGCCGCCATGGAGGTTGGCCCAGGCAATCATGAGGCTAATGAGTCCAAGGGCGGCAGGACAGTCCGGTTTTTTTCGTACCCGGTCCACCAAGGGCATGAGGATGGCGATGCCGAGGAAGGAAAACAGGGCCGGCCGGTCGCCGCTGAATGCCAGAGCCGTGCAGCCCGCGAGGACTGTAATCAGGCCCGTCCAAAAGGCACCGGCCCCAAGCCGGTGCGCGCGCCACATCATTAAACCGAGCGCCGAGGTGAGCACAATGGCCCGCAATACGATAATGCCGCTTGTGCCGAAGCCTTCCAGGAGAAACTGGTAGAGAACCTGTGATAACCAATAGGCGCGCAGAAGCACTTCGGCTCGCAGATCCTTCACTTGGTAAATGCCGAGGGGATCCGTATCGGGTATTTCTCCCGCTTCCAGGATGGCGCGCCCCGTGGCGGCATGCCACCAGAAGTCGATGTCCCACAGAGGGGTAATACAGAACCCGAAAAAAGTTGCCAGCATCAGGCCAGCGGTCAGGGTCGCAACGGGACGGGTGCTACCAGTCACTGCCGGCCTTTTTGTGCTGGTCATAAGCTGATGCGGGGTGGTCGAATCAAAAGCGCCGGCTTGAGGAGGATAAAAAGAAGCAAAAACAGTATAGGATATTTTTTTGAACATGCTCAAGAACAGGCCGCACCGGCCGAAAACGATGATACTGACCCCCGTTGCGATAGCAACTATTTGATCTTGCGGAATATTGAGGGTGTTTCCTTATGAAAAAAAGACATGCCACAGCCGTGCTCTTTGTCATATTTTTTCTCACAATGGCGTTGCAGGCGGCAGAGGCGAAGCCAAAATATGTGGGCAGCAAGAAATGTGGAGGCTGCCATAAATCGGAGCAACTGGCCTGGCAGGTCAGCATTCATGCCAAGGCATTTGATTTGCTTAAACCAGGCAAACGGAAGAAGGCAAAGAAAAGGGCCGAACTCGACCCCGAGAAGGACTACACGGCGGATAAAAAATGCGTGAAGTGCCATGTTACCGGCTATGGTGAAAAAGGCGGCTACAAAGACATTAAATCAACACCCAATATGCTTGGGGTCGGTTGTGAAAGCTGCCACGGCCCCGGCAGCAAATATGTGATATTGCATGATGAGAAAATGTATGGTTTTGGGCGGAGTGAGGCCAAAGCGCTCGGGCAGACCTACGGCTCCGAGGATGAGTCTGTTTGCATAAAATGCCATGGAGACAAAGACTCCCCCTTCCATGAAAAAATTGACCCGAAATATAAATTTGACTGGAAGGCGGCGCTTGCGAAGAGAAAAACCTTCCATCCCAAGAAGAAAAAAAGCAGCTTTGCCTTTTAATGGGCGTTCATTGATTCTGGCTGGCTGTTGGCACACCGGGTGGCTGAGTGGGATATTAAAAAATGAGCCTGTTTGATGGATTCAAAAAAGCAATCCTGGATCTCAGGCTCAGTACCAAATTTATTGGGGCGATAGCCATTATACTGGTCATCATGACGGTAATGGACATCGCCTATAACGCCGAAAAGAATCGCAAGATTTCCCAGGAAGCCATAAAGGAATGGACCTTCCTTTTTGCTGAAAATGTCAGGGTTGCATTGAATACATTAATGCGGCAAGGGCAGATGGATATGCGTTTTTCCCTTTTCAAGAGCATGCATGAGGAACTGACAGGGCTGAAAGATGTTCGGGTTATCAGGAGCAAACTGACTAATGAGATATTCATGGAAGTCAACAGGCGCAATATTATCCCGCCTCTTCAGGAAATGAAACGTGCATATGAGGAACAGCTTGCCAATCTTGATGGCCTCCTGAAAAATGCAGTGGATGAGGACGAAAAGGAAGAGCTTATAGAGCAACGGGCTGAGCTGCAAGATAGCGTTGAAGAGATTGAAGATCAAATCAGAGAAGCATCAAAATTCATAGAGAGGGACGAGCGTGAACGTCCAAGAGATGCACTTGAGGAGCAGGTCCTGAATACCGGGCAGCCTGTCTACCGCTTCTATGGTGATAATGCCAGGGTGCTTATCCCTTACACCGCCAAAGAAAAAGGCTGTTCAGAGAAAGATGGCTGCCATGTCTACGCCAAGCCGGGAGATGTGCTGGGGGCCATCAATCTGGAATTTTCCATAAAGGCCATAAACCAGCAGATCAGAGAAAATAATATAAAAATGGCCGGTGTATGGCTTATACGATTCATTGTATTTTTATTGGTCATAACCCTGCTTCTTTCCTTTATCATTACCGGCAACCTGCACAAAATGCTGCGGGTCTTTAACAAGGTTGCCGAGGGTGACTTCTCTGTAAGAGCGCCTGTAAAAAGCAAGGATGAAATTGGCGAACTTGCCATGGGCTTCAACAGCATGGCAGCTTCCCTTGATGAAACCAGAAAGGAACTTGACCACAGGCTTTTGGAAATCTATGCACTATACAATATAAGCAAGACACTGAATGCAAGTTTTGAAACCGAGCAATTGTTAATCCAACTGATTGAGGATATCTGTAAAAACCTTGATGTTGATCGCATGGTGATTCTGTTACCCGACAAGTTTTTTACAGAACTTACAGTAGCTTCTTATACTGGTTTTACCGATGAGGAGGCGCGTCGGATCAGGCCTGATTTACATGAAGGCATCTACTCTCTCATTGCATCTGAAGGTATAAGCCGGTTGATTGAGAATGTCGATACTGATGTCACCATTATGGAGCATGATATTTTCAGTCCAGACATCGGTTCTATCATTGCTGTTCCTTTCCTGAGGCGGGGAAAGGTATTGGGCATAATATGCGCCTTTCGCAACAGGCCGAAACAATTCCAGTTCTCTGATCTGAAGTTGTTCAATAGTGTAGCCGAGCACTTGGCTGTCGCAATTGAGAATGCCCGTCTTTTTGAAAAAACCAAGGAGATGGCGATAACAGATGGCCTTACCAACCTGTATAACAAACGCTTTCTGTTGGATGTTTTGGAGTCTGAAATAGCCCGTGCATCAAGATGTGGGCATAAGCTTTCATTGATCATAATGGATATCGACAACTTCAAACATTATAACGATACTCATGGGCATCCTGCCGGAGATGCGCTGCTCAAAGAGCTTTCATTATTGATCAGAAAGTCAATAAGAAAGGTGGACATTCCCTGTCGCTATGGTGGAGAGGAATTTGTCGTGCTTCTTCCTGAAACCTCCAAGTTGGAGGCATTAGTGGTTGCAGAAAAACTTGTAGCCACAATAGCTGAGTATCCGTTTGCTCACGCCGAGGATCAGCCGCTTGGTTGTGTGTCCGTCAGCATGGGCTTGGCGGAATATCCACAGGATGCTGATGATGATGAGGGTCTTGTCTCTGCTGCAGATAAGGCGCTTTACACAGCCAAAACGACAGGAAAGAATCGAGTCGTTCTCAGTTAGTACTTTGCCACACAGCACCGAATTTGTCCGGTTGCAGGACTAATCAGGTCCGTAGCAGTGATATGCTTTCTCAGTGGCTTCGATGCCTGCCGTGAACCCCCGTCCATCAAGCGCTTCCCGCATAATTTAGTGAACTGACCCCATGTTAAAGAGTATGGGGTGTTGGCCGATCAATACGGTAATACAGCAAGCCGGGGAAGTAATTTCCTGGCATTTCACGTGCTTTATTGCTCCAAATCAACCAGAATTTAATTAAGGAATACTATTCATGCCTTCCCTGCTCAATTCGGTGCGCGGAAAGATCTATATAACTGTCACTGTTATATTTTTTACAGTCATTGGCTTGGTCACGGCCTACACAATGCGTGAGGAGCGGGAACGAGTCCTGACGATGACGAAGCAACAGATCCAAAATGCCATAAATTTCTATTTTGAAAGCCTGAATACCATGATGCTAACCAAAAGCATGGACGACCGCAGCATACTTAGGCAAAAAATATTGAAACAACCCGGCATTATTGAGGCTAGAGTGATTCGCGGTCAACCCGTAATCAAGGAGTATGGGAAAGGGATGGCAGAAGAAAAAGTAATTGATGAATTGGATGCCAGAGCTCTTCAAGGTGAAAAAATCGTCAACCTGAGAAAAACAAGCAACGGACGGGTGCTGACAATGGTTACCCCCATTATAGCCACGGATAAGAATAATTGCCTTGATTGCCATGATGTACCGGAAAACAGTATTAATGGCGCAATCCGTATCAGCTATTCACTTGCGGAAATGGACAAGGAACTTGACAGGCACGTCATATTTACCATGTCCGCCAATATAGTCCTGATGATTATAGGGCTTTTATTGATCAATCTCTGTGTACGCAAATGGGTTACCCGCCCGCTGGGCAGCCTGATGGAAGTGGTTATGCAGCGTGCTGCCGGAGACTCTTCAGCAAGGGCAAAGGTGGAGACCCGGGATGAAATTGGTTGCCTGGCCGAATCCTTTAATACCATGGCGGATAATGTCAATAGCGTTACCGAGCAAAACAGGCTTGCTGCAAGGGACCTGATTGAAAAAATCGATCAGCTTTTGGTAGTGGTAAATCAGGCTGCCGAGGGAGATCTTACCGGCCAGGTAACATTTTCAGGTGAAGATAGAATTTGTGAACTCGGGCGCGGCGTCCAAACCATGATCGATAACCTGCGCAGTCTGATGGATGAGAAAAAGGCGGCGGTCCGTCAACTGCAAGAGAAAGTAGACACCATTTTGGAGACAGTAAGCAAGGCTGCGGAGGGCGACCTTACCGGGCATATCGATATTAAAGGCAATGATGCCATTGGAAGGCTGGCAGCAGGGGTACAGAGGATGTTGGATAACATTAATGCCCTTGTAACGCAGGTTCAGAAATCAGGAATACAGGTGACTTCATCCTGTACGGAGATTGCTGCTATGGCCAAGCAACAGGAAGCCACGGTAACCAAGCAAGCTGCAACGACAAATGAGATCGTCGCAACTGCAACTGAAATTTCTGCAACCTCAAAGGAACTGGTTTCTACCATGGATGAGGTGTCAACTCTGGCGGATCAAACTGCATCGTCTGCTGAGAGCGGGCATGCCGGTTTAGAGAAGATGGAAGAAACTATACGGCAAATCGTCAATGCCTCAGGGAATATTGCAGCCAAGCTAGAGGTCTTAAATGAAAAAGCAGCCAATATAGGCACAGTTATTACAACGATTACCAAAGTGGCCGACCAGACCAACCTTCTGTCACTAAATGCGGCTATAGAAGCAGAGAAGGCAGGTGAGTATGGTTTGGGATTTTCAGTGGTTGCTACTGAGATCCGGCGTTTGGCGGATCAAACCGCAGTGGCAACCTGGGATATTGAACAAATGGTCAAGGAAATGCAATCGGCGGTATCGGCCGGAGTAATGAGTGTTGACAAATTTTCCACGGATGTGCAGGAAAGTGTTCAGGAGGTCAGGCAAGTCGGAGCAGAATTAAACCAGATTATCGAGCAAGTACAGGCATTGACTCCACGCTTTGAAGCAGTGCATGAAGGTATGCAATTTCAATCCCAAGGCGCCGATCAAATCAAGCAAGCTATAGTGCAGCTCAGTGAGGCGGCACGGCAGACTGTTGACTCCTTGGCCACCTCAAACTCCGCCATTGAAACCTTAAATGAAGCTGCTAATGGCTTACATACAGGGGTTTCCCGCTTCAAGGTGCTTGGCAACTGATGAAAACTCGCCCTAATAATAAGATGCTAGCATGATGCTTCTTTTATTCAATATAGGCGAAGAGCGGTACGGAGTTGATGTGTCACAAGTGCTGGAGGTTCTGCCATTTTTAAAATTAACGCCAATACGCAAAACCCCGGCCTATGTAGCTGGTGTCGCCAATTGCCGGGGGCAATTGATCCCTGTACTGGATATATCCAGAATGTACACAAAAAAATCTGCCTCCAACCGCTTAAGTACAAGAATAATTTTAGTTACGCAAACGCTGGCGGATGATAAAAAACATGTGCTTGGAATATTGGCGGAAAGGGTTACGGATGCTGTGCGTATAGATAATATGATGCCAGCCTCTCCATATGAAAAAGAAAATAAATCAATGCTTCTTGGGCAAGAGCTGATAATGGTGGATGAACAGATTATTCAGCGGGTTAATGCTGATGAATTGTTGCCTTCATATCTGCATAAGCGCTTATTTCACCTGAACACTCCAACAAAACCACATGATGCAGGAAACGAATGTCATTAGAAGCGATTAGTGGATTGCTGCAAAAAGCAACTGGGCTTGACGTTGATACGGTTGGGCTTCCTGTGATAAGGCAGGCAATTGATGATCGTATGGCAGAGTGTAATATAAATAATTATTCAACTTATTATACGATACTAAATAAAACGCCTGGGGAGCTACAAGCTCTCATAAATGAGACAATGGTGCCGGAAACCTGGTTTTTTCGTGGGCAGGAACCATTTGTCTGCTTAAGATCTTATGTTATGCGGGAATGGATGCTGAAACCAGATAAGGATGTTTTACGCATATTAACCATACCTTGCTCAACAGGAGAGGAGCCTTATTCGGTTGCCATTACCTTGATCGAATGTGGTCTTAAACCAAGTGACTTTGCCATTGATGCTATTGATGTGTCAACGCAGTCGCTGGATATGGCAAAAGAAGCCGTTTATACGGACCATTCCTTCCGTGGTGTAGATCCTATATTACGCAAAAATTATTTTTCGAAAATAGAAAATGGGTATCGTTTGAACAGAAACATTAGAGATTTGGTTAAATTTGAACATGGAAACATACTTAGTCTAGATTGCCCAGGCAATATGGCCCTATACGACATCATATTCTGCCGAAATCTCCTTATATATTTCAATAAAGAGACACAAGATAATGTGTTAGGCAAACTTCACTTTCTCCTCAAAAACAATGGCATTTTATTCATCGGGCATGGAGAAGCCGGGTGTATGGTTGGGCATGACTATAAAAGTATCGGTAAGCCAAGTGCCTTTGCATATTCAAAATCAGACAAAGAAATCTTTGTGCCACCACAAAGGAAGCTTAAAACACCATTAAAGCGACGGACAAACCAGCATAATAATATCAAGACAAATAATAATGCAGGTATTATTGAAGAATGTTCAAAGAAGAAAGAAAGAGACCCAACTAAAATCCTGGAGGATGCCAGGCAACTTGCAAATATAGGGCGCTTGGCAGAAGCAGAACAAAAATGCAGGGAAAACCTGGAAACCGATGGGCCATCTGCGGAAGCATTTTATCTGCTGGGCGTAATCCTTGATGCACAAGGCAATAAGAGTGGAGCCGAATACCTATATAAACGAGCAATTTATTTGTGCCCTGATCATTACCAATCACTCATACATTTGGCATCACATGCTGAACGGCAGGGAGATATGCAAAAGGCGGAGATTTACCGCAGCAGATCGGAGAAACATGCTGTTGGAAAGGTGGGAAAACAATAGCGCGGTATGATTGAGATATTGCAATGCCTGGAACTAAACAAGCTGCAAACCAAGAAATAATTGCTGATTGTTGGAATCATATTGGTGTTTGGGGCAAACAAGGGCAGGTTTGTGAAAAATTAGCTAATGTCATCCATTGCCGCAATTGTGAGGCATTTATCACTGCAGGCAGGTTGCTTCTGGATCGTAAGATATCTCCGGAATACCAAGAGGAGTGGTGTAATCTTTTAATAAAAGAAAAAAATGACGAAAAGAAGAGTAATGCGGTTGTGATTTTTCGATTGGGAGGGGAGTGGTTTGGGCTTCCTGCAAGTATATTTCATGAGATACTGAAATCACGTCCTGTACATAGTATTCCACATAACAGGGATCCTGCTTTAGTTGGAATTGTATCTATTCACGGCGAACTACAACTTTGCATTTCTTTGGAGCATATTTTAAGAATAGGAGAGGAAAATGTAATAGAAAGAGCCACACAAGAAATCTACGAACGTATGGCTATTATTGAGGTAGAGGGCTTCAAGTTTGTGTTTCCAGTGTCTGAGATACGTGATATCCATTACTATGCGGATAATGATTTGGAGAATGCACCCATAACTGCAAATGCCGGTGCCAATAGGTGTTTGAGAGGAATTTTGACTTGGCGAGGACAACATGTTAGTTGCCTGGATGACATTGCTTTAATTTCATTGGTTAGTGGCCTGTTTAGATGACTGGTACTGGTGATAATGGATTAGGTGATCTTTCTATGCTTGAGCTCTTTCGTATGGAAGAGCAACAGCAATCAGGAGTGCTGACAGAGAGTTTGCTGGCCTTGGAACAAGAGCCAACATCTCCGAAGCACCTTGAATCGTTAATGCGCGCCGCACATTCGTTGAAAGGCGCTGCCCGTATGGTTGGGCTGGATACCGTGGTGGAACTGGCTCATATTATGGAAGACTGTTTTGTCGCTGCTCAAAAGGGAGAGTTGGTATTCAAAGCTGATCATATTGACATGTTGTTCAGCAGCATCGATATGATTTCGAAGATTGCAGCATCAGAAAGTATTGAACTATGGCTTGAGGAGAATCAAGCAAAGTATGGTGCCCAACTTGAGCAACTTCGTGCAATTCAGAGTGGTTTGCCAAATGATGTCGCTGATGTTGAGAATGATCGGACGGATGATATGCAAGCCAGCCTGCTGGATGAAGGCGGGTATGTTGGAGAAGAAGAGCAAACAAGTGCTGATAATGGTAGTGGTGAACAGGCGGTTCAACAGAAGGCGGCGACCTTAAAAAGTGATTTGCGTATTAGCTCGGAACAGATTAATCGATTAATGGGGTTGGCTGGAGAGGCGGCTGAGGGCTCTCGTTGGGTTCGGCAGTTTTCGGAATCGCTATTACAACTTAAACGTAGCCAGGTAGAGTTGATTGGCATGCTGGATGATGCGGTGGAAAGAGCCCGCGAGTATGAGGGTAATGTGCAACTCCAAGAAATATTGCATATGGCCAAAGCCAAAGCATCTGATTGTCGAAAGATCATGGGCGATCGTCTTTTGGAGTTGGATGGCTTTGAGCGCCGTGGAACCAGCATATCAACGCGGCTTTCTCAAGCCGTTATAAAAAGCCGTATGCAGCCATTTGGAGATGGTACTGGCGGTTTTCCAAGGCTGGTTAGAGATGTGGCAAGAAAGCTCGGAAAAGAAGTAAAGCTGCAAATAGAGGGGCAAGGTACTCTGGTTGATAGAGAGATTCTTGCAAAAATTGAGGCCCCCCTCAATCACCTTTTACGGAACGCCGTAGATCATGGAATTGAAACACCAGATATGCGTGAGGCGTTAGGAAAGCCACGGCAAGGCACTATTTGCCTTTCCGCCTATCATATGTCCGGTATGCTGTTTATTGTTATTGTGGATGATGGGCAAGGTATAGATCTTGATAGCCTGCGTCAGAAGATTATCAAAAAAGGCCTCCTTAATAAAGGCATACCCGAGAAGCTGACTGAAGAAGAGCTTTTGGAGTTTCTTTTTTTGCCGAGTTTTTCCACCAGGGAAGAGGTTACTGAAATATCTGGCCGTGGTGTTGGACTGGATGTAGTCCAAGATGCAGTGCGGGAAATGGGCGGAATCATCAGAACCTACAGCAAATGGGGGGAAGGAACAACATTTCAGCTTAATTTGCCATTGACACTATCGGTTGTACCCAGTCTGCTTGTTGAGATTAGTGGAGAGCCTTATGCCTTTCCGTTAGCCAGGGTACACAGTATTCTGAAAGCTGAACGAGGGGAAATCAAAGTGGCAGAAGGTCACCAATTTATCGATATCGGGGGCCAACATATCGGGCTTGTAAGTGCAGCACAAATCCTTGGATTACATGAGGGGCAATCTGATGACGGAGCTATAGTGGCGGTACTGCTTGGTGATTATAAAAATCCTTACGGCTTGGTTGTGGACAAGTTGCTTGGAGAGCAGGATTTAGTTGTCCATGTTCTTCCTGGCGAACTTGGGAAAGTAAAGGATATAAGTGCTGCCGCTATTCTTGAAGATGGATCAACTTTGTTGATTATTAATGTAGACGATATATTGAGGTCTATCGAAAAAGCGGTTGTTGCCGGCAAAGTAGGCAAGGTTGGAAAGGGAGAAACAGGTGTTGAGTCGAGTGGACGTAAGCGCATCCTTGTAGTAGATGATTCTATAACTGTACGTGAAGTTGAGCGTAATCTTTTAGAGGCAGCAGGATATGAAGTAGAGGTTGCCGTTGATGGCATGGATGGTTGGCATGTGATAAACCAGATTGCATTTGATCTGATCATAACAGATATCGATATGCCGCGCATGGATGGTATTGAATTGGTTCGGCAAATTAAATCAAAACAATACTTGCGCAATATTCCGGTAATTATCGTCTCATATAAAGATCGGGATGAAGACCGTCGACGCGGCTTGGAGGCCGGGGCGGACTATTATCTGACAAAGGGTAGTTTTCAGGATGACAGCTTGCGCGAAGCCGTAGTTGATTTGATTGGAGAGGCTGCGGCATGAGAGTTGCAATTGTTGATGATACGCTTATGGCGGTAGAAAGCTTACGCCGGGTGCTCATAGAATCTGGCGATTACCAGGTAGCATGGATTGCGCATAATGGCCAAGAAGCGGTGGAGCAGTGTAATAAAGATACGCCAGATTTGATTTTGATGGATCTGGTTATGCCTGTAATGGAAGGGGTGGAAGCTACACGTTTGATCATGGCAAATACGCCTTGTCCAATTTTAATTGTGACAAGCTCGGTTAGCAAATATGCACAACAGGTTTTTGCAGCAATGGGTTATGGTGCATTGGACGCAGTTAATACGCCCATCCTGAGCGGGGATGGTTCCGCGCGTGGTAAAAGTGACTTTTTATCTAAAATAGCAACGATTAAACAGCTCAGTTCTACAAGAGATTCCATCAAATCCATAAATATAAAAAATAAATCACCAACATATCTGCAAACCAGTCATAAATCTGATAAGCATCTGATTGTTATCGGTTCATCAGCGGGCGGTCCACAGGCTTTGCATTGTATATTAAGTGCGCTGCCAGCAGCTTTTCCACTTCCAATAGTGATCGTTCAGCATATTGATGCTTTATTTTCTGATGATTTGAGCAAGTGGTTGGATAAATGCTGTAATCTTACAGTTAAAATTGCAGAAAATGGCGATCATCCACGGCCGGGCATGGTATTGCTTGGAGGAACAAACGATCACTTGGTCTTAAATAAAGCTGGATGCATGGAATATACGGCAGATCCAATAGAAGAGGCATACCGTCCATCAGTTAACATTTTTTTTAAAAGTGTTCTTGAGCATTGGCAGGGAAATATAACAGCATTGCTGTTGACAGGGATGGGGCGTGATGGAGCGCAGGGTTTATTGCATTTTAAGGAAAGGGGGTTCTATACCATTGCTCAGGATGAAAAATCATGTGCGGTATATGGTATGCCAAGAGCGGCAGCGGAATTGAATGCGGCTGTTGATATTCTGCCCCTTGATAAGATTGCCACCAGATTGATTGCTTTGGGCAGCCAGGTTTAGGATGGGCGATGCTATGACAGATATGGATTATGAGAATAAAGTAAAAATATCTACTGAAATATCTAGAAGCAGCCGTGTCCTGCTGGTGGATGATCAGCCGATTGTTGCAGAGGCGATACGACGTATGCTTGCCGACCAGGAAGATATTGAATTTCATTATTGCCGCGACCCGGAACAGGCTGTGCAAACTGCCGTGACGTATAAGCCAACTGTGATATTGCAGGACCTTGTAATGCCGGATGTTGACGGAATGACCCTGCTTGGAAAATACAAAGGTACTGCTGAAATTCAAGCCGTCCCTGTAATCGTGCTTTCAACCAAGGAAGATCCGATTATTAAAAAGGATGCTTTTGAGCGGAATGCAAGTGATTATCTCATTAAGATCCCGGACAAGATTGAGTTGATTGCCAGAATCCACGCACATTCACGCAGCTACCTGGCCCAGAAACAAAGAGATGAAGCGTTTGCTGCATTGCGTGAATTGCAGGTGGAACTTGAGAAGAAAAATGCAGAATTGGCGCGTCTATCGGCACGTGATGGGTTAACCGGCATCCTTAATCGGCGCAGCTTTGATGAACTGCTGCCAAAAGAATTCAATCGAGCAGTTCGTGATAACAAGCCACTTGCCTTGATTTTGATAGATATCGATCACTTCAAGCTGTTTAATGATAACTATGGCCATCAGGGAGGGGATGACTGCCTCAGAAAAGTTGCACAGGAATTGGACAGGGTTGTTCAGCGATCTTCAGATTTTGTTGCACGCTATGGTGGTGAGGAGTTTGCCGTAGTATTGCCGGGAACAGATTGCCAGGGTGCGGAGGTTGTAGCTGAAAGCCTGTGCTTGGCGGTAGAGCGGCTTGGTATTGTGCATGAATATTCGAGTGCGGCAGATCATGTTACTATCAGCGCTGGTATCTCTGTGATTATGCCCGACAAACGGAAGTCCGCTGCTGAGCTTGTCGCCGTGGCAGACAAGGCGCTATATAAGGCCAAAGAGGAAGGGCGGAATCGTTATTATATCTGCACTTAGATATAATCTCTGTGCCGACATTTTATCCGTAATTCACAATGTTATTCCGCCTGGCCGGATCTATGGCTGTGACGGGTTGACATGTTCCAATAGCATTTTGGCACTATCAATGGGCTGATCCAGCAATCGTATAAGGCCTGCCTTGTTCTTGAAATTTATCCTTATTTGTTGGCTGTCTAAAGGATTAACAGAACCTACCGCTATCTCTTAAGAGATGCGGTAAATGCTGTGTGTGAACCCATGCAGCTCTAAATCTGTACGGGAAGGAGAGTAATATGACCCAACGCACACAGCTGTATGCAATGTTATTCATATCGGTGATTTTACTGCTGGCGCAGCCTGCAATAGCTGCTGACCCAATCCTTGTTGTTGGAAAAATTTCGCCGATTCCATATGACATCTATCTATGCCGGGAAAAAATTTCGGTAGACAATATAATAGAGATGCAGCAAGAAGTTGGGTTGGATGTTGCTCAGGACAGGGTCAACCAGTATGCAATAGCAGGTATATGCAATACGCATAGAGCGGTATATATTCAGGTGGACAGTGTCTACTATACAGCCATGCTGGACATTGATGGAGAAAGCCACTCTGTTGTTGTCGTAGGTGTGACAACTGGTGACGGCGAAATGCTATACGGCGCCATACCTGCAGAAGATCTTGGCTTAACGTCAACCTGACATCGTAAACTACCAACCCTAACCCTGACAAAGCCTCTGAATGTGGCTTTGTCATGGTTAGTCTATGTTTTGATAACAAGAAGAAAGAACGTTCCACGATAACTTAGTATTACACCGTTACTTATTATTTCCTCCAATATGATGCCATCGCCAATCCGCGCACCTTCGCTATAGCGTATGGAATTGATATAGACGAAGCGCTTGGATGGATTGTCTGAAAATACATGGACATTCAGCTCGAGTGCGGGCAACTGTGTCCGGATGGATTCAGGCAGGTTATGAATAAGCGGAATGTCATTATGCCCATTAGACAGGGCTGATTCTTTGGTTTCAGGCTGGTAGGCCACTTTGTCTTCGGTCAATTTGGCAGCGGCGGTTGTATCTTTCTTTTCAGTTGTCGTAAGTTTGTCAGCCGTATGTATTGCAGCAGCTTGGGTTGGCTCGCCGACCATGTTGTGCAGCCGTGAGGCTTCGGTGTTTGCGTTGTTGACCGGGGCCGTTGGTCTGACTTCAAGAGTTTTCTTGTCAATAGCCGCTGTCATTTCCGCCCCGGCTTTTGTCGGTTTTTGGGGGAGAATGGCTGCTGGGGCGGCAGTGATGGCGTCTTTTTGTTCCTGTGAAAAAAACCCACTGTTTTGCAGCGCCAGATAGAGGCCAAACACAAGGGCGCTGCCTGCGATGGAGATCAGAAAAACCAGCAGCCACTGGCGCCTGGGGTTGTTTTCAATGGGATGGGGTGCTGTTATGGCATGCCCGGTTTGGCTGCCGCGATCCCTCTCCGCCTTATTTAGAGCCTCAAGAATAAACGACATGTTTGGTGATTCTGGCTATCGGTTTGAATAATGCAGGAGCGGGATTGATGGATCTGCGGTCAGGGTGTTCAGCAGAATCAAAGTATCTCTGCCTGCAATGCCGTCTGGCTGTAGGGAATTGGCCTGCTGAAATTGAATAACCTGCTGCTCCAGCTCCTCGTCAAATACGCTGCTGGCTGTGTAGCCGGGAGGGTGAGTCACACCCATCACCGCATCCAACTGTTGGCGGAGTTGCCGTACTTCACGGCTGTTATTGCCTCGTTCAAAGCGTGACCTGTGTTTGGGTGGTTTCCACAGAAGCAGGAACTCTCCGAGCCAGTACGGATCGACTTGCCCGATGGTGATGTTGGCGGAATCGCCGCCGCAGCTGAGTTTGATGTTGTCGCCATTGATTTCGCTTACCAGCAAATGCTGCCAACCGCCGGCGGGGGTGAGCAGCTCAACGATTGCCGGACGATTGTAGCGGCGCAGATTGTTCCATGTGCCTTTGCTGTGCAGGCAGCGCAGGCCTTCGCCGCGGGCGATTTCACAGGGGGTGCGGTTGGGCTGTGCCTGGTATTCTTTGCCCCAAAGCCTGAACAGGGCGCTGATGGCCACGTCCGTGCCGCTGTTGCAATTTTGATTGCTCAGCAGGCCCATCAGGCCGGGATTTCCTGCATCGGCTTCGATTTGCGCAGCTTCCTCTAGGGGGGAGGTTTCATTGCTGCCAGGCCTGAGCGGGGAGGACATATTCATATCCAATCTGGCGACCAAGACGGCGGCCTTGGCATTGGATGCTGGCGGTGTGGTTGTCTCCGCGTCTGCTTCAACCGGTACGATTACTGATTTCGGAGGTGTTGAGGCGGGAGGATTTGTTTCCGTTGCCGCTGGCCTGGATTCTGCAACGGCATCGGCCTCCTTATGGTCCGTGAAACCAAGCCTTTCCCAGGGACGCAGCGTATAGGCTGCTACCGCAAAGCTGAGCAGCAACATGGCTGCCGCAGCAACCCGCACCGTATGATTGGAGAGATTGCGCTGAGTTTCGGGCAACACCTCCTGGGCGGCCTGGTTGACGATTCTGGCGTCAATGGTCGGCCTGTTCTGGGCGTAGGCCCCCAGGAGGGCCCGGTCGCAAATGATATTGATCAGCCGCGGTGTCCCGCGGCACAGCTTGTGGATTTTGGTGATTGCCTCCTTGGAGAAGATCGGGCGTTCGACGCCGGCCACCCCCATACGGTGCCGTATGTAGGCGCCGGTTTCCACCGGCGTCAGCGGGGCGATATGGTACCGGGCGGTGATTCTTTGGGTAAGCTGGCGCAGTTGGGGGCGGGACAGCATGGCCTGAAGTTCGGGCTGGCCGGCCAGCAATATCTGCAACAGTTTGCGTTTGGTCGTTTCCAGGTTCGTCAGCAGACGGACCTGTTCCAGCACCTCGTCCGAGAGATTCTGGGCCTCGTCGATGATCAGGATGGTGCGTCTGCCCCGGGCGTGGTTTTCCAGTAAATGGGCGTTCAGCAGGTCGATCAATACCTTGATGCTGGTGGTGTCATGGGGGTAGTCGATGTGCAGCTCATCGCAGATGTTGGCCACCAGCTCAAAGGCGGTCTGCCTGGGATTCAGAATGAGGGCGGCATCGATGGTCGCCGGAAGCTGCTCCAGCAGGCAGCGGCAGAGGGCGGTCTTGCCGGTACCCACTTCCCCGGTAAGCAATACGAAACCATTTGTTTCGAAGAGGCCGTATTTCAGGTGAGCCAGGGCATCCTGGTGCCTTTGACTCATATAGAGAAATTTGGGATCAGGGGTGATGGCGAAAGGCGTCTCGCCGAATCCGAAGTAGCTCTTGTACATTCAGGTCTGTTGGCGCCAATGGGAGTGGTTTCGCCTACTGATGCATAGGATACCTGCCATGCCGCCATTTTCTCAAGAATGACGGCCGAATGATAGGTCAGTACACACCCAGGTCAAGGTAAGAGCGCGACAGCTTGGTCAGGGCGATCACATAGGCCGCCGTGCGGTAGTCATCAATATCGCTGTTGCGGTTGCGCTGTTCGATGATCTCCTGCATGGAAAGGCGCATGCTGTCATCCAGCCCGGAGCGCACCAGGTCGAATTCATCGGCGCCACGCACCAGTTCATTACGTATCCAATCGGGGATGGTGGTATTTCCCAGCATTTCCAATGCGGTAACGATATGCTGCCCCCGTGCCTCATCGAAACGGCGTTGCAGCCGCCCGAAGCGGATATGGGTCAGATTCCTGATCCATTCGAAATAGGAGACGATCACGCCCCCCGCATTCAGATAGGCGTCAGGCAGGATGGCCACGCCTTTCTTTCTCAAGATGGCGTCGGCCCCGAAGGTTACCGGGCCGTTGGCGGCCTCGGCGATGAGTTTCGCCTTGATATTTCCGGCGTTTCCCTTGTGAATAACGCCTTCCAGGGCGGCGGGGATCAGGATGTCGCACTCCATCTCCAGGGCCTTGTCTCCAGCGGGGGAGTATTTGGCGCCGGCGAAGCCTTTCAGGCCGCCCGTCTCCGACTTGTGGTAATAGGCCTGCTGCACCTGGATGCCATCCTCGTTCATGATGACGCCGTCATGCTCGATAATGGCGATAATCTTCGCCTCATCCTCCTCGGACAGGAATTTGGCGACATGATAGCCCACGTTTCCCAGCCCCTGGATGACAATGCGTTTTCCGGCCAGGCCGCCATCCAGGCCGGCTGCCTTCACCTCATCGGGATGGCGGAAGAATTCGCGCAGGGCGTATTGGACGCCGCGTCCGGTGGCCTCTGTCCGCCCCCGGATGCCCCCGTGGGCCACCGGCTTGCCCGTTACGCAGGCGATATAATTGATATCGTTTGGATTGAGATGCTTGTAGGTGTCGGCGATCCAGGCCATTTCCCGCTGGCCGGTGCCCATGTCCGGGGCCGGGACATTGGTCGCCGGATTGAGAAAGCCTTTTTCCGCCAGCTCCCGCGCAAAACGGCGGGTGATTCTTTGCATCTCATCCCTTGAGTATTTGCCGGGATCGATAAACAGGCCGCCCTTGGAGCCGCCGAAGGGCACATCCACAATGGCGCATTTGTAGGTCATGAGGGCGGCGAGGGCCTCGACCTCCATCTGATCCACCGAGGTGGCGTAACGGATACCCCCCTTGGAGGGAAGCCGGTGGATGCTGTGGACCGCCCGCCAGCCGGTAAAGACCTCGATCTTGCCCCTGATCTCCACCGGAAAGGTGACCTGCAGCACCGATGTACAGGCCTTCATGGCATTGGCCACGCCGGTGTCCAGCTTCATGATCTGAATCGCGCGGTCCACCATATGATCCACGCTTTGCCTGAATGAAAGTCCACTGGTCTTGATTGCGTCTGACACCGCCTGCTCCTCCTGTCCACTCTTGATTTGTCGAGGCTGATGTACCCAACCTCAAGGTTTACCATGCTCATTCAATATATTAGACGATAAAGTGAGAGTAGTGGATTAATTTTGTATCCCTCCTGGCCCCGGCTCCTCCCTGCCATGATGTGATGGACAATGGGGCCGCCAGGCAGTAAAAAGGCCGCTATGGCGTTCGATCGGCTAATCAAAAGATATTCCGCCTATTATTCGGGCTGGTGCGTCGCCTTTGGTGAGCATGAAATAACCTATGATGAAGACAAGGACATCAACTGGCTGCATGGAGAGTCGAAAATCGGCTTTGCCCTGGTGCCGCGGCTGAAAAGAATTCTCATCAGGGAACTGCTCGGAAAACATATCGACATTCCCGAAATCACCCTGGCGGACGCCTATGTCAAGATCAATGAAAGAAAATATGAGCTCGAGTCGGACACGGACAGGCAGGAGATGGACCTGCTCAAGGATTTTTTCCGTTCACCGGACGATATCCACATGTTCATGACCAGCCATTTCTGTTACCCCCCCGGAACAAAGATCGTCACCTTTTCCACAAAAAAACCCCTGGTCATCATGTACAAGGAAATCAAGCCCCTCAGGTTGGTCATCCTGTAGGGAAATGGGGGTGGGCCCGGGTAAACCGCCTGCATGGCATGCGCTGACCGACAAGGCGGCCGTTGCCATGCTGGCATCGGATGCCCGCCATGGCCTTGCCGCCGCCGAGGTGGCGGGCCGGCTCAGGCGTTACGGCCCCAATCTCCTTCGGACCTTCAAAGAAGAGGCGTGGTACGCAGTCCTTGGGCGCCAGTTCGCCAATGTCCTGATTGTCATCCTGCTGGCGGCCGCCGCCATTGCCCTGCTCATAGGCGAAGCCGGTGATGCGCTCACCATCCTCGCCATTGTGGTGCTCAACGGCCTGCTCGGTTTTGTCCAGGAATGGAAGGCCGAAAAGGCCATGGCCGCCCTGCGCCAGATGCTCTCGCTGCGCTGCAAGGTGATGCGTGACGGTGCCGAACAAGACATCGATGCCCGCGACCTGGTGCCGGGAGACATCGTCCTGCTGGAGACCGGCGACCGGGTGCCGGCCGATTTGCGTCTCATCCAGGCAATCAACCTCAAGGTGGATGAGTCGGTGCTTACCGGTGAATCCGTTTCCGTATCCAAGGATTGTGCCGCCGTCGATGAGGCCGCGGCCCTGGCGGGCCGTTCCTCCATGGCCTGGATGGGCACCGCCGTGACCAACGGCCGGGCGCGGGGCCTGGTGATCGCCACCGGCATGGATACCGAGTTCGGCCGCATCGCCCGGCTGACCCAGGCGGTGGAGGAGGAGCCCAGCCCGCTGCAAATCAAGCTGGCGGCGCTGGGCAAACAATTGGGCGTCCTCTCTATCGGGGTTTCGGCCCTGGTGATTCTGGCCGGCTGGCTGCTGGGCAAATCCCTGCTGGAGATGTTCTTCACCGGCGTATCCCTGGCGGTTGCCGTGGTGCCGGAGGGGTTGCCCGCAGTGGTGACCATCACCCTGGCCCTGGGCATCCGCGCCATGGTCAGGCGCCGGGCGCTGTTGCGCCGCCTCCAGGCGGCCGAGACACTGGGTGCTGCCACGGTAATCTGCACGGACAAGACCGGAACCCTGACCGAGAACCAGATGACGCTCACCCGCATCTGGTTGCCGGCGGGGGAGGTCAGGGTGACCGGCGCCGGTTATGAGCCGGCCGGTCACTTCGAGGTCGACGGCCGCCGGATCGACCATCACGGGCGCCGGGACCTGATGGCGCTGCTCGAAACCGGTCTCATCTGCTCCCATGCAAAACTGCTCAAGGGAGAGCAGGGGTGGCATGAGTCGGGAGACCCCACGGAGATCGCCCTGGTGGTTGCGGCCTGCAAGGCGGCGCTGCGCCGGGATCCCGATGCGCAACCCATCACTGAATTCTCCTTCGACTCCGGCCGCAAGCGCATGACCGTGGTCATGCCGGGGGATGAAGGGCCGGTGGCCCATGCCAAGGGCGCCCCCGAGGTCATCCTGGCGCTGTGCTCCCACATCCTGGTGGGAGAGGAGGAACTCCCGCTGACCGACGCCCACCGCCAGGCCGTCAGCGCCGCCTACACGGGCATGGCGGAGACGGGACTGCGCACCCTGGCCCTGGCCAGGCGCAGGCTCGCCGCCGGTGCGCCCATGGGGGAGGACGAGGTCGAGCAATCCTTCACCCTGCTCGGCGTGGCGGGCATTATCGATCCCCCCCGGCCCGAGGTCCCGGCGGCGGTGCGGATGGCCCGGGAGGCCGGCATCCGGCTGATCATGATCACGGGCGACGCCGCGGCCACGGCCCTGGCCATCGCCCGGCGCACGGGCCTGCCGGCGGAGCGGGCCCTGGACGGAGCGGCGCTGGAGACCATGGATGACAGCAGCCTGCTGCGGGTGCTCGACGGAAGGGCGGTCTTCGCCCGCACCACGCCGGAACACAAGTTGCGCATCGTCACCCTGCTGCAGCAACAGGGGCAGGTGGTTGGCATGACCGGCGACGGCGTGAACGATGCGCCGGCGCTGAAGAAGGCGGACATCGGCATCGCCATGGGCAGGCGCGGCACCGACGTGGCCAGGGGCGCGGCCGATATGGTGCTCACCGATGACAACTTCGCCTCCATCATCGGCGCCGTGGAGGAAGGGCGGCGCCAGTACGACAATATCCAGAAGTTTGTCCGTTATATGATGGCCTCCAATACCGGCGAGGCGGTGGCCATTTTTCTGAATGTGCTCATGGGCGGCCCCCTGATCCTGCTGCCGATCCATATTCTGTGGATAAATCTCATTACCGACGGCATGATAGCGCTGACGTTGGGCATGGAACCGGCGGAAAAGGATATTATGCAGCGTCCGCCCCGCGCCCCGGGGGAGCGGTTGCTGGATCGCCGGGGCCTCTGGATGATTCTGCTGCTTGGGGGCTACATAGGGTTGGCCGCCTTGTGGCTGTTTCATCATTATCTGGGGGAGGGCGGACCCGGGCGGCTGGTGCTGGCCCAAACCATGGCCTTTACGGGCATTATCGTGATGGAGAATATAAATCTGTATAACTTCCGCAACCTGCGCGCGCCCCTGGCCGGGTCCGATGTTTTCTCCAACCGCTGGGTGTTGCCGGCCTGGCTCTTGAATCTCGGCCTGCAACTGTGCGCGGTATATACGCTTTTCATGCAGGAGGCGCTGCATACGGCGCCACTGGGATGGACGGATTGGGGGCTTATCCTGGCCCTTTCCATGCCCGTGTTCCTTATGGCCGAGGGCTATAAACGCTATCGTTGGGCGCGGGGCCATGCCCGGCGGCCCCCTGACCGGGATTCGACTCATGACTGATGCGCGCCGACAAACCCTGAGATTACGCCGGGTGGCCATCGACACCTACAAGGAGAACGTCGCCTACCTTCACCGGGATTGCGCCGTCTATCGCACCGAAGGCTTTCAGGCCCTGACCAAGGTGGAGGTCAGAACGGGAGAGGGCAGGCGCCGGCGGGTGCTGGCGGTATTGAATGTGGTGGACGATGAATCCATTACCGGATGCGAGGAGTTGGGGCTGAGCGAACAGGCGTTTGAACAGCTAGGCCTTCCGGAAGGGCGTTCCGTCCGCGTCGCCCATGCTGAACTGCCGCCGTCGCTGGATGCCGTCCACCGCAAGATTGCCGGCGAGAGGCTCAGCCTGAAGGACTTTCGCGCCATCGCCCGCGACATTGTGGCCAGCCGTTATTCCAAGACGGAAATGACCGCCTTTCTGGTGAGCTGCAGCCAGGCGGGCCTGGAGCGCGAGGAGGTGCTGCACCTGACCCGCGCCATGGTGGAATGCGGGGAGCGCCTGGATTGGGGCGAGCCCCTGGTGGCGGACAAGCACTGTATCGGCGGCATCCCCGGCAACCGCACCAGCATGCTGGTGGTGCCCATCGTCGCCGCCCACGGCATGCTGATCCCCAAGACCTCCAGCCGGGCCATCACCTCACCGGCGGGCACCGCCGATACCATGGCGCTGCTTGCCCAGGTCAAGCTGCCGCCCAAGAAACTGCGGGGAATCGTCCGCCGCCAGCGCGGTTGCCTGGCCTGGGGCGGCACGGCCCGCCTGGCCCCGATGGACGATATCCTGATCTCCGTCGAGCGGCCGCTGTTTCTGGACTCCCCGGGCCAGATGGTGGCCTCCATCCTGGCCAAGAAGCTGGCGGCGGGCTCCACCCACCTGCTGATCGACATCCCGGTGGGACCCACCGCCAAGGTGCGGCATACGGCGGAGGCGCTGCAATTGCGCAAGCTGTTCGAATTCGTCGGCGACCGGCTGGGGCTGCATCTGGAAGTGGTCATCACTGACGGCCGGCAGCCCGTGGGGCGGGGCATCGGCCCGGTGCTGGAATTGCGGGACGTCATGCAGGTGCTGGAAAATGATCCCCAGGCCCCCCCCGATCTGAGGCAAAAGGCCCTGTGGCTGGCAGGACGGGTGCTGGAGTTCGATCCCGATGTCCGCGGCGGCCAGGGTTACGCCATCGCCCGGGACATCCTGGACTCGGGCCGGGCCATCAACAAGATGCGGGATATCGTAAAGGCCCAGGGCCGCAATCCCGTCAGGGTGGAGCCCGGAACGCTGCAGCATGAAGTGAAGGCGCCGGCCAGCGGTTTTGTCAACGGCATCGACAACAAGCAAATGGCCCGCATCGCCCGCCTGGCGGGGGCGCCCATGGACAAGGGGGCGGGAGTGGACCTGTTCAAGAAGCTGGGCGACCCGGTGGAAACGGGGGAACCCCTCTACCGCATCTATGCCGATTTCCCCGCCGACTATCGTTTCGCCCGGGAGCTTGCGGAAAAGGACAGCGGTTTCCGCATTGGCGACAGGCGCCCGGCCCGGCCCGCGGAAGCCACCTTTTTCTGACCCGGCATGAGCAACGAAAACGACAGGGGACTGGTGCTGGGATTTCCGGAATACTGCGAGCCGGCCCGGCGCCTGGCCGAGGCGGCCGGCCTGGCGTTCGAGCAGATCGGGCTGCACATCTTCCCGGACGGGGAGAGCCGGGTCCGGCTGCCGGCAAGGCTGCCGGAGCGGGTGATTATCTGCCGCAGCCTGGACCATCCCAACGCCAAGCTGGTGGAACTGGCCCTGGCCGCCGTGACCGCCCGGGAACTGGGCGCATCGCACCTGGTGCTGGTGGCGCCCTATCTTTGCTACATGCGTCAGGACAAGGCCTTCCGGCCTGGGGAGGCGGTGAGCCAGCCCATTATCGGGAGCCTGCTGGCCCGCTGGTTCGATGAGGTGGTGACGGTGGATCCCCACTTGCACCGGGTTCACGACCTCGGCCAGGCAGTGCCGGCGAAGCGCGCCACCGTCCTTACCGCCGCCGGGGCCATGTCCGGCTTTCTGGCCGAAACCTGCAAGGACGCCTTTCTGATAGGGCCGGACGAGGAGTCGGAGCAGTGGGTGTCCAGCGTCGCCCGGGAAGGAGGGCTGGACTATGCCGTGGGACGCAAGCGGCGCCTTGGCGACAGCAGGGTCGAAATCATCCTCCCCGAAAGGGAGTACCGGGGGCGCCAAATGGTGCTGCTGGATGACGTCGCCAGCACCGGCCGCACCCTTGAAGTAACCGCCGGGGCACTGTCCAGTCACAAGCCCGCGTCCATATCAGTGCTGGTGACCCATGCCCTGTTCGTAAAGGACGCCCTCCAGCGCCTGAACAAGGCGGGCGTCGGCCGGATCTGGAGCACGGACAGCATCCCCCATGCCACCAACGTCATCCACCTGGCCGGACTGATATCCACGGCTTTGTAAGGGGCCAGATCCGGTATCGGTTGCCCGTTTTTTTGCATCCTTGGCAAAAATAAGATTTTAAATCCCGCCGTTGCCACAACTTATTGAAAATCTGTATTTTAATAAAGTTGAGCAAAAAACTTTATTATTATCAACCCGTTAAAAAGCCCTACAAAAATTCTGCCAACTTGATCTATGTCAAATACGCTGCTTTAAAATCGGCGTAAGAATCCCCTTATTACCTGTAAGGTATAGGGTTAATGGCGCGGGCAAAATGGCCGGATCCATCAGCAGAATGCAATTTCTACGGGGCGATTTCAAAGGCGAAATCAAGCTGCTCAGGCCGCCCTGGGCGATTCCTGAAGCATTATTCATCGAAACATGCAGCGGCTGTGGCGAATGCATCAAGGCCTGTCCTGCATCCATCCTGAAGCCCGGCCGGGCGAAGCTGCCCGAGGTCGATTTCTCCGGCGGCGGCTGTGATTTCTGCGGTGACTGCAAGGCGGTTTGTGAGACCGGCGCGTTGTCCCAGTCAGCCGGCCCAGGCCGCTCTCCCTGGACGCTGAAGGCCCATTTTGAAGACGCCTGCCTGGCCCGCCAGGGGATGGCCTGCTACACCTGCCAGGAATCCTGCGACATGGACGCCATCCGCCTCCGGCTCGTCGTCGGCGGCGTGTCCGCTCCACAACTTGTTTCTGACGCATGCAACGGCTGCGGGGACTGTTATGCACCCTGTCCCGTCGGCGCCGTATCCATGCGTCCGCAACCAGCGCAATCCTAATCTTCGCATCGGACAGGAGGCAATACATTGAACATCTCAGGAATCATTGTCACTACCGCGCCGGACATGAAGGACGCGGTCGTAACCGAGATCGGCAACATGCAAAACATCGAGGTCAACGATGCATCCCTGAACCAAACGGTGATCGCCACGGTTGAAGTGGAAACGCTTGGTGACGCCGCCGCCATTTTCAAGAATGTTCACGATATTACCGGTGTAACGAACGTAAGCTTGGCCTGCAGTTACGAGGTAGAGGAAGGTGAACAACTCATCAATTAAGGGACTATTTGTTTTCCTGCTGCTTAAACGAGGGGGGTTCGACCATGAGTATTTCAAGAAGGGAGTTTGTTAAATCCACAGTAGTCGCAACGACCATGGCAACCGCGGGGGTTGTCCCCAAGATGGGGGTCAAAGACGCTGCCGCCGCGGAAGGCGAGGGTATCCGCTGGGACAAGGCCGCCTGCCGTTTCTGCGGCGTGGGCTGTGGCGTCGAAATCGGGGTGAAGGACGGCAAGATGGTTGCCTGCCGGGGTGATGCCAAATCCCCCGTGAACCGGGGCATGATGTGCATCAAGGGCTACTTCCTGCCAAAGATCATGTATGGCAAGGACAGGCTCACCAAGCCCTTGTTGAGGATGAAAAACGGCAAGTTCGACAAGAACGGTGATTTCACGCCCATCACCTGGGACCAGGCCTTCGACATCATGGAACAGAAGTACAAGGAGGCCCTTAAGAAGAAGGGACCGGAATCCGTCGCCATGTTCGGCTCCGGCCAGTGGACCATCTTCGAGGGTATCGCCGCCTCCAAGTTCATGAAGGCCGGGCTGCTGTCCAACAACCTGGACCCCAATGCCAGGCACTGCATGGCCTCCGCCGTGGGCGCCTTTATCCGCACCTTTGGCGTCGACGAGCCTATGGGCTGCTACGACGACATCGAGGCGGCGGATGTCTTCGTGCTCTGGGGCTCCAACATGGCGGAAATGCATCCCATGCTCTATACCCGGGTCACCAACAGGAAGGTCACCGGCAAGGCCAAGGTCTACGTGCTTTCGACCTTTACCCATCGTTCCAGTGAGATCGCGGACAAGACCATGATCTTCACGCCCCAGACCGACCTGGCCATCGCCAACTGCATCGCCAACTACATCGTCAATGAGAAGAAGGCGGTCAACAAGGATTTTCTCAAGTACGTGAACTTCAAGCGGGGCACCTGGGACACCGGTTACGGCCTGCGGCCCGAGCATCCGCTGCAGAAGAAGGCGAAAAACGTCAAGACCGCCAAGAAGATGCATCCGGCGACCTTCGAGGAATACGCCAAGCACATCAAGAAGTACACCTTCAAGTATACGGCGAAGCTCTCCGGCGTCTCCGAGAAGGATCTCAAGACCCTGGCCAAGGTCTACGCCAATCCCAAGAAGAAGGTGATGAGCTTCTGGACCATGGGCATGAACCAGCACACCAGGGGCGTCTGGATCAACCAGCTCGTCTACAACCTGCATCTGCTCACCGGCAAGATCTCGGAGCCCGGCAATTCCCCGTTCTCCCTTACCGGCCAGCCTTCCGCCTGTGGCACCGCACGGGAGGTGGGAACCTTCGCCCACCGGCTCCCCGGTGATCTGGTGGTATTCAAGGAGGCACACCGGACCAAGGCCGAAGAGCTTTGGGGTCTGCCCAAGGGGCTGCTGCCCGGCAAGGTGGGCACCCATGCGGTCAAGATGATGCGCAACCTGGAGGACAAGAAGGTCAACATCCTCTGGGTCATGTGCGCCAACGCCTTCCAGGATTACGCCAACCTGAATCACTGGCTCAAGGCGGCGCGGGATCCGGAGAATTTCGTGATCTGCTCCGACCCCTACCCGACCATGTCCGGCATGGCCGCGGATCTCATGCTGCCCACCGCCATGTGGATGGAGAAGGAGGGGGCCTACGGCAACTCCGAAAGAAGGACCCAGTTCTGGCGCCAGCAGGTCAACCCGCCCAAGGGGGCCAAGTCGGATCTGTGGCAGCTCGTTGAGTTTTCCAAGCGCTTCAAGGTGGACGAGGTCTGGCCCGCGGACAAGGTCAAGGCGGCGAATGCCAGTGGCAAGACCCTGTATGACATGCTCTTTGCCACCAAGGCGATCACCCAGTATCCGGTGCCGGACACCAGTGAGTTCGCCAACGACGACGCCACCGACTTCGGCTTCCACATCCACAAGGGGCTGTGGGAGGAGTACCGCAAGTTCTCCAGGGTCAAACATCACGACCTGGCGCCCTTCGATGAGTATCACAAGGTGCGGGGGCTGCGTTGGCCGGTGGTCAACGGCAAGGAAACCCTGTGGCGCTACCGGGAGGGCTATGACCCCTTCGTCGAGAAGGGCAGCGGCATCCAGTTCTACGGCAAACCGGACAAGAAGGCCCTGGTCCTCATGTATCCCTATGAGCCGCCACCAGAGATGCCGGATGACGAGTATGACATGTGGCTGGTCACCGGGCGCGTTCTCGAGCACTGGCACTCCGGCAGCATGACCATGCGGGTGCCGGAACTCTATCGCGCCTTCCCCAATGCCAAGATCTTCATGCATCCAAAGGATGCGAAGAAGAGGGGACTCAAGCGCAACGACCTGGCAAAGGTCGTCACCCGGCGGGGCGAAGTGACCGCCAGGGTCGAGACCAAAGGCCGGAACAAGCCGCCGGAGGGGCGCATCTTCGTTCCATGGTTCGACGCCAATGTCCTTATCAACAAATGCACCCTCGACGCCACGGACCCACTGTCCAAACAGACAGATTACAAAAAGTGCGCGGCCAAGGTCATCAAGGCATAAATGAAGGAGGCGACAATGAACATAGTAAAGCCCATCGCAATCAGCATGGTTGCCCTGTTCGCCACCGCGGCATCCGCGGTCAACGTGGGGGGCAAGGTTCAATCCATGCGCCAATCCAATGAAATCCTGGGCGCCTCGGTGCAACCGAGGCCGGAGGCGTTCCCTGACGTGGAACCCGGGAAATCGAAAACCATGCCCAGGGCCTATGCCGGTGCGCCGGCGCAGATCCCGCATACCATCGAGGGGATGTCCATCACCTCCAAGGTAAGAAAGCATGAGTGTCTGAAATGCCATGACCGGGCCAACGCCAAGGAGGAAGAGGCGCCTTCGGCCCCGCCCTCCCACTACCGGGATCCGATCACCGGCAAGAAACTGGACAGCATCCATGGCCGGCGTCTCAACTGCACCCAGTGCCATGTGCCCCAGTCGGATGCGGACCTGAGGGTTGAGAACACCTACGACAATCCGCCGTTCAAGGGAACCCTCGACGAAAACACCAAGGTGCTGGGTTGGTGACCGGCAACAGCAGGAAGCATCCCATGGCCGGTCGGGATTTGTAGATCGGAACGGAGAGGGGCGGCCATGGCGGCCGCCCTTCTTCCTTGAAAGAGGACACACATATCCAAGATGGCGCCTGCGACACCCAAGAAGAGGGCCGCCGGGAATATCGGAAGGCGGGAGTTCCTCTCCCTCTCATTGCGCTCCATGGCCGGGATGCTGGCAGGCGGCGGACTGCTTGGCCTTTATATCAAGGGAGAAAAGGCGAGATCCGCCCCCCTGCGCCCCCCCAGCGCCCTTGCGGAGGAGGACTTTCTCGGCAGGTGCCTCCGGTGCGGCCTGTGTGCAAAGGATTGCCCTTATGATGCCATCCGGATGGCGACGCCGGGCGGGGGGATCGTTACCGGCACTCCCTATATCGAAGCGCGAAAGATTCCCTGCTATATGTGCGAGGACATTCCGTGTCAAAAGGCGTGCCCGAGCGGGGCGCTGGACAAGGGGATGGAGCATATCGAGCAGGCGAGGATGGGGCTTGCCGTTCTTCATGACCAGGAAACATGCCTGGCCTACCTCGGACAGAGATGCGAAGTCTGTTACCGGGCCTGCCCGCTTTTGGGCACGGCCATGACCATTGAGTACAAGCCGGGAGAGAATGCCGCCTATTTTCTGCCCATAGTGCATTCGGAGGCCTGTACGGGCTGCGGTTTTTGTGAGCACGTATGCATTCTGGACAAGCCCGCCATCAAGGTGTTCGACATCGCCCTGGTCAAGGGAGAAAGGGGACCACACTATCGCAAAGAGGTGCTCCGGTGAAACGCTACAAGTGGCTTATCCTGCGGCGCATTTCACAGGCCTTGATCCTTGCGCTTTTTCTCACCGGGACATACTTTGAAGTAAAAATAGAGCAGAAGACCTCCGAAACGGCCGAAGCGCTCAATCTGCTTCCGGTCACGGGGCTGACACCGGGTCTGGCGCCGCCTTTGCCCGCTCCCGAAGAGACTTCGCAACCATCGGGACCCGCCTGGAGCGCCGCCGATATTGTTGAAGGCAGCCTCAACTCGGCGGATATCCTGGACATCGTTGCCCTTACGGATCCCTTTGTTTTTCTGCAAGGCTTTTTCGCATCGGGCTGGGACCTGCTTGAAACCACGGCGGCCGCCGGGGCCGCCATAGTGCTGCTTTTCTATTTCATCGTGGGCGGGCGGGTCTACTGCGCATGGGTATGCCCTGTTAACCCGGTTACCGACCTTGCCCATTGGTTGAGAATCAGGATGGGCATAAAGCGCAGAAAAAAGGCCCTGACGGGAAATGAACGCTATCTCTTCCTGGCCCTTGTATTGGTGCTGTCCTTCTGGACGGGAGCGATTGCCTTCGAGTTTATGAATCCCGTCTCCATGCTTCACCGGGGATTGCTCTACGGCATGGGCCTGGGTTGGGTGATACTGGCAGTCATATTTCTCTACGACCTTTTTATTATGCCGAGGGGCTGGTGCTCACACTGGTGCCCCATAGGGGGCTTTTACTCCCTCGTGGGTAGATTCAGCCTCCTGAGGGTTAGATTCCATTCCGAAAAGTGCGACCAGTGCGGCGACTGCTTCCCGGTCTGCCCGGAGCCACGAGTGCTGAAACCATCCATATCGGACGGCGTGGAAAGGGTCTTGTCCGGCAAATGCAGCAACTGTGGTAACTGTATAGATGTATGCCATACGGATGCACTTGATTTCGGCACCCGTTTTTATAAAAGCGCTGAGAAATGAAGTAACGAAAGGTAGAGACGGAATGAGACTGTGGAGAAAAACAATTAACCTCGCGCCAGGTGTTCTTGCTGGAGCAGTTGTCTTATTGGTTTGCTTTGTTTTTCCGGCCGAGGTAGAGGCGGTGAAAGTGGACCCGGACAAGGTCTCCTGGGGCAGCCCCAAGGCCAAGAGATGCAAAGGATGTCACCGCCATGAAACCCCAGGGCTATATTACGAATGGCGCCAGGGGGCCCACGGCAAGGCGGGGGTGAACTGTTATGACTGCCACCGGGCGGAAAAAGGGGATCCGGATGCCATCAGGCACAAGAAAAGTTTCGATATCGCAATAATAGTCACCCCCAAGGACTGCGGCAGATGTCACGAGCATGAAGCAAATCAGTTCAGAAACAGCCACCACGCCAGGGCCGTGGCCATACTGGACGGCCTGGAGAATCACCTCGGCAAAGTTGTGGTGGGGGAGGCGGCGGTCAACAGCGGCTGCGTCGTATGCCATGGCTCCACCGTAAAGATGAAAGACGGCAAATTGGACCCGGCCACCTGGCCCAACACCGGCATCGCCAGGGTAAACCTGGACGGCAGCATCGGCTCCTGCAGCGCCTGCCACACCCGCCACCGTTTTTCGAAGGCCCAGGCCCGCCAGCCGGTCACCTGCGGAAGATGCCATTCAGGCGACCATCAGCCCCAACTGGAATCATACAACTCATCCAAGCACGGCATGCTTTTCGCGGCCAACCGGGAAAAGATGAATCTCGAAAGCGACAGATGGATCGCCGGCAAGGACTACTACGATGCCCCCACCTGCACCACCTGCCACATGGGAGAGGTGGACATCGCCAGCGGCCGGCTGGAGGTTACGCATGACGTCGGCGAGCGGCTGAGCTGGAATCTCAGGGGAGAAGTGTCGGAAAAATATGCCCTGGTCGTCTACGAGAATGGCGCCAGGGAGAACTGGCCGGAGGATGGCGAAGAGGATGTTCCGGAAGAAGGCGATGAGGTGGAGAGGAATGGAAAGACATTGACCGTGGAACAGGTGCTCGATGTGGAGGCCAGAAGGGAGAAGATGACGCTCGTATGCATGAGTTGCCACAGCGAAAAGTGGGCGCAGGCGTTTTATACCCAGCTCGACAGGCTGGTCGAACTGTATAACGACAAGTTCGCCAAACCCGGCCTTGCCATCATGAATGAACTCAAGGAGAGCGGCAGGCTCACCAGGCAGGACTTCGATGAAAGGCTCGAATGGATATGGTACGAACTCTGGCGCAAGGCGGGGCGCAGCGCGCGCTCCGGCTGGGCCATGACGGCCAGCGCAGAATATACCTGGTGGCAAGGCATGTACGAGGTGGGCAAGCGGTTTTACAGCAGGTTTTTGCCGGAAGTGAAAAAAGTCGCGGGAAATGAGCTGTACCAGGAACTCCTGGATAAGCATGTAAAAGACGCAGAGGGGCAAGAGTGGTTTTTTGAGGCCCGGAAAATACTTGCTTCGTTGAATAAAGCGCCGCCCAAGAAGAATGACGCGCAAAAGCAACAGCAAGGCACGGGGCAACAATAAAATCCTTATCAGTAAGGTGGAGATGACAATGGCACTATGGCGAAAATCACTTGGCGACCTTATATCTCATATCATTGCCGGAGCGCTTGTGGCGGCATTTTGCCTGGTTTTTCCGGTTGAAGTGGCGGCGGTAAAAGTAGATGCCAGCAAAGTCTCATGGGACAGCCCCAAGGGAAAGAAATGCAAGAGCTGTCACCGCAAAGAGACCCCCGGCCTGTGGAACGAATGGCACGAAGGTGCCCATGGCAAGGCGGACGTGAACTGCTATGACTGCCATCAGGCGGACAAGGATGATGTCGATCACATAAAGCATAAAGGCTTCGATATTGCGGTAATAGTATCGCCCAGCGACTGCGCCCGCTGCCATGAGACAGAGGTGAATCAGTTCAAGGGCAGCCACCACTCCAAGGCCGTGGCGATTCTCGATGGAATAGATAATTTTCTTGGCAAGGAGATCGTCGGCGCCACCGCCGTCGATACCGGCTGCATCGTATGCCACGGCTCCACCGTGAAAATTGAAGATGGAGAGCTGGACCCGGCCACATGGCCCAATACCGGCATAGGACGGGTCAACCCGGATGGCAGCATCGGTTCATGCACCGCCTGCCACACCCGCCATCGTTTCTCAAAGGCCCAGGCCCGCCAGCCCACCACCTGCGGGAGATGTCATTCAGGTGATCACCAGCCTCAACTGGAGTCATACAATTCATCCAAGCATGGCATGCTTTTCGCGGCCGACCGGGAAAAGATGAACCTCGAAAGTGATCAGTGGATCGTGGGCAAGGACTACTATGATGCGCCGACCTGCACCACCTGCCACATGGGGCAGGTCAAGGGCGTGGCTGGGGACCTGGAGGTCACCCATGACGTGGGCGAGAGGCTGAGCTGGAATCTCAGGGGCGAGGTATCGCAGAAGGAGGCCCTGGTCATCTATGAAAATGGCGACAGGGAAAGCTGGCCGGAGGACGGCGATGAGGATGTGCCGGAAGAAGGCGATGAGGTGGAGAAGGACGGGAAGACGCGAACCGTGGCGCAGGTCCTCGGCGTGGAGGCCAGAAGGGAGCGCATGACCCTGGTCTGCATCAACTGCCACAGCGAAATATACGTAAAGGCGTTTTACAACCAGCTCGACAGCCTGGTCGAACTCTATAACGAGAAATTCGCCAAGCCGGGGCTCGCCATAATGACGGATCTCAAGGAAAGGGGCCTGCTTACCCGGCAGGACTTCGATGAGAACCTTGAATGGATATGGTACGAGCTTTGGCGCAAGGCGGGCCGGAATGCGCGCTCGGGCATAGCCATGACGGCTACCGCCGAATATACCTGGTGGCAAGGCATGTACGAAGTCGCCAAGCGGTTTTACAACGACTTCCTGCCGGAGGTCGAAAGAATCGCCGGTGACCAGGTGTACAAAGAGCTGACGGAGAAGCACTTGAAAGATATCGAGGGCCACCAGTGGTATTTCGAGGCCCGGAAAGGGAAAAATTAATACTATATAAAAGAAGCGGTAACAAGCCATACCTCAACCATTTTGCCAACTTTGAGGCGCCCAAAAGCGGCGCTTCCGCTCTTTTCGCGCCCGGTTGAATTTCAAATGATGTAAGATTAGCGGCCGCGGGCGCGCATCCTGCCCCGCAGATTCACAGACCTGACAGCTATCGGGAGTACATGGTGAGGCCTAAACTCATAACGTTTTTTTGCATTGCTTTATTCATAATCGGCGCGCTTCAATTTGTCGGATCGGTAGGGGCCATCATGATAGGGAACGGCATAGGGCCGGAAAAAATATTCAACCGGGACGAACATGTGCAGGTTCCCGTGGAGGACGAAGCAGCAAGCGTCCGGCAGGGAGACCAAGGCGGCGCCCCAACCAGAGTGGTTCCCGAGCATATCATTCCCGCCGGCAAGTACGGGCTGCTCATGAATCTCGCCTTCCTCATATCCCTGGTGGGGCTGTGGAAGATGAAAAAATGGGGTGTCTATGCCTTTGGTGTCGCCAGCGTCGTAAACATCTGGACCATGCTTGTATGGAGACCGGAATGGCTCATGCAAAGCCAGAGCCCCGCGGGGGCCTGGATGAGCCTGCTGCTGCCCATAATCTATTTTGCCGTCGTATTGCCTTACTGGAAACGGTTGGACATGAAATTGGAGCGGAAAGAGGCCGGGGCGGACGAAGAGCAAAATCCGCTCCTCAAGCTTTGGAGGTAAACGGCCGATTTATGACGCATCCCACGCCGAAGCGAGATTGCGATTGAGGCGCCTGTGAACGATCCTGAACCACCGCTCAAATATGATGCCAATCGCCTGGACCCGAGAGTTATTCCGAAGGGCATGACCGCTGCCATCCGGCGGCGGGGTTTTTTGCCCTTTTTCAAATTTCGGCCATGCCGGTTTCTCAGCATAAGCCGCGGAGGCATTGGCGTATTGGTGGATGACTGGTCCGCCTCCACCAACACCAAGGTCGCCCTCAAACTGACTTATCATGAAAATGACTTTGTCGCCAACGGCATTATCGTCCACCGCGGCTACCGGGAAAACGCTTTCAAATACGGCATCATCTTTACCTCCGTCTCATACGAACTGGACCGCCTGATCGATTTCTTCCTTCATCGGCTTCCGCAGGATCACTGGGACAGACAAAAGCAGGAGCATCAGAAGCAACAGCGCAGGAACCAACGCTTCCGCCTGAAAGATATGTATGCGGGTGTACGGGTGTCCGGGTTTCTGGGGCGCAGGAACACCCATAAGTGCCTGATCAACGACATCAGCAAAACCGGCGTCAGTTTTTTCAGCCCGGTTTCTCTTTGTTCCAAAATCCCCTTCAAGGTAAAAATAGAACTGGCCGTGAACGCCGTGCCCTATCAGGCCGACGGCCTTGTAAACCATTACCGGATCACGGAACAGGGCTATTGCTACGGGCTGGAATTGTTGGCTGTTTCACCCGGCCTCTCCCATGCAATTGAACATCTGGCGGCGACGGCCGGCCAGGCGTCTTCAATGACATTCAAATAATCCCCTCACGTTTTTTCAAGTATTGCCGATAGCACTGCCGAAGGCTTGCCATTGCTTGCCGGGATTGCGGCATGCTTTTTGCTATATACCCGGCAAGGTTCTGTAAAACAACAGATTATGAACAATAACGCTGAATAACGGGACAGAGCGCCTGGTTTATGACGCAGCCGTCGGCCGGGCATCAAAATTTTGGCGGGGAGATGGGGATGTACTACGAGTATTTTGGTCTGGACCGGGCGCCATACAGGATCACGCCGGATACCGACCTGTTTTATCCCGGCGGCGACCGGGGCGCTATTCTCGATGCCCTGGTTTACGCCATCGTCAATGGCAACGCCATCACCAAGGTCGTGGGCGAAGTGGGCAGCGGCAAGACCATGTTGTGCCGCATGCTCGAGGTGAAGCTGCCCAAGCGGATCGAGATCGTATACCTCGCCAATCCCAGTCTCTCCCCCGAGCATATCCCGCATGCCATCGCCTTCGAGCTGGGACTGGAGGAAGCAACCGACGGCAGCCGCTTGCAGGTTATGAAGGCCCTCCAGGACTATTTGCTCGAGAAGCACGGCGAGAACCGCCAGGTCGTGGTGTTCGTGGAAGAGGCCCAGAGCATGCCGCTGGAAACCCTGGAGGAAATCCGCCTGCTCAGTAATCTTGAAACCAGGCATCACAAGCTGCTGCAGGTCGTGATGTTTGGCCAGCCCGAGCTGGATGAGCGCTTGTCCGCCCCCCATGTGCGTCAGATCAAGGAGCGCATCACCGACAGTTTTGAGTTGCCGCCGCTGGCGCCAAAGGATATCCGGAAATATCTCATGTTCCGGCTGTGTCTTGCCGGTTGCAAGGAGCCGGATATCTTTCACCGGGGGGCGGTGCGCCTGATTGCGCGGGCCTCGGGAGGGCTGATGCGCCGGATCAACGTCCTGGCTGACAAGGCCCTGCTGGCCGCTTATACCGATAACGCCCGGGTTGTTAAGGCGCGGCATGTCCGGGCCGCAATAAGTGATTGCGAATTTGCACCCCGCCGGTCTTGGGGCTGGCCTGCCGCCGCCACTGCATCCTTTGCGGGAGGCGCATTGCTGCTGTCCGCCTGGTCCCACATGGGGACGGCGGGCCTCGCGGGATGGTCTCCCGGCGCTTCGTCCACCGCCGATCTGGAGCAAGCCCTGAGAACGCCCCCCGCCGCCGGCATTGAAAGATCCCCCCACACAGATGAAGCCCCTGGGGCGGCCGGGCCGGCCCGGTCTTCCGGCCTGTTGGAAGACCGGCTGGAAATGACCCGGAAGTGGCTGTCGGAGGCCGATCCCGATCACTTCAGTATTCAGGTGCTGGTAACGGATGCCGGACAGGAGCCGGCATTGGAGCGCCTGTTGCAGCACCGGGACGTCCGGGATGACCTCGGGAAACTCTATGTCCACCGGGTCGATATCCGGGGCAGGGAAATGCTGGGCGTACTGTATGGCGATTACTCCGATTATGGCGAGGCCGAGGCGGCGCTGAAGCGGCTGCCGGAGGTTTTGCGCCATTACAACCCCTATCTGCGCAATGTCCGCTATGTTCTTGCCGAGTCGATTTCAAAAGACGGGTGATTGGATGACAAATATGAAGACGAACAGATCCGGTTGTCCCATTTGCGGGGGCTGGAAGCCGGCATTCCTGCTTGCCTGCGGCCTGTGGCTGGGCGCCTGCACGGCGACCCGTCCGCCGGCGCTGTCCCCCGGGCATCTTGGCGGTGCTTCGCCGTCCGCCGTGTCCGGGGCGGAGGAAATCCCGCCGGCCATCACCCGGGCGCCGGTGCTGCCGCCACCCGAGCCGGCGCCCCCGGTGGAAACCTATACCGTGGTGGTGAACGGCGTGCCGGTCAGGGACCTGCTGTTCGAGCTGGCGCGTGACGCCAAGCTCAATGTGGATATCCACCCGGATATCCACGGCAGCGTCACCCTGAATGCGGTGAACCAGACCTTTCCGCAGATCATGGACCGCATCGCCCGGCAGGTGGATCTGCGCTATCAGTTGAACGGCCCCAACCTGGTCGTCTCTCCGGATACCCCCTATTGGCGCAGCTATCCTATCGACTATGTCAATCTGTCCCGTGACAGTGTGAGCGAAGTGAGCGTGGCGACCCAGATTGCCACCACCGGCGGCAGCGTCGGCGAGAACAGCGGCAGCAGCAGAACCGGCCTCCAGAACGGCAACATCTCCTCCACCAAGCTGACGAACACGGGCAAAAACCATTTTTGGGACGCCATCGAGGCCAACATCCGGGCGATACTCGGCATCGGCGCATCCGGGGAAGGCGCGTCCGTATCCGGGGAGACGGATTCCGGCGGGGACGGGCCGCTCGTTATCAGCAATCCCATGAGCGGGATTATTTCCGTGCGCGCGGCGAGGCGGGAGCACGAGCAGATTCAGGCCTTCCTGGACAAGGTGATGAACAGCGCCCTGCGCCAGGTGCTGATTGAGATGACCATCGTGGAGGTGGAGCTCAGCGACCGCTACCAGGCGGGGGTGGACTGGCAGACGCTGGCCACCGGTTCCGGGTTGACGCTGCTCTCCAGCCTGACCGGCGCAAACCTCGCCACCGCGCCCTTCTTTTCCCTTGGCTACACCCACACCACCGGCTCGGGGCGCACCATCAGCTCCACCCTGCGCATGCTGGAGACCTTCGGCAATGTCAAGGTGCTGTCCAGTCCGAAGGTGATGACGCTGAACAATCAGACGGCCCTGCTCAAGGTGGTGGACGAGAAGGTCTATTTCACCGTTGAGCGCGAGATCGTGGACGCCACCATCAACTCTCCGGCGCGGGAGAACTACTTCAGCGAAATACACACGGTGCCGGTGGGCCTGGTGATGAGCGTCACCTCCCAGATCACGGAGGGGAACAACGTGGCCATAAACGTCCGGCCCACCATATCCCGCATTACCGGCTATGCCCTCGATCCGGTCCCGAAGCTGCTCAACGCCAATTTCGACAACCTGATCCCGGAGATCCAGGTAAGGGAGATGGAATCCCTGCTCCAGGTTGCCGACGGCCAGACGGTGGTCATGGGCGGCCTGATGCAGAACAAGATCAGCAAGGACAGGGACGGAGTGCCGGGCACCTCCGAGACGCCGGTGGTCGGTGATCTGCTCAGTTACCGGGATGAAGAATTCACCAAGACCGAACTGGTCATCTTTCTGCGCCCCACCGTGATCAAGGGCGCCGGGTTGGGCTTTGACCTGGAGCGTTACCGCGGCTATTTACCCGATGCGGCTGACCGGGACGGCGCTCCCGACAAATGGCTGCGGGCCGAAAGAGGGCGGTAGATCATGAGCCTGTTAATGGACGCCCTGAAAAAGGTGGAGCAGGCCAAGTCGGATGCCGACAGGGAATCTCCTGCCGGTCATGCCGGTGAACCGGGTGCAGGGGAGCGCGGGGAGCCGGAGACCGGCATGACGGAGCCGGGGCCCCATGAGAATCCGGCCGCATCCCCTGCCGATGATTGGGCCGCCGGACAAAAGGCTCTCCTCCCGGCGGCGGAGAATCTGCCGCCGTTGCCTCGTGCCCCCGCCGGGGAGCCCGGGCGGGAGGAGATCGAGACGCTGGATCCGCCCCTGGAGCTGCCGGAGCCTGAGCTGGCCGCCGAAGCCGGGGGCGAAGGACCGCAGGAGACAACCGTTCCATCCGGTCCGGCTCATGCTCCGGCCTCCACAGAACCGGAGCCCGCACCCCTCCCACCACGGTTATCCGCCGTTCCCTCCGCACCCCATGCGGCGGAGCCCCCGCCGGAGATGGAGATGATGCGCCTGGCCACCCCGGACCCGGCGGAACGGCCGTCCGGCGTCCCTTACGGTGGCGCCGGGGACAGGGCCGGTCCCGAAACCGGCGGGCCCGGCATAGAGCTGGATATCATGCCCGCGAGTATCAGGCCGCCACCCGGCTCCGGCCTCAGGAAAAAGCTGTCCTCCAATGCCAGGCGTCTTGCCTGGGGGGGAGTGATGCTGGGCGTCCTGTCTCTCCTCGGCGCCGGTTACGTCTATCTCGATACCCTGTTGAACGATCCCGGCGATGAGTTTCTGGTGCGGCTGCCCTGGTCCGCCCCGGAGGCGGAACCCACGGGAGCGGTTTCCTTCGATCCCCTGGAGGAAGACCGGCTGGAGCCGCCGGCCGCCCCGGCACCCGGCGTTCCGCCCGGCCGGGAAGGAATGGACCCCGGCCAACCCGGGAAACCGGCCGCCCCGGCGGCCGTGGTATCGGCATCCGCGCCGGCGGCCCCGGAGCCTGTTGTGGACCAGCCCCCGGCGGCGCCGGTCAAGGCAAATATGGCTGAGCCCAGTCCCCAGGCGCAGCCTGCGGAGGCGCCGGAGCAGGAGCCGCCCCAACCTGCTGTTGCCAAACCCCCCATCCGGATCATCCGGGAAAGGGTGCCCGCCCGGCGGCAGCGCCTGCTGGAACGCGCCTATGCCGCCTATCTGGCGGGTGACCTGGCCGGCGCGCGGCAGGATTACCTGGAGGCATTGAAACATGCGCCGGATGACCGCAATGGGCTCCTCGGACTGGCGGCCATCGCCCAGCGCAGGGGCGATATCGCCGCCGCCCGGCGCTATTACCGGCGCCTGCTCGATATCAATCCCGCCGACAGCGTTGCTGCCAGCGGCATGATCGGGCTGCAGGAAGGGGCTGATGCGGTGCAGGGGGAAAGCCGTCTCAAGATGCTGCTCGATCTGGAGCCGGAGGCGGCCCATCTGCATTTCGCCCTGGGAACCCAGTATGTAAGCCAGTCCCGCTGGGCGGAGGCGCAGCAGTCCTTTTTTCAGGCCCACCGCTATGATCCGGGCAACGCGGACTATATGTTCAACCTCGCGGTGAGCCTGGATCGTCTGGGCCAGGGCGATGCGGCGCTGCAATATTACCGTAAGGCGCTGGCGGCCTCCGCCGGCCGACAGGCCGGGTTCGACCCTGCTGCCGCCCGCAAACGCATCGAGGCGCTGACGGCCGGGAAGGGCGGGGCATGAAGGCGGAGAAAAAACCCGTGCGGCTCGGCGACCTGCTGATCGGCAAAGGGCTGATCAGTGAAGATCAGCTGCGTATCGGCCTCATTGAACAGAAAAGGCGGGATCTTCCCCTGGGCAAGGTCCTGGTGCAGCTCGGCTTCATTTCCGAGGCGATGGTGCGGGATGCGCTGGGCGACCAATTGGGCCAGGAGAGCATCGACCTCGCCAAGGTGATACCGGACCCCGAGGCCATCAGGCTGATCCCGCAGGATATCGCCCGGCGCTATCACCTGCTTCCCATCACCTATGACCAGGGCCGGAACGTCCTCACCGTGGCCATGTCCGACACCTTCGATGTCGTGGCGCTGGATCAGATATCGGCCCGTATCGGCGGCGGCGCCCAGCTCCGGCCCCTGCTGGCCGGAGAGGCCGAGATCCATAATGCCATCGACCAGTATTATTGTTGTGAAATGTCCATCGAGGGCATTTTGCATGAGCTGGATACCGGCGAGGTGGACTATCAGACCCTGGAGGCGGGGCATGATGAATACAGCCAGCCGCTGGTGCGCCTGGTGGATGTGATGATGGCGGATGCGGTCAAGCGGGGCGCCTCGGACATACACTTCGAGCCGGAAGAGGGTTTCCTGCGCATCCGCTACCGCATCGATGGCGTGTTGCGCCAGGCCCAATCCCTGCACAAGAAGTACTGGTCCGGCATCGCGGTGCGCCTGAAGGTCATGGCGGGCATGGATATCGCGGAGACCCGGGCGCCCCAGGACGGCCGCATCTCCCTCACCCTGTCCGGCCGGGCGGTGGACTTCCGGGTGGCCTCCCAGCCCACCACCCATGGTGAAAACATCGTCCTGCGCGTGCTCGACCGGGAGAAGGGCATCGTGCCGCTGGAAGAACTGGACATGACGCCCGAGGCCCTTTCCATGCTCAAGCTCATGATGGCGCGGCCGGAAGGCATCATCATGGTGACGGGGCCTACCGGCAGCGGCAAGACCACCACCCTCTACTCCATGCTCAACTATCTGAATGACGAGTCCGTCAACATCATGACCCTGGAGGACCCGGTGGAGTATCCCATGGCCATGATTCGCCAGAGCGCGGTCAATGAGGCGGTCAAGCTGGATTTCGCCAACGGCATCCGCTCCATGATGCGGCAGGACCCGGACATCATCCTGGTGGGCGAGGTGCGTGACGAGGATACGGCGGAGATGGCGTTCCGCGCCGCCATGACGGGCCACCAGGTATTCACCACGCTGCACACGAATTCGGCCCTGAGGTCCATTCCCAGGCTGCTCGATATCGGCGTCAAGCCGGACATCATGGCGGGCAACATCATTGGCATAGTGGCCCAGCGGCTGGTCCGCCGTCTTTGTCCCCAGTGCAAGGAGCCGGCCGAGGCCAATGAGGTGGAGCGCCAATTGATGGGGCTTGGGGCCGGTCAGGACCCCGTGACCCTCTATCGCCCAAAGGGCTGCCCCCAGTGCGACCACCACGGCTACAAGGGGCGCATGGCCCTGATGGAGGTATTGCGCATGGACGGGGATCTGGACGAGCTGGTCGCGCGTAGCGCCACCATGCGTGAACTGCATGAGATGGCCTTGAGCAAGGGTTTCCAAACCCTGGCGGACGACGGCATCCGCCAGGTGTTGAAAGGCAAGACCAGTCTGGATGAGGTGTCCAGGGTGGTGGATCTCACCGACCGGGTGATAAACCCCGGCGGCGGCGCAGACTGATGGCGATTTTCAAATACAAGGGAATAGACCCGAAGGGCAAGAAGGTGCAGGGGCGCATCGTGGCGGCCAATGTGGCCGACCTGGAGATGCGCCTGGACCATATGAACCTGGAATTGATCACCTGCAGGGAGGTCAGTTCCAACCGGTCCGTCTTCGGCGGCGGCAAAATAACCCGCCAGGAGTTGATCAATTTCTGCGTCCACATGGAACAGATGACGCGGGTCGGCGTTCCCATCCTGGAGGCCTTGAAGGATTTGCGCGACAGCGTGGATGACGGCCGCTTCCGTGAAATCCTGTCGGCCCTGGTCTCTTCCATCGAGGGCGGCAAAACCCTTTCCCAGGCGATGGAGGAATTCCCCCGGGTATTCGACGAGGTCTTCACCAACCTGATCCGGGCCGGTGAGCAGAGCGGTGAACTGGGGACCGTCCTGAAGGACCTGATCGAGTCTCTCAAGTGGCAGGATGAATTGGCGGCCCAGACCAAGAAGGTCCTGATGTATCCCGCCTTCGTGTCCCTGGTCGTGGTTGGTGTGCTCTTTTTCCTCATGCTCTACCTGGTGCCCCAGATGGTTGCTTTCATCCAGAGCATGGGAGAGGAAATCCCGCTGCATACCGAGGTGCTCATTTTCATTTCCAATATTTTTGTCGACTACTGGTACCTGATCCTGTCCTTGCCCCTGGCGGGTGTCATATTGCTGGGTTATCTCATGCGTGTTATGCCCGGTGTGCGTTATATCGTCGATGCCATAAAGCTGCGGCTTTGGGTGATAGGTCCGATTCTGAGAAAGATCACCCTGGGACGCTTTGCCAATTGCTTCGCCCTGCTGTACTCCTCCGGCATGACCGTGCTCTCCTGCATAAAAATCAGTGAAGGCATTACCGGCAACCGGGTGATCGCTAGGGCCCTGGGTGACGTGAGACAGCAGATCGCCGACGGCCATGCCATCAGTGAAAGCTTCGAAAGCGCGGGCATTTTTCCTCCGCTGGTGCTGCGTATGTTCAAGGTGGGGGAGAGCACCGGCGGCCTGGACGAGGCCCTGCTGAACATCAGCTACTTCTACAACCGGGACGTCAGGGATTCCGTGGACAAGCTCCAGGCCATGATCGAGCCGGCCATGACCGTGGTGCTCGGGCTGATTCTGGGTTGGGTCATGATATCGGTGCTGGGTCCGATTTACGACATTATCAGCAGGATGTCTCTTTGACATGACGGTCAAACGGGTCTTTTACATCACCTCCGACAATCTCGCCATATTCCTGTGGCGGGAAGGCGGCTGGCGTGAGGAACTGTCTCTCCCCAATTCCCCCGGCAGCCTGGATGCATTCGATGCCTGTCTGGTCCGGCAGCCGGATGTGATCAGTTGCCTGCTGGTGGATCTGGTGGAGGAAGAACACCGCAACGAGACGGTGCCCCATGTCGGCGGACGCGACCGCCGGGCCCTGCTGCAACGCAAGATGAAGCACCTGTTCCGCGGCACCCCCTATTGCACCGCGCAACTGCGGGGGCGGGAGAAGTTCGGCCGGCGTGACGCCAGGGTATTGTTCTCGGCCCTGACCAATCCGGATGCGGTGGAGTTCTGGCTCGAGGGCATGATCAGGCGCAAGGTGCCGATTGCCGGTATTTATTCTCTGCCCCTGATCAGCCAGCAGCTGCTCAAGGGGCTGAAGATCAATGGCGCCCATACCCTGTTGTTATCCCGGCACCGCAACAACCTGCTGCGCCAGAGTTTTTTCACCGGTTACGATCTCAAGGCCAGTCGCTTGTCATCCAGGGAAACCCGCAGTGGTGAAGCCTGGTTGGAGTTTCTGCTGGATGAAGTGCAAAGGACCCGGCGTTACCTGGGCCGGCAACAGCTTCTTCCCCAGGGCGCCCCCCTCGATATCTGTATCCTCAGCCAGGGTGATCAATTGGAATGCCTAAAGGCGGGATGCGTGGACACGGATTCGTCCCGCTACCACTTCATCGACCTCAATGAGGTCCTGGTCAAGTTGCACCTGAAGGGGGATATACCGGCGGACAGGGCCGAATTGCTTTTTGTACACCTGGTGAGGAAGGCCAAATCCCGGCTCGATTATGCCCGCCCGGCCGATCGCCGCTATTTCATTATGCACCAGGCGCGACTGGGGCTGATGGCGGCGGGCATGCTGCTGGCCCTTGGCAGTGCGGGTTGGAGCGCGGGCAATATTTTTTATGCAAATGAGCTGAAGGAGCAGACGGCCACGGCCTCTCACCAGATACGCCAATTGCGCAAGAGATATGAGCGGGCGCTGGCGGCGATGCCGGAAGTTCCCGCAAATCCACGGGCCATGCGCTCGGCGGTGGAGATCGGCAAGGAACTGAAGCGGCGCAAATCGAGCCCGCGGGCCATGCTGGTTGCGCTCAGCAAAGGCCTGGCGGTAAATCCGCATATACAGTTGGATGAAATCCGGTGGCGCGCCACCGATCACCCCGATGCGCAAGACAGGAGGCGGGACAGCATGGAGGACATGCAACCCGGACCGGATGATATGCCGGACATGATGGATGAGAACACGGCGGCCATGCCCGCGGAGGACGGCACCGCGGAGGACGGCATGCAGGACCATGGCGGGGCCCTCTACCAGATCGCCATCATCAAGGGATGGCTGGACCCGGCTGGTGCCGACTACCACACAACCTTCAAGCTGGTGGAGGATTTCATCAAGACATTGCGGCGGGACCGCGCCTTCGTCGCGGTCGAGGCATTGGCCATGCCGGTGAACGTGGACCCCGCTGTCGTGCTTGCCGGGGAATCGAAGCTGGATGTCAGGGCCGCCAGGGCGATGTTTGAGATCAAGGCGGTCATGAGGGTGGACCATGACGCGGTTTGATATCGACTGGTCCTATATGCGGACGGCGCTGACGGTGTTGGCCGTTGCCTCCCTGGTAAGCCTGGGGTCCCTTGCCGCCAGCTATATCTACGCCGGCCGGATTGAGGATGCATTCGCCTCGGAGACGGCGCAGCGGAATGCCCTGAGGGCGAAATTACGGGCCGTCCGGGATGATGAATTACTGGTCGAAAAATATCTCACCCCTTATCTCCGGCTGGAGCAGGACGGCATGATCGGGGAAGAGCAGCGGCTTGTCTGGGTCGATGCCCTGCAGGCTGTCTCGGACATGTTGAAGCTGCCCTCCATGCACTACCGGATTGCGGTTCAGAAACCCTTTGCCGCCCCATACACGGCGGCCGCGGACAGCCTCAGGGTCAATGCCAGCCGAATGGAGCTGAACGTGGGGCTGCTGCACGAGGAAGACCTGTTGCGCCTGTTTGGCGAACTCGGCCGCAGGGTGCCGGACACCTTTCATATCGACAATTGCACCCTGCGCAGGACCGGGGATCGTTTTGTCTATGTCCCCAAGCGCGCCAACCTGGCGGCTGCCTGCCAGTTGTTGTGGTTCAGCCTCCAGCCTTCCGCCGGCACCCGGGAAGTGATGGAGGACCCGATATGATTTTGCGCCGGTTCACCGCCACGGCAGCATTGCTGGCGGGCATGCATCTGTTGCCGGTTTCTCCGGCCGGAGCGGAGGAGATTGGACGTTTGTTCAGTACCCCGGCCGAGCGCGCGCGGCTGGATGAGCTTCGCAGCGGCATTGCCGGCCAGGCTGGCGCGGCCGGCGCGGCCTCCGGGGATCCGGCGCCGTCCCGGGAGCATCTGCACCGGCCGGTATTCCTCAATGGCATGGTGCTCCGTGGCGATGGCACGGAAATCGTCTGGGTAAACGGCTGTCGACTGGAGGGGCAAACCGGCCCGGACGGCATCGAGGTCCGGAGGGTGTCGGACAGTGATTTCAGGGTGACGGTCAGGGGTTACGCCAAGGCGGCCCGCCTCAGGCCGGGACAGGCGTGGACCCCCGGCAGCGGCCGGGTATCGGAAGGTCCGCCCGTGGCGGCGGGGCCGGAATCATCCCGCCAGGACGCCGATGAGGGGAAGGGTGCGGGCGAGACGGACGAAACCGGGGGCGGTGCCTGAGGGCGGCGGCAGGCGGCGATGAAGAGCGGGCCGGGATGCCGGAAGCAAAGGGGGGCGGCGCTGCTGGTGCTGCTCACCATAATGGTCCTGGGCGCTGCCACCCTGCTGGTGACGCAACTGAACCACTTTTCCGGTTTTTGGGTCCGTGACCGGCACAGCATGCAGGCCCTGGCCCAGGCCAAGGCCGCATTGATCGGTTGGGCGGTCAGTCATCCACTGCAGCCCGGCCTGCTGCCCTTCCCGGATCGTAACGGCGATGGCGACTATGACGGCAACAGTGATTGTCCGGCGACGGTGGACCTGTCCACCCTGACCGGCCGCCTGCCGGGATTGGGCTATCCGGCCCCCTGTGTAAATCCCCAGGGTGGGCTGGGCGTCAACCCATTGGACGGCAGTGGTGAACCACTGTGGTATTCCGTAAGCAGCAATCTTGTCTATGATGGCGGCTACCCGGTGATCAACTCGGACCTGCGGGATGAGCCCGACAACTGGATCACAGTGATCGACGGCTCGGGAAACCTGCTCTCCGACAGGGTGGCGGCCGTTATTATCGCACCGGGAGGCGTGCTGGGCGGACAGAGCCGCGGCGGTGGCGCGCCGGCGGTGGACAATTATCTGGACAGCGCCACCGTGGGAGGGACGACCTACAGCAACTCGGATCTGGACCTGAACTTTATCGCCGCCCAGCCCAGTGGCAGCTTTAACGACCGCCTCATCTATATCACCATCGATGAACTGCTGGACCAGGTGGAACGGGTGGTGGCGCGGCGTATCGATCAGCTTGTCCGGCCCTGCCTGACCGCTTATGCCGCCGCATCGGGCGGGAAATATCCCTGGGCGGCGCAGCTCGACGGAAGCGCCCCGCCGGATTATACGGGGGATTTCGGCAGTAACCTCGGTCGTCTGCCGGAGACCCTCAATATCGACGTCTCTCCCGGTTCGCCCGATGGGGCCATGCAGGCAAGCTGGAACTGCCATACCGTCCTTCCTTACTGGTCGAGTTGGAGGGAACTGGTTTTTTATGAGGTTGCGGCTGATTACCAACCGGGCAGTACCGCCACCTGCGGCAGTGCCTGCCTGACGTTGGACGGTGTCGGCGGCAAGCCTTTCGTGATCATGCTGGCGGGCGGGGCATTGGCGGGCCCGGGTCAGCAGCGCAGCGACAATATGCAAAAAGGCGACATCGCCAACTACCTGGAGGCCGACAACGCCGATGGCGATCTTGTGTTCGAGAACGGAACCGCATCGAGCACATTCAATGACCAGGCCTTTTCACCTTAAACATATGGTGTAAGACATGCATACGGAAAACCGGCCGCCCCCGAAGCGTGGCGGTGGCTTCACAATCATCGAGGTGGCTATTGTGTTATTGGTTATCGGTCTGCTGTTGGGCGGGGTGCTGGCACCGTTATCGACCCAGGTCGACAATGAACGCCGCAAGACGACTTCCGGTACCCTCCGGCAGATCAACGATGCCCTGCTTGGATTCGCCGTGGCCAACGGGCGCCTGCCGTGCCCCGACGGGGATGGTGACGGCCTGGAGGACGCCTGCCCCCCCAACCCGGGCTCGGAAGAGGGGGACGTGCCCTGGGCCACGCTGGATGTGGGGCGCGAGGACGCCTGGGGTCATCGCATCCGTTACCGGGTGGACAGCGGTTTCGTGTCTGCGCCCATTCCAGATCCGCCCAATACGGTGGACGGCCTGATCATTACCGACAGCGGTGGCGCAACCCTTGCCACCAGCCCGGTGGCGATTGTTTTTTCATGCGGTGGCGACGGCCTGCCCAATGGCGGGAACGACGCCAACGGCGCTGCCGACAATCCCATCTGTGTGAATCCCGGCACGCCGGACGCCACTTATGTGCAGGATGTCCATACCGATACCTTTGACGATATCCTCATCTGGATATCCAGAAACAGCCTCTTGAACCGCCTCGTGGCCGCCGGCAGATGGCCATGACAGGATAGTCTTAAAGTTCCTTTTTTTCATGCCGATATCAGCCGTAACCTTAGGTTTAATGGGGTAAGACTTCAATTAAAGAGGATGAAGAGGCCAGTCAGATGAATTTTAAAAAAAACATGGGATTCACCCTGGTTGAAATCGCTATTGTGCTGGTGATCATCGGTCTTTTGCTGGGCGGCGTGCTGAAGGGCCAGCAGATGATCGAGAACACCAAGTACAAGAATTTCAAACAGCAGATCGATTCCTACCGCGGCGCTGTCTATAGCTTTCAGGATCGCTATAAGGCCCTGCCGGGAGATTTCGCCCAGGCCTCCACCAAGCTCACCGCCCCGGCCGGCGTAACCATCCGCAACGGCAATGGCAACGGCCAGGTGCAGGGCGGTTATTGCAGCGCCGATAACGAAGAGGCCTGCATCGTGTGGCAACATCTCATTCTTGCCGGCCTGATCGGGGGGGACGCCAGCGCAACGGGCACCAACGCCCGCCGCACCCACACCTATGGCGGAATGATCAGTTCCATCGCCACCGGCAACTGGGCCAACGGCAGGACCGAGCTGAAAATCCTGATGCAAGGGGTCCCGGGCGATGTGGCCCAACGCCTGGACGATGAACTGGATGACGGCAACGCAACTTCCGGCGATGTCGCCCGGTATGGCGGCTCCGGCGCCACCTATAATCCGAACCAGAGCCTGAACGTTTTTGTCAGCTTGTAGCAGGGGCGCCAGGCGGAGCCGCCTGCGGCATCCATTGATACCGCAGGCCTTATGATTTGCACGCCTGGATGACGTCTTCCAGCAGCGCCATATGCACCTTGGCGCGATACAGTATCCCGTTGTCGTTGATCAGGCCAAAGCAATCGTAAGCGGTTTGCCGGACGTTCGATTTGCCCAGCCCCTTTTCCGGCTGGATCTCCTGTGGTCCCCGCGCCAGCATGTGCAGGCAATCGTTGCTCTTCAGAGTGGAGAGCAGACGGCGGTCTATGGAAATGGCATGGCTGGTATAAACCATCGGTTTGGCATAGAAGTCGTAGCCTTTCTGCCTGATCTTCTCCAGCAGGGCGCAGGAGAGCAGCGCGGCGGGGAACATGCCCGGAAACTCCACCCGGTCTTCCAGCTCATCGAAGTAGAGATGCTGGTCGACCAGGGAACCCACCAGAAAATTCTTGCCGTTACTGGTATTCATGAATTTCCTTTTCAGGAAATATCCCTCCTTATAGGTGCGGTCTCTCAGGCGGCGCAGATCGCCAAAAGCGGAGAAATCGGCATCCGGAAATACCAGGGCCTTTTTTGATTCCCGCTGGTAACCGAGAATGACCGCTCCCCCCTCTTTTCTGATGATGATTCGGTTGGCGATCTGGCCGGCGGTGGCGATTTTATTCAGCGTTGGCCTTGTTTCGAGCCGGATCTTCTCACCGGGTTTTACCACACCGGCGAATGCGAACTGGTAGTTGGCGAAGCGCAGATTGTTTGCGGCGATCAGCCGGTCTTCCCCCGAGTCCCGCCGCAATTGCCGGATTTGTGATTCTATAAGGGCCTCCAGTTGAAAGCCCAGGACGATGGGGCTGCCGAAGGGGTTGCCGTGAATGGCGTTCCACTTGCAGGGGTCGTGAAAAGGGTTGAAATCGTCCGTGGCGTTGCGGGCCACATCGATGTGAATCTGTTCGAAGCGATATTGTTTTTGTTGGATGCTCATGGGTGATTGATCCATTACCTGAAGAATAGTAGGACTTTCGTTCCAGTTCCAGCGCAGGCCCTCAAGGTTAAGTAAAGGGCCACATGGGCCGATAAGCTGGCTAGGGAGCAGGCCCTAATCCGTCATGAAAGAAAAATCCGTGCAACTTCTTTTGATATCAGCATTATTGGCGCTGGTCCCGCCGTGGAAGGCCATGGCGGGCGCCGCCTGCGTTGTGGCGAAATCCAACGGCGATTCCGAAGCGGTTGAGTTGGCCTACACTCCGGGGCCGGCAGAGGCCGCGCTCAATAAGGCCAAAGAGAACCTGAGAAAGAAAGGGCATAAATATGTTTTTCCCCAGGCGGTGACGGAATTGAAACACGCCTATGTGGTTGTCATAAGGAGTGAGTATAAGAACGCGCGGGGACGTGACCGCACCAGCTTCGGCTGTGGCTTCAGCAAACTCTCATATGATGAAGCCCTGTGGGATGCCTTGCGCGATCTCCAGTCCCATGCCTGGGGCTGGAAGCCGGACAAAGAGGGTTATACGGTTTTGCAAAAGCTGAAATATTAGGGCAGCTTGCAGAATCCCTGTGCGGGCACATCGAGGGCGCTGTTGAATTTGCTGGAGAGGTTCTGAAAGGCGATCAGTCCTGTCAACTCCACAATGGCGTCTTCATCGAAGAACTGTTTCAGCCTGTTCATTTGTTCATCCGTCACCTGCCTGTCGGAATAGGTGACCGCCTCGGTGTAATCGAGTACGGCCCGCTCTTTCTCATCGAAAAGATCATCTCTTTCCCGCCAGTTGTCCAGGGCCTCCACTTTCTCCATCGAGCCGGCGCGCTTCGCCAGGGTGCTGGCGTTGATATCGATGCAGAAGCGGCACCAGTTGATCTGTGATACCCGCACGGTAACCAGGGAGCGCAATACCGGGGTCAGTGGCGAAGCCTTCCTGTCCAGGGCCCCGTAAAGCAGCGCCACGGCGGCAAACAGCTTTGGTGATCTGCCCCAGAGCAGCCCCGGTTTCAGGACCTGGCCGTATCTTCTTTTCTGGCTCCAAAAGAACGGCCTCAGCCATAAAGGGTATTTGTCGAGGGCTTTTTCTGAAATTCGCATGGATTCGGTTCCGGTAAACGCAGGGGAGGGTGTCCAAGGCTGTATTATTTCATAACCGGGGCGGTATGATATCAACCCGCCGGGGGAGAGCCATGACGACCAATCACGCCAGGGAAAAAGACGCCACTATCGCCCGCCTGGTGGCGATGTTGCGCAGCCGCTTGCCGGAACAGGAGGCCGGTCCCGCCGTCCGTTTTGCGCGGCGGTATTATGTCCGCAGCGCGCCCGAGGATGTGCTGGGGGTTCCCATCGATGATCTGTACGGCGCGCTCCTCAGCCATTGGCGCCTGGCAAGCCACCGCAAGGCGGGCAGGCCCCTGATCCGGGTGTACAACCCCGACTTTGAAGAGCATGGCTGGCAGTCCACCCATACGGTAATCGAAGTGGTGGCCGATGACATGCCTTTCCTGGTGGATTCTCTCAGCATGAACCTGATGCGCCAAGGCATCGTCATCCACTTCACCCTGCACCCCGTGATGAGGGTGCGCCGGAGCGCCGCCGGGCGCCTGCTCGATGTGCTGCCCCCCGGCGAGGATGCGCGGGATGCCATCGACGAGGCCTTCATGCGTTTTGAAGTGGACCGCCAGAGTGGCGCCGAGGTGCTGGCCGGCCTGCACGCAAGCTTCGCCGGCACCCTGGAGGACGTGCGCATGGTCGTCGGGGATTGGGAGGACATGCAGGCCAGGATGCAGGAGGCCATCGACGCCCTGGCGGCCCGCAAGCTGCCCGTCCCCCAGGATGAGAAAGAGGAGGCGCTGGCCTTTCTGCGCTGGGTGAAAGACCACCACTTCACCTTCATCGGCTTTCACGCCTGCGACCTGGTGGAGGAGGGCGGGCAGGATGTCCTGCGGCTGGTGCCGGCGTCCGGCCTGGGTATTTTGCGCGGCCCCCATGATGGCCGTATTTCCCAGGGTTTTGCCCAGATTCCGCCTCCCCTGCGCAGCAGTACCCGGGCGCCCGGCCTGCTGGTGATCACCAAATTCACTGCCCAGTCGCCGGTGCACCGGCCCGCCCATATGGACTACCTGGGCATCAGGCGCTTCAACGAGGCCGGTGAAGTGGTGGGGGAATGGCGCTTCCTCGGCCTGTTCAGCTCCACCGCCTACAACTCATCGCCGGACGATATCCCCATCCTGCGGCGCAAGGTGGCGCGGGTGATGGAACGGGCGGCGCTGGCCCCCAACAGCCATGCGGGCAAGAGCATGCAGAACATCCTGGCCAACTTTCCCCGGGATGAGATGTTCCAGGCCAGCGACGAGGAACTGCTCGAAATCACCACGGGCATCCTGCATGTCCAGGAGCGCCACCGGCTGCGGCTGTTTCTGCGCCGCGATCCCTTCGGGCGCTTCGTCAGCGCCTTCGTGTACGTGCCGCGGGAGCGTTACAACACGGAACTGCGCCTGCGGATGCAGGATATCCTGATGCAGGAGCTGGAAGGGCAGGACGTGGAGTTCGCCGTGCAGTTTTCCGAGTCGGCCCTGGCGCGGGTGTACTTCATCATTCACACCAGGCCCGAGCGGATTCCCGATTTCGATCCGCCGGAGCTCGAGGCCCGGCTGATCGAGGCCATGCAGTCCTGGGAGGACGGCCTCCAGGCCGCCCTGCTGGAGAAGTTCGGTGAAGGGACGGGGGTCAGGATGGCGCATAAATACGGCGGCGCCTTCCCCGCGGCCTACCGGGAGGACTTCAGCCCCCGCACGGCGGTGCTGGATATCGGACATCTGGAGGCCGTTTCCGACGCCATCCCCCTGGACACCCAGCTGTACCGCCCACTGGAAGGCAGCGGAGAACTGCTGCGCTTCAAGGTGTACGGGCGCCGCCGCCCCATGCCCCTGTCCGATGTCCTGCCCATTCTCGAACGCATGGGCCTGCGCGTGCTCGAGGCCCGGCCCTACGAAATCGAGCCGGCGGAGGGAGACCGGCGCTGGATACTGGATTTTGACATGACCGCCGGCGCCGGCATCGAGATCGAGGTGCTGCGGGTGAAGAAGATCTTCCAGGAGGCCTTCGCCCGGGTGTGCGCCGGGGAGATCGAAAACGACGCCTTCAACCGCCTGGTGCTGGCCGCCGGACTGGGGTGGCGCAAGGTGATGCTGCTGCGGGTGATCTGCAAATACCTGCTGCAGGGCCGGGCCCCCTTCAGTCAGTCCTACATGGCCTCCGCCCTGGCCAACAATCCCCGCATCGCCTCCCTGCTGACGCAGCTCTTTCTGGCCCGCTTCGACCCCAGGCACCGGGAAGACAGGGAAGAGGCCTGCGGGAAGCTGGAGACGCGCATCCTGGAGGCCCTGGACGAGGTGACCAGCCTCGACGAGGACCGCATCCTGCGCCGCTACCTGGCCGTGATCCTGGCCATGCTCAGGACCAACTATTTCCAGCGCGCCCAATCAGGCGGGGCCAAGGAGTACCTGGCGTTCAAGCTGGATCCCGCCAAGGTCCCGGACCTGCCCCAGCCCCTGCCCATGTACGAGATCTTCGTCTACGCCCCCTGGGTCGAGGGCGTCCACCTGCGCGGCGGCCCCGTCGCCCGCGGCGGTTTGCGCTGGTCGGACCGGCGGGAGGATTTCCGCACCGAGATCCTGGGGCTGATGAAGGCGCAGATGGTCAAGAATGCGGTCATCGTGCCGGTGGGCGCCAAGGGAGGCTTCATCGCCAAGCGCCTGCCCTGTCCCGAAAACCGGGACGCCGTGCAAAAGGAGGTGGTGCGTTGTTATCGCACCTTCGTCAGCGGCCTGCTGGATCTCACCGACAATCTCGCCGACGGCGAAGTGATCCCCCCGCCAAGGGTGGTGCGCTACGACGGCGACGATCCCTACCTGGTCGTGGCCGCGGACAAGGGCACCGCCAGCTTCTCCGATATCGCCAACGAAATCGCCGCCGAATACAACTTCTGGCTGGGGGACGGCTTCGCCTCCGGCGGCTCTTCCGGTTATGACCACAAGAAAATGGGCATCACCGCCCGCGGGGCCTGGGAGTCGGTGAAGCGCCATTTCCGTGAACTCGGCGTGGACTGCCAGCGGGAGGATTTTACCGTCATCGGCATCGGCGACATGTCCGGCGACGTGTTCGGCAACGGCATGCTGCTCTCGCGCCACATCAGGCTGGTGGGCGCCTTCAACCACCAGCATATTTTCATCGACCCCAATCCGGATGCGGAAACCTCCTACCAGGAGCGGGAGCGGCTGTTCCGCCTGCCGCGCTCGGCCTGGAGCGATTACGACAAAAAACTGATCTCCAAGGGAGGCGGGGTCTATTCCCGCAGCGCCAAGTCCATAAGCCTGAGCCCGGAGGCGCGGCAGGCCCTGGGCATCGAGGCCAGGCGCCTGACCCCCGCCGAGCTGATCCAGGCCCTGCTGCGGGCGCCGGCGGATCTGCTGTGGAACGGCGGCATCGGCACCTATGTCAAGGCCGCCCGGGAAACCCATGCGGACGTGGGTGACCGGCCCAACGACGCCCTGCGGGTGAACGCCCGCGAACTGCGCGTCAGGGTGGTGGGAGAGGGCGGTAACCTCGGCTTCACCCAATTGGCGCGGGTGGAGTACGCCCGCAACGGCGGGCAGATCAACACGGACGCCATAGACAACTCGGGGGGCGTGGATTGTTCCGATCACGAGGTCAACATCAAGATCCTGCTCAATCAAATGGTGCGCGCCGGCGATATGACCCTGAAACAGCGCAACCGGCTGCTGGGCAAAATGGACAGCGACGTCGCCGACCTGGTGCTGCGTCACAATTATCTGCAAACCCAGGCCGTCAGCATCTCCACCTCCCAGGCCACGGTGCTGCCGAGCGAACATGGACGCCTGATCCAGGAACTGGAGCGGGAAGGCCGCCTCAAGCGCAAGCTGGAATTCCTTCCTTCCGACGCCGAACTGGCCGAGCGGCAGAAGGCCGGCGAGGGCCTGACCCGGCCCGAGATCGCCGTACTCCTCTCATACAGCAAGATCAAGCTGTTCGAGGATCTTCGCGATTCCGATATCAGTGATGACGACTATTTCACCCGTGAATTGATTGATTACTTTCCCGGCGCCATGCGTGAAGGATTTACCGACCGCATGCAGAATCACCCCCTGCGGCGCGAGATCATCGCCACTCAAATCACCAACGGCCTGGTCAACCGCATGGGCAGCACATTCATCCTGCGCATGCAGGATGAAACCGGTGAGAATGCCGCGGAAATCGCCCGCGCCTACACAGCGGCGCGGGAGATCTTTCAGGCCCCCCGGCTCTGGCATGCGGTGGAGGAACTGAACGGACAAATCGCCGCTGAAACCCAGATCGCCATGTTGATCGAAATAAGGCGCCTGCAAGACCGCGCCACCATATGGCTGCTGCGCAACCGCCGTTCGCCCCTCGACATCACCGCAACGGTCAACCAGTTCATACAGAAAGTGGATACCGTGATAACGCGCATCCCGCGCCTGTTGAAGGACAGCAGCCGGGAGGCCTACAAACTGGCTATCCGCCGCTACAACCGCGCCGGAGCCCCAAAGGACCTGGCCCAGCGCATCGCCATCCTGGAGGCCGCCTATCCGGCCCTGGACCTGGTGGAAATCGCGGCCGAGATGGACATCCCGGTGGAAGAGGTCACGGACGTCTACTTTAAACTCGGCTTTGCCCTCAACCTGTTCTGGCTGCGTGACCGTGTGGAGGAACTGCCCAGGGACAATTACTGGCAACGCAAGGCGCGCATGGCATTACGCTACGACCTGTATGTGGAACTGCGCACCCTCTCGAAGGAACTGCTGACCCAGGCCCGGCATATCCGTGGAAGCGGCCCCAAGGTCACCCACTGGCTCGAACAGAACAGCGTGGCCGTCAACCACTGCCGCAGCCTGCTGGCGGAGATCCGCAGCAACAGCAGCTATGACCTCGCCATGCTCTCTGTGGCCATACGCGACATCCGCAGCCTCATACGCCATGGACTGGGTGAACATATCAATCCATAAGTTTATGCCTTGCCTGGGCTGCCTGGAATTTCCAGGGAGCCAGTTTACCCAATCATTGCATTCCCCCCTTTGGCAAAGGGGGGCGAGGGGGGATTGAAAATGCCCGGAGGCCGCCGCAATCCCCTGGAAAACCACCTCGGCAACTGCTCCTGCGTTGCTCTGCCACTAACATCCATGTCAGCGTCAATCCCCCTTTGGAAAAGGGGGAGGTCAGACATGGCAGGCGCCATGGGACTTTTCTGGACCTCACCCAGGGTGCATTGCACCCCCAAGGGCCCCATGGCCGTCTTACAGTACACATTACTGGTGAGACTTGAAAAAGGCTTTGCCGTTCAGGCGAGGGTGGTCATGAACGTGCACATGCACGGAACTGCCCCGCTATGGGGGGTGGTGACTGAGTGTGTTTTCATAGCTTGCGCAAGATATCTATATGTAGATATCTTGTTAGTAGATGTAGAAATATGTTTCTATATGTAGAGATATTTGGCGGGAGTGGCCTGCCGAATATTACATGTTATGCATAAAATCATATATGGATGAATGGCACTAAGTTAAGCCCTATCGTCAAGAGCATAATGCGACAACTTATTGATAAAAAAGAAGAAGGCTGACCCGGGATCGGTTAAGATGGTTAGTATCAGATAGCCACCCAACCCCGAGGCCAACCTTC
>DRKS01000022.1 GCA_011051655.1 Sedimenticola sp.
ACCGTTTGCTTTTAAAGAAAAATCAGAGGGTTAATTTGACTTCTGGGGACATAAAAAAAGCCCATGCGGCGGGCGGGAGGGGGCGATCCAATTTTAGCCGCCAAGACGCCAAGGGCGCCAAGAAAAAACAAAGAATACTGATTACGCGTCATTGCGAGACGCGTAGCGCCGCGGCAATCTCTGACGGACCTATGCCGCCGTATGAGATTGCCGCGCTTCGCTCGCAATGACATCGATGCTGAATCGACCAGAGGTCCCTCTCCCGCAGCTCCGCGCGAAGCGCGCGAGCCAGAAAACGAGGTTTTCTTGGCGCCCTTGGCGCCTTGGCGGCTATACTTTTTCAATCCCACAAATGGTGCCGACGGCCGGAGTCATGTTTTCCACCTATCTACCTTTCGCAGATAGATTTTTCAATTTACCCCGTCCGTTGTTACCCCCATAGTTACCCCAATTTTTTGCACCCTGCTAGGCGCAGATGGCAAGAGATCCGGCTGCTACATTTTTGGGCATGCGCCATATTGAAGTCGAATACGCCGCCTACCACGAAGCCGGCCATGCCGTTGTCGCCCTGGCCCACAAGCGGAAAGTGGGGGCGATGCACCTGCAGGATTCACCCTACGTACGGGGGTGGGCGGAATGCGCTGGTCCTCCGCCCGTCGCCGATCTGAATGTCAGGCCGGATAACCTTCGGCAATTCTGGCCGATGGTGGTGAACGACGCTCTGGTGGACGTGGCCATTAACCTGGGTGGCCCGATTGCCGAGGCCCTGTTTTCTTACCGGCCCGTTGGAGAACTCGTCCGGAGCGACTCAGGAAGGATTGTGGAAGCATTCGAGCGGCTGGCCAAGGTCCAGGACCAGATTCCCCAGTTGGCCGGTTTTGAGCACATCCGCGATCATGATCTGCTCAGCGCCGTATTCCTCGAAACCGCCTACCGCTTGTCTCGATTGACCGCCTGGAGGGCTGTCACCGGCCTTGCTGAGACCCTGCTACGGCGGAAGCACCTGGACGAGGGGGAAATCATGGAAGTCCTGAACGATGTCTACGCGGCGCCCAGCCAGCGGAGACTGTTCCCGGGGAAGAGGCTGAAACGTCACCCTGTCCTCATCGATTCAGACCGGATGCGCGCAACCTACCGCCAACTGTGTGCCTCCAGGCTGGCCCGGGACAACGGCTACATGGAGCAGAGTGGACCCAGCCGATACCCGGCCATCAGGTGCTTCGATAGGTACGTCGCCAGACTCCGGAAGCGGCGCATCGAGAAACTGGAGCCCCTGGAGTGGGTGAAGAGGCTGGATCAAAGCGTTGCCAGATACGATACAAAACAATAGGTTACGAATATAGTCTGCCATCTATTTCCAACTTGGTAGCATTTCTGGATAGTAGAAGTTGTTTTTTTCGCGCACCCATAGCCTTTTCCGGGAATAATGTTTATTCAATTCCTGGGTGATTTGGGCGATAATATGGGTGGCGGGTAAATCCTGGGTAAGCCGCGACGCCGAAAGGTATCGTAAGCGCTCTGTAAGAGCGTCGGCCCTGGGGACCGCCATTTTTTTGTCTTCTTTCCTGACACTACTACCTGCAAACGCTTGTGTCCTCTGCATATATCTATTTGGACGAAAGTGGCGACTTAGGCTGGACTTTGAACAATCCTTATCGGCAGGGCGGTTCGAGTCGGCATCTAACCATTGCCGCTCTTGTCGTATCTCCCGAGAATCGCCACCGTCCTAAGCGGGTTATCAAGAAGCTCTATCAAAAACATAAATGGGATGTAGCTCAGGAGAGAAAGTGGTCGGACATGAGCAATGATGAACGAGTCAGCTTCGCTGAGCGTGGCAGGCAACTGGTAGATAACTTTCAGGACATAAAATATTTCTCCATCACTGTTCAGAAGACAAATGTTCAGAACCACATTAGGAACGATTCCAACAAACTTTACAACTACATGATCAACCTTCTGCTGCTGGAGGAAATGGCGAAATACGATGATGTAAGGTTCGTGCCCGATCCTCGCTCAATCAAAGTAGAAAGCGGTAATAGTCTTCATGACTATTTGCAGACTCAGCTATGGTTTGATAGAGGGGTTACGACACAACTTGCGACATGCCCGAGCGATAGCTCCTGTAGCCGCAATGTGCAATTCGCGGATATGCTGTCAGGGTTGGTCCAGTCCCATTTTGAAGATAATAAATCCGCTCCGTGGGCAATCATGGGACCACGGATCATCAGTAAAAAGCTTTTCTTCAGTTAGCTCACCATACGAGAAAAGCCGGGAGTGACCCATGCCCAGGGGGCTACGATTGCCCAAGCGTGGCGGCATGAGTCACTTGATCTCCGTGTACTCTAACCTTCTACGGGCTGGATCATCAGGGGGCGAACGTAGCGAACAACGAATTCATCGCCCCATTCGGCTTTCAGTCGCCTGGCCAACGCCATTCCCCTACGATTGAAAGCATCCATGTCAAAGCTGCCGTCTTCAAGTGACCCAGGGACGTTTTTGATGTAGTCCTCCGCCCACCTGCAGAAGTCGAGAAACAACTCCCGCGACATGATTGGGTCGTGGTCAGTCCGATCCATGAGGGAGTAAACACTGGATCCGCAGACCGGAATCGGAGAATCCTCTTCCTTGAACCAGAGGAATTCTCCGACTCCGTTGTCGGCCATGACCACGTAAATGCCTGGTTCGGGCTTCATGCGTTCTATCCCCCTGGGGATCGGTCAATAACGGTCACCGGAGAAGCCGCAGGAGCGGCGATCAAAAATGTTCTATTGGATCAGGAAGAATACGCCGCGCTACAAACAAGCCGTATATCGGGAAATCTGGCGGCACAACCTCCCGCAACCGGCGCTCACAGCACTTAAAGTGTTTACCAGTAGTAATTACATCATCAAATAAAATAATTCCTTGACGTAATGGAGCGGAATTATAGACTTCTTGATCGATCTCGAGTATCGCATAGAGATCATCTGGTGTCAGTCGGTTACCTACAGAGTGGTCTGCTTCGGTGCTTTGCGTTTGTCGCAATATAGGTCGAATATCTGCATTGTAATTGCGAAATGCTGAATGCATTGTTTGCAATAATCGACCATCATATTCTTCGTGACCGATTACCTTTGAAGGCGGTATTGGCACCCACGTATATCGTTCTGCGGATTCTTGAGGGAACACTCCGCGCAGCCCGGCCGCAATTTCATTAATCGCCTTATTTTTATAATAGAGACGGCGAGGATTTCGTCTAGCATCCGATGGCTTGCATTTGAAATTTATAATCAGTTGGTTCGTATCGCCCCCTTGATAGCCCTTTCCAGCAAAATACTCACCAAAAAACAAGCAATTATCACTCTCTTCAAGGAAGAAGTGATCATTACGATTGGTTTCATCAATCCAAGTTAAACGACTAGGTAGCAAGGTGGCCCATGATTTCGTTGAATTCGGAAACTCGAATGGCACCGCGTTCGAGGAATTTTGCCGGCCACGTCAACTCCGGATTCCGAAAGCAGCTGTCGAGAATAAACAGTTTGCGCTTTTGCTGAAGTGCATGACGAGCTTGTATGAGAGTGCCGGAAGTATTGCCAGCCTCTACAATCACTGTAGCCTCGGTCAATGCAGACATGGTGACATTGCGCTCGGGAAAGAAGAAACGGTTCCCCTTCGGGCTTTGTCGAGAATAACGAACTATTGGCACCTGACTGATAACGAGGAACTGATCCGCTATGCGCTGCTGTAGTTCTTTGTTCTCGGGTGGGTAGTACGACGTGATCGGTGTACCAAGTATGGCAATGGTGAGACCACCCGCCTCTATGGCTTTCGTATGGGCCACGGTGTCTATCCCCCGAGCCAGTCCAGATACTATGGTGAATCCGTTCTTCACGAAGTTATACGTTAGTTTGGCTGCTCGACGCACACCCTCGTTGCTAGGATTGCGCGTGCCAACAATCGCCACACAGCGAGTGCCACTAATGTCCCAATTACCCTGAAAGTACAAAAGCTCTACAGGATACTGCGCATCACGCAGCTTTTCCGGGTATTCTCCTGCCCCATGTACGCGGATACCGAAATGCTTAATTCCTGCCTCGCGGATCGTCCCGAGTGCCATACGTGAAAACCGCTCAGCTTCGGATGGTGGGACAAAGTCGGATGGTACGGAACCGGGGTGCGCGCGGAATACTTCGGCGAGTTTCCGAAATGTCGTATCCTTGCGGGCCCATAGAGCTTCATAGGCCCCAAGTTCTCTGGCGGGCACGATGGCTCGCGACTGAAAGTCATCCGCAACAGATTGAGAAATAAGGTCTTTCATGATTATCGATGGCGCTCCTTGTATACTGTAATAATATACAGGTGGCACTACAGAAAAGCCATATTACCAAGTGATAATAGCACGCTGATTAGGATCAGGTAATATCTATTACTTGCCAGTTTCAAACCCGCAAGCCTTCCTGGCTACATGACGTTTGGCCCGCAAATTGGGCCAACTATCCGGTGTCGCATCGCCGCAAGATACCGCTGATCTGATTTCGACATCCGGTAGACAGCGCACCCACATATGCAGCCTCCTATCTTTGTCTACCAGTTGAAAGGGGCCGGGCACGCGCACGTGCAGAGATTGCGCGATAGTGGGTCAGATCTTCATCTGTTGCATCCCCCCTGTGGATGTCGAGTAGGATATCCAGTTCATCCCCGTTCAAGGTTACGTGCGCCATTAGTTCTGCCGCGATCCGTTCGACCAGTGACCAGTTGGCCTGCAGCAGTTCGCTAGCATGTGCGTGCAAGGATGCCTCGTCACAGTCAAGTAATCGCAGGTATTCATCTGCCTCCTCGTCATCGCTATGCGCTCCGAGTGCCACGGTCAGGAGATCAACCTTTGGTTCATACAACTTCTGCGCCTCTGCACCGGCATACAACGCAACAATCAAGTTTGTGACGCCTTCCACGCTGAACATATCCCCGTCTAGTTGTTCAACTCGGCCAAGGGTGTCACCCCTTGGCGCTATCGTGGCGATACTCGGATTGTGATCCAATAACAGGTTGGCGGCAGCATGACCTGCTTCGTGGTATGCAATATGCTTCCGTGTAAATGTGCTCATGTTAAGCTTACCTCAGGTCGTATCCAACCTCAGCCAGCGCCTCCCGCACCTTCTCGCCGGTGTGCAGCATCCGGTACGCCTCGTCCCGGTCAACGGCACAATCCAGGTAGGTGCTGAATCCGGCCCGCTTGAGGAACTGCGAAAGCTCCCAGGCCTCGGCCGGCGTCAGATCGACGGACAGGCGCACCAAGGCGGCTTCCGTCGGCCCCATCATGTCCTTTTCCTCGGCGCCTTCTTCTGCTTGGCCCGGACCTGTTCGTCGTGGTGCAGGCGGTTCTCCAGTTCCTGCCGGGCATAGACGGCATCGGCGGTGGTTTCGGCCCATTCAGACATAAGCCACAGGGCGTTCACTTGGTCCTCGTGCGCCAGCTCGCCCGACTTCACGGCACACCACAGGGTACGGAGGGCAGCGGCGAGGTTCTGCGCCATGCCCTCCGGGTCCAGCCAGCCGGCAAGGATGCTCATGCGCTTGGCCAGGTCCGCAGGCAACGACTCCTTGTTCAGGCTGTAGCCTTCCAGGTGTTCCTGCAGGTCGCGGCACTGCATCAGGGCGTCGGAGATGCTGCGGGGGCGGAGATCGATATTCTCGTTCATGGATGCGCCCTCCCTCAGCATGCGGCCCGCAGGTCGGTCTCGATGTGGTCGAGGGCGTCGTTGATCTCGCCGATGAGCTTGGCAACAACGGCAGCGGCATCCTCCAGGTGCTCGGAGTCCATGTCGTGAGACTTGGCCATAATCTCCAGAACACCCGTTGCCTTGAAGAGCATGATGCGTTGCTCTCCGATCTGCTCACAGAGGGTCTCGATGGGGGTGGCTTCACTGACGCTTTCGGCGTTGGAATGAATGTCGTCGGTCATGGTAGGTCTCCTTTCGCTATTCGAGAGTTAAGAATAAGCCACCAGAAGGGTGGCCAGGTGCTCTCAACCGCCAAAAGGAACGGCCAACGGTATTTCCGGACGAACCGGTCTTGTATTCCCGCCGACACCCGACCATTGATCGGTGCGGCCTGATAAACAGGCAAAAAAATACCGCGAGTCTGACGGGTGCGGTGTCCGCCTTTTGGAGGGTTGAGAGCCCTGTGGTCCACAGGATAGCTCAAACGGCGATGCTGTCAACCAGCAGGGCACACGCTCGCACAACCGTGAAATACCAAGGCCCTGTAGATTCCATCCAAATCATCAGTCGAAGGACGTTCATCGGGTGCGTTGGCGCAAAACTGCTCCGATAACCGTAGCGATTCCTCAATCCACCGATCCAATTCGGGCAGACGCGGCCCTTCACCAAGTTCAGGGGTACGCCGTTTCGATTCAAGCAAACTGTCGAGTGCCGCCCTGAACGGGGTTGGCAGGTTCAGGCCACCCAAAGCCGTTTCCAGGCGGATTGGCGGCAGCGCCCGGTGCTCAATCATCCAGTGAACCATAACCAGTGGGCGGACCACATAAAGATATTTCTTCAGCCGTGCACTTTCACGACCACGGATGTAACGGCCGTAGTTCTTCTGAGCCATCCTGAAATAATGCCAGGCGAGCGCACGATGAGAGTAGCTTGAAGTCGCCAGGATGCGCAGTTCCTTGGCTAGGTTGCCTGATTCGGTGTAAACGACGGGCGAGAAAAGCCATTCGTAGAGAGCTGGGTTTGAACTGCCAAACAACCGCAGCGCCTTGCGCAGGTCCCAGCCACTTACATCCAGAAGGCCGGTAAGAGGCTGCTCAATGACGTCGCGCTGCTCCCGGATAGAGAGGTACCAGTCCCTGGGGTGGACATAGATGAAGCGAACATCGTAATCGCTGTCCGGAGACTCGAAACCCCATGCCCGACTTCCAGCTTCTGCGGCGTAGAGGATGCGCACATCATGGGTGCGCTCGATTTCCGACAATGAATGTAGGACTTCAGTGGTTATGGTGTTTGCGGCCCTGCCCTCCGGTTTGGGTGAAGAAACTGCCAGGCCATAGACTCGGGCCGTGACGACGGGAAACTAGACCACAGCCAGGCCGCGGTCAAGTGTTCACGCCGGTCGGCCCCAGCGTCTGCCCATCGATGGCCTTGAGCGCCTGCTTCACTTCGGAGATGAACTCGGGATACCCCTGCAGGGTGCGCAAGCCGTTGTGGTTCCGGCAGTCGCCCTCTTCCAGGGCATCGCCGAGGTAGATCACATGCCCCACGTCCGCGAGCTTGATCTTCCGCCGCCGGCATTCCCGCTTCAGGGCTTTTTCCGGTTTCTCTTCAGGCTTGGGGTAGACCACCACGAGGTGTTTGTCGCCAGCCTGGCCGACCCCAAGGGCCTTTTCCATCCGCTTCAATCGGGCATCCAGGTTACGCATGGTTCAGGGCCTCCAGCTTCGCCTCCAGGGCGGCAATCCTCCGTTCATACCCCTCGGCAGTCACCGCCTGCAGGTGGCCGGAGACGGCCTGTATCAGCGTGACAGCCGTGCTCGGGGGTATCTGCCCCTGGGCCATGAGCTGGACGATAGCCGCCGTCTGGGCGGCTGTGGAGTCCCCATCGGGAATCGCCAAGCCGGCCGGCAAGGGCAGATCGACGGGGCGCAGGCTGGGCAGGCACTTGTCGAGCAGCCGGAAAAGGATTCCGGCCCTCTCCTTGACCCTGGGCACGTCATCCTGCAGATACGCATCCTTTGCCGCTGGATCTAGGCGCCGCTCAATTTGGAGCAGCTGGCGGATGTACTCCCGAGCCTTCAATTCCTCACGCAGTGCCTCGCGCCGAATCTTCCGATTCTGGGCAGCCCTCGATGAGCCCCGTGCCTTGTTTTGCTTCGCCGTTTTCTTCTTTACCGCCATCTGCTTACCTTCTCAACGGGTGGTGTTACGTTTTGTCACGCCCGTATCTCGTTTCGGCACCTCATTCCGTCAGACCACATCAGGAGCCGCCTGAGCCGTTTTCTGGTCAATCCGGCTGGAACCCATTAACCGCCACAAACGCTTGAGGAAGTGGCCATTCTGGCCGCATTTCCGGCCGCTCTGCGCGTCCTGACCAAGTTCAGCAGCCGGGCGATAGTGCCTCTCGGTGGGTGGTCATGATCACATCACACCCCCATCACTCCCAATTCCGCTTGAGCAGTTTCCCAAGCAATAGTTTTTCCTGCTTGGTGACTCTTTCACTGCTCAGGGCCAGCATGATGTCGGTCGTATTCGTCGGCACGTACCCCTTCTTCAGGCGCCGTCTGATCCGCCGCAGGGCGGCGTTGTAGACCTTTTCCTGGCCGGCCCTGTATTTCTTCGCCTTCTCAGCGTTCTGGGACTTGAAGGCAGCGATCATATCGTCGATTCGCTTGCTGAGCCCCGTCTGGCGCTCGTCTGGATCGATGAGCGGCTTGCCGTTGTACATCAGCGGTTCAGGGGATGCTTCCTCGTCGTCGGATGTAACGTCATCCACCACATTCTTGACGGCGGCCCCGGCCTTCCGGACCAGAGAGAATCCCTTGCCAAGCACCTTTTCCGCAGCGCCCTTACCGAACCGCTTGTCGAACGAGGCACGGTTTTCAGGCGTGTCGTGGTCCTTGAGCCAGTTGATGAACTCCTGGCTCGGTTCCTCCGTACTCCCGAATTTCTTCTCGTAGAGCGCCCGTGCCTTCGTTCGGATTTCCTTATCCGGCACGCCATCCCGCCTGCCATACTCCATCGCTGTTGCCAGGAACTCGTTCCAGGTTGGCGCTTTGCGCCTGCTAGAGGCCCTGGGCTTTCCGGTTTTCGTTCCGGCTCCCGGCGCTTGGCCACCCTGGAGCAGCTGGGAACCGAAGGACAGGATCAGCTCTGAGCGCCGGGCCTCGCCGGCATCGTCCAGTTCGGCGGGATCGAAGCCCTCCCGACGCAGCTGCTCGTCTGCCGCCTGGACAACGCTCCTGGCCTCCAATCTGGCTGCCAACGCCGCGGCTTGTCCGTTCTGCTCACCCTGGCGGATGCGCTGCTCCATGAGGGCGTAGGCAATGCTCGCCTCATCCTTGTTCGCCTCATCGGGGAACCACATGCCTCCATCCAGCCGGCCGCCGTAGGTGCTGCGCAGCGTTGTGAGGCCCTGACCGACGATCTGGCGCATTTCCTTGCTGGCGGCGCTACCGAGACCGATGCCGCCACCGTCGAGGCCCTTCTTGACCGCTTCTAGGCGGCCTTTCAGGCGGTATTCCTCGCGCAGCTTGCGCAACTCGAAGTCACGGTCACCCGTCTTCTCTTTCGCCTTCTGCTTGGCCTCCAGCCACTTCTGCGGGTCGCGCATGGACATAGCCAATTCGCCGAACTGATCGAAGGTCAGACCATCCTTCTTCCCCACCAACCTGCCATCCCTGTCGAGGAACTCGACGGAGTACTGGCCCTTCCGATCACGCCTGGCGTTGATCGTATAGCCGTCCGGGAACGAGTTGTTGTAGAGGTCCACCAGCCCGGAATAGTCGGCTCCGTTGGTGAAGGCATATCGCCGCATGGCGGAGTCAAATCGTTGCACGAAGTCCCGCTGTTCCTTGGCGATTCGATACTGCTCGTCCTGTCGTTGATCAGTGACCTGCTGCCGCTGGAGCCGGTATTCCCGGTCCTCCTGACCCTGCTCAAATTGCATGTCCGCCTGTTGGCGGCGCTTCAGGGTATACTGCCGATCCTCCGTCTCCTGCCGGCGCTGCTCAATGTCGTCCAGCCCCTGCGAGGCGCCCTGTACCATCTGTCCAAAGCCGTATCCCATTCCCATTTTTCACCGACCCCCTTGCTCGCCGTGATTACCATCGTTCGCCCCGGCCTGCCGCCTTACCTGTGTGCCGGGGAAGAAAAGCAGTCCGTCATCCATCAGGCATCGCTTGAACCGCTGCCAGTCGGCCCGGGCGCGTTCCCAGGCCTCGTCGGAGACTTGAATTCCCATCTCACGGAGCGCCTCTGGTGTCATACGACCACGCCCCGAATCTTCAACGTCCCCGGCTCTGGTTCAGCCGGCTTCTGCTGTAGCCCGTCCAAAAACTCCTGTGCCTCGTACTCCAACCCCAACTGCTCCGCCACCGTAGCCAGATCTCCCGCAAGCAGTGGGCAGACCGGCCGGCCGTACCTGGCGCCCTCCAGCAGGTCGAGCTTCAGCAGCTCGTACCGCTCGGCAAGCTGCAGGTGCTCCGCTGTGCTGTTCAGATCCATCATGCCGCCGTGTCCGGTGTCAGGCTCGCCAAGAAGGCTTCGGCATCCGCCTCAGCGCCAAGAGCCCGAGCCAGGCTGCGCAGCTCATCCGCCGGCCCAATCCCATACTCCTGCAGCAAGGCCTCCTTGGCGGCCGTGTACCGCTCCCTCAGTTTCGCCAGGCGGTCGGCCTCTCGCAGCCGCCTCTGGATGCGTAGGCGCTCAGCCTCCAACTGGGTGTAGATGGTCGGGAGATCCTGCAGGTCGGCCTCCAACTCAGCAATCCGGGTCCGGGCCTCCCGCTTCCGCTCGGTGCCAGTGCGCCCCAATACCTCGTCCAGGAGCAGGCCGGGGTACTGCTGCTGGAGCAAGGCCAGCTCCCGCTCAGTCTCGCTCTCGCGCTGGCGTACCTGCTGGGTAATGGTGTCCAGTGCGGCCAGGTCATCCATAGCCGCCTGACGAATCTCAATCTCTCGCATCGTGTGTACCTTCTCGTTTGCCATTGACGGTTGTTTTCCCTGAAACGTATTGCCGAAACTCTCTGCATTCCCTCCCGGTCTTGGCACAGTCCTGGCGCAGGTCGCAGGTGTCGCAGGGGCAGCCGGCTGTAATGCGTGCGACGTACTCCGGAAGCTGGTCGATGTGAATCATGTCCCCACCTCCGAGTAGTCGAATCCGCCTCGCCACTGCTCCTTCGCCGGTGCCACATCAGGAACGGGGCCGGCCAAATTCTCAAACCGCAGGAACTCGCCGAGGAAGGCCAGGTGCACGGTGCCGGTCGGGCCGTTCCGCTGCTTGCCGATGATGATCTCGGCAATGCCCCTGCGCGGGCTGTCCTCGTCGTAAACCTCGTCGCGGTAGATGAACAAAATCAGGTCGGCGTCCTGCTCGATAGCGCCGGACTCGCGCAGGTCGGACATGCGTGGCCTCCGGTCGGTGCGCTGCTCCAGGCTGCGGTTGAGCTGCGACAGGGCGATGACCGGCACGCTTAGCTCCTTGGCCAGCGCCTTGAGGCCCTGGCTGATGCGCGTGATCTCCAGGGTACGGTTGTCGCCTTGGCCGCGCATGAGCTGGAGGTAGTCAACAACAACCAGCCCAAGACCATGTTCTCGCCGGAGCCGGCGTGCTCGGGCGCGAAGGTCGGTGACGGTCAGGTCGGCAGTGTCGTCGATGAATAGCGGTGCCTCTGCCAGCCGGGACGTGGCACGGGTGACTGCGGACCATTGCGAATCGTCGAGGTCGGCCCGGCGCAGGTGCTGGAAACCGATCCGTGCAATGGCGGCGGTCTGGCGCTCAAGGAGCTGGTCGGCCGTCATCTCCAGGCTGAACACAGCCACCGGGATCTTGTCCTTGAGGGCCGCGTGCTCGGCGATGTTCATGGCGAAGGTGGTTTTGCCCATCGAGGGCCGGCCGGCAACCACGACCAGGTCACCGGGGTGAAGCCCGGCGGTCAACTTGTCCAGCGCCGGCCACCCGGTCGAAAGGCCGAGAATGGCGCCACCACGGGCCAGGCGCTCGTCCAGGGCGTCGATCAGCCGCGGGAGGATGGCTCTGGCGGCCTGTAGGCCCGACCCTTTGCGCTGCCCCTGCTCGATCAAGGCGGTCGTCATCGCCTGGGCCTGGTCCAGCTTGTCCGCCGTGTCGCCCGGCCCTCTGGCAATCTCTCCGAGTCTGCCGGCCGTCTCGAACAGGCGCCGCTCGACGGCCTTGTCACGTACGATCTGGGCATATGCGCGAATATTGGCGGCGCTGGGGGTGTCCTTGGCCAGCGTGCCCACGTAGGCCAGGCCGCCGGCTTCCTCGGCCTGCTGCTGGCTCTCTAACCATTCCGCCAGGGTCACCACGTCGCAGGGGTCGCCACGATCGATGAGCGTGCCGATGGCCTGGAAGATCAGGCGGTGGTCCCGGCGGAAGAAGTCGGCCTCGCTCAGCAAATCGGCAATGTCATCCCAGGCGCAGTTGTCCAGCAGGAGGCCGCCGAGGACGGACTGCTCGGCCTGGATGGAGTGGAGTGCATCACCGATCATGCCGCGGACTCCCTGTGCTTTTTGCGGGCCAGGGCGCCCTGGGTGGTCAGGCCCATTTCTCCATCTGGCTTGGCCCACCAGAGCTTGTACCAGTTGCCACGCACGCAATTACGGAAAACCCGCCGCCAATCCTTGTACCGCTTCCCTGAGTCGATATTTCTCTGGACGAACTCTCTCCAGCAGAGGTGTAACCACTCATGTGGAATACCGACGCTGGCTGCGTACTCGAAAACCTTGTCTTCCGGAGGAATGGGCTTCTCCCCACTCTCGGCACACTGCTGCAGGAATGTCTGAATGCCGACGGCAGCCTTTTTCTTGCCCGATCCCCCCTCTGGGGGGTTATGGGGGGTATGTTCTTTTGGAGAAGGAGTAGGAGAAGGAGTAGGGGCAGTGCTCGCCGATGCTTGCGGCAATGCTTCAGCATGCTCGGAGCATTCACCAAGCCTTTTTCTCCAGCGCGCCTCAGCGGCCTTTTTTGCCTTTTCTTTCCGCATCTTAGCGGCGGAGGCATAGGCGTTATGTTCCTCCCAGCCGTGGAGGATGAACACATTTCCTTCCTTCTCAATGAAACGGAGCGATACCAACGCGGATACAAACTCCCCGTCTTTCCCATCCCATTTGGCTGCTATTTCGATGTCTTCTGCATCCATTCCAGACAACCGCCCATCGGGCTTGTTCTGGGCAACGAACAGCCACAAATAGATCAGCGACAGCGGACCCTGCGGGCCAAGGCGACGCTGCAGCTTGACCACCTTGGGGTGGTTGGGGAAGGTGGTGGACACGCGGATGTCGCTGTTCATGTCGCGAGGTACCGTTGCAGGTGCCGCGACCAGGCCCGCACCATCCGCCGGCGACCAGCTAGGTCAGGCTGACAACCGATCAGCCAGGCGGCGGCCATCGCCCGGCGCAGGTGGCAAGAAATGGGGCGGGGGTGCATTAGGCGGCCCTGTCTCGGGAAATCCGCTCAATCAGCTCGCGGATGTCCTCAGCACGCCAGACAGTGGTGCGTGGCCCGAGTTTAATCGGCGCGGGATAGCGGCCAGAACGAACGCCAAGCCACCAGGTTGATTTACCGACCGGAATAAACCGTAGGACCTGATGAATTCGCAGGAACCCCGTATCAGGGAGTGTGCAGGGGGTCGAGTTTTCGTTCACTTAATAGCCCTCGCTGGATGGTACGAGAGCTATAGTCGGGCAGGTGTTGGAAGATGTCTTTGTAGATTCCTGAAATTTTTCCTGAAAATCTACAGATTACGGCAAGCCCCTTACGATGTCTGAGACTGCCCGTTCGTCCAGCATTTCATCATCGGCAACTTGTAGCACAACATCATGGATCTCTGCAATCAATCGGAGAAATGGCCGGCCAAATCGTTCCCGGAACATCCGATACAAACTCCTGACCAACACCTGTTGTCTCTGGTTCTTAACCTGGACTTTTGAAAGCAGGCGTGGACGTTCAAGAACCTCCCGAGCCTGTGCTCCTAATTCCCGGACAACTGGTGATACAAGCTTCGGCGGGTCTACGCCGTCAATCAGGCAAATAGGCATGATCTGTTCCACCAAGTCAGCGAGTTTGGTGGACAGCTTTTCTATCTTCTCCACAACCTTTCGCAATTCTGCCTGAGTGAGTCGTTCCGCCCCGTATAGGCCTTGGGTATTCGTCGCGGTAAGATATATATCAATGGCGTAGCCCTGGATTCCGTTCTTTTCGGCAAATTCCTTCAGCTCGATCCAAACCCATTCCATCCGCTCGTCGAATATCATCCGCTCAAGGATCTGGAACGTCTCCAACTCGTCGTATTCCGATCCGTTTTCCAGGCACTCCTGATGGTAGGTGCACAATTCTTCAGGTGCCCAGGATGGGTATTGGGTTGCCCGCTTCACCATTACTGGACACCGAACTTACCAGCGACCACGTTCCCGCCTTCCCGCTGGGTGTCGAGGAAATCACTCCACCACTGCATCATGCGCCGGCGCTCTTCCAGGTATTCCGACCGGTGGTAGGCGGCGCGGACCTTGTTCTTCTCGACGTGGGCCAGTTGACGCTCGATGGGGTCGGGGGCAAAGCCGCTTTCGTTCAGAATAGTGGATGCCGTGGCCCGGAACCCGTGGACCGTGGCCCGGCCGTGGTAGCCCAGCCTGTACAAGGCGAACAGCAACGTGTTCTCCGACATGATCTTCCGCGGCTTGTGCTGCATCGGGAAGACCAATTCACCGTTCCCGCTGATCGGGCGGATCTGCTCCAGGATCTCCAGCACCTGGTCGGAGAGGGGCACCAGATGCTCCTTGCCCGTCTTCATGCGCTCACCCGGAATCCGCCAGAGCCGCGCCTCCAAGTCGAACTCGTCCCATCGGGCGCCCCGAAGCTCCAGGGACCGGACGAAGGTGTGCACGATCATCAGCAGGCCCAGCCGGGTTAGGACGTGGCCGTCGTAGGCGTCCAGCTTCTCCAGGAACTCCGGCAGTTCATCCCGCTTGAGGGCAGCACGATGTTTCACCTCGTGGGTGTTCAGGGCGCCACGCAGTTCCGCAGCCGGGTTGGTGTCGGCAATGCCGGTCTGGATGGCGTAGCGGAAGACGGCGCTGCACCGCTGGAGGAGCTTGGAGGGCAGTTCCACCACTCCCCGGCGCTCAACCGCCCGGATCACCTCCAGAATCTCCCAGGGTGCGATCTCCACCACTGGCCGGCGTCCCAGAGCGGGGAAAATGTCCTTCTCCAGGGAGGCAATCACCCCGGCCGCATGGCCCTTGCTCCACCGGCCCTTCTGGTGGCGATGCCATTCCCGGGCCACGGCCTCGAAGGAATTGGCCGCCAGGGCCTTCTGTCGCCGTTTCTCCTGCCGCCGCTCGGCCGCGGGGTCGGTATCCGCGGAGATCAGCCTCCGGGCCTCGTCACGCCGCCTGCGGGCCTCCTGGAGCCCCACATCGGGGTAGACGCCCAGCGAAATGGTCTTCTCCTTCCCCGCGAACCGGTACTTGAGGCGCCACCACTTCCCGCCGGTTTTCTGGACCAGCAGGAACAGGCCCCGCTCGTCGTAGAGCTTGTAGGCCCGGTCCCGGGGCTTGGCATTGCGGATTCTCGTGTCTGTGAGGGCCATGGGGGCGCCTCCTTGGGGTAACTGAGGGAACCAAATTGGGGTAACTCATGGGAACCACATTGAGTTACCCCCAAAACTACCCCATTTGGAGGCCGGATGTCCACGGACAATTTAGGACAAGATTGGACGAGAAGTCAAAGAAAAACCCGCGCTTAGGCGGGTTCTGAAAAACGTGTCCGGACATGCCCGGATACTGAAATGGTGCCGACGGCCGGAGTCGAACCGGCACGGCTTTCGCCACTGCCCCCTCAAGACAGCGTGTCTACCAATTCCACCACGTCGGCATAAAAGGGTTTACTGCGGCAGGTCGTTGTCGGCCTTGCCGTCGGCGGGCTCGCTGGCGGCCGGGGCGGCCGGCAGGTCGGGCAGGTCGCCGGGTGCCGGCACCTCGGCGGCTGGGGCCTCGACCGGGGCCGGCGCGGGAGCCGGCGCCTCGATCTTCTCCGTCACGCTGGCGCCGGCCTCGCTGCGGTCCAGCACCAGTGGCGACGACAGCAGGATGCTGTTGGCGAAAAACAGCGTCGCCAGCACC
>DRKS01000023.1 GCA_011051655.1 Sedimenticola sp.
TAATGCGGCATGTTGCGCTGAATTTGCTTAAAAAAGACAAAAGCGTGAAGCTCGGTATAAAGAACAAACGATTAAAAGCAGGCTGGGATGAAGGCTATCTGGCTAAACTATTGATGGCAGCCTAAATTTCGTGCGTTTGCCCTGTTCAGGGTTCCAGCGGGATGCCGTGACCGGGGCCCGCCGGGATCAGCAGGTCCTCACCCTGCTCGCCGTCGATTACGGTAAACAGCAGGCTGTAGGGGACGTTCCAGATTGTGTCTCCGGCCTTTATCCTGGCCCGTTTCGGGTTGAGCTTGATGACGTGGCCGAAGATCTCCCGGCCATCCCGTCCCTTGAATCCGACCCTGTCGTTGATCCGGAGCGTCAGCCTGTCCGCCTTGTTGCGCTGTGGGGTGAGGTCGGCATCCACGTTTTCCAGGTTGATCATGTAGAGGGGAATGGTCCAGCGCTTGCCGGATTCCAGGTCCTGGACCGCGACGCGGGTTTTGCGGATTTCCAACAGCCTGGCGGGGATCAGGCGGTTTTCCTGTGTGCTGAAGTAGGTGAGCTCCATGCCGGGGCGGAGCCGGTGCTTGATGGCGGTCAATCGGCCGGGGTCATCCAGCAGCTTGCCGATGGCGGCCTGGAGGCGGAAGAGATCGAAGGGCGATGCCTGCCGCAGTTCAGAAAGCACGAGGTCGTAATTCATGGTGGTCTGGTCCGGCGCCGGTCTGAAAGTGAGGATTTTTGCATGGATCCGCATTCCATGCAGCCAGGCTGTGGCGTCAGGCGGGGAATTTTATGCTGACTTTCAGGCCGCCGCCGCTGCCGGCGCGGGACATCCCTATGTCCGCGTGGTGGATGTCGCAGATGCGCTTTACGATGGACAGGCCCAGCCCGGCCCCCATGGTGGAGTTGTTTCCCCTTTTGAACCGCTGGAACAGTTCGGCCATTTTCTCTTCCGGTATTCCAGGCCCGCTGTCTGTGACGCTGAGTTCGATGGCGGAGCTGGTGCGGGCCAGCCGCACCTTCAGGCGGCCGCCGTCCGGAGAGTACTTCAGGGCGTTGTCCACCAGGTTGCGCAGCATGATGCCCAGCATTGCGGCATCGCCGGTCAGGGGATAGCCCGGTTCCCCGGACTCCAGGCTGACTTCAATGTTGCGCGCCATGGCATCCGACGCCACGGCGGCCAGGGTTTCCTTTGCGATGGGGTAAAGATCGACGGTCTGGTTGAGCTTCTGTTCGGTATAGGCGGCGTCGGCCCTGGCCAGGGTCAGCAGTTGCCCGGCCAGGTGGGTTGCGCGGTCCACGCCATCGATGATGCTGGCCAGCGCCTTTTTGCGCTGGGCGTCGTCCGTCGCCCGCTGCGCCACCTGGGCCTGGGTCTTGATCGCCGCCAGGGGGGTGCGCAGTTCGTGGGCGGCGTCAGCGGTGAAGTGGCGCTCCTTTTCCAGGGTTTGCCGCAGGCGGGCAAACAGCCTGTTCAGCGAAATGACCAGGATGTGCACCTCTTCAGGGGCCCCTCTGTCGTCCACCGGGTGCAGGGCCTCCGGGTCCATCGCCTCGACCTTGCCGCCCAGCCGTTCCAGGGGGCGGAGCCCGCGTCCCACGCTCCACCAGATCACCAGGGCGAAAACCGGCAGCCCCACCAGCAGGGAGGCCAGGCTCCGGTATACGATATGGTCCACCAGTTCCTGCCGTACTTCCAGCCTCTGGCCGGTCTGCACCCAAAGGCCGGTATCCTTGTCCAGCAGGCTGAAGACGCGCCAGGTCTGCCCATTCAGGTTCAGGCTGTGAAAGCCGTGGGGGGCGTCGTCCGGGAAATCGGGGGCGCCGGATGAGCGGAGGGCCTCGGTGCCACTGGGATAGCGCACCCGCATGGCGATTTTGGTTTCATAAGGATGCTCGATCATGGCGTCCATGTTGATGTTGCCGATGGGATTGCTTTGGCGCTCCTTGATTTCGTGAATCATCAGGCCGACCAGCATCCGGGCCGTCTGGGCCAGGTTTGCGTCGTAGACCTCCTCCACTTCGTGGTGGGCGTCGAAGTTGACCTTTATGCCGACCCCCAGCCAAGTGGCGGCAATGACCAGCATCAGCACGACCAGCAGCCGGCGCCGAATGGACGGTTGCCTGTCAGCCGCCATGGCGGGCTCCGGATTTTGGAATGATGTAGCCGACCCCCCGGACCGTCTGGATGAGGTCTTTTCCGAGCTTTTTGCGCAGGTGATGGATGTGGACCTCTATGGTGTTGCTTTCGACGCTTTCGGCCCAGCCGTACACCACATCCTCCAGCCGCTCACGGGTCAGGACGCGGCCGGCCTGGGTCAGCAGGGCCTCCAGGATGGCGAATTCGTGGGTGGTGCAGGGAACGGGGTCGCCGTTTCGGGTGACGGAGCGGGCCGCCGGGTTCAGGATGATGTCGCCGTGCCTCAACAGGGGGGTGGCGCGGCCGCTGCGGCGCCGCGTTATGGCGCGCACCCGGGCCGCCAGTTCGTCCAGGTCGAAGGGCTTGACGACATAGTCGTCGGCGCCGCAATCCAGGCCGGTTACCCTGTCTTCCACCGCGTCCCTGGCGGTGACCACCAGCACCGGCAGCTCCTTTCCGGCCTTGCGCAGCTTTTTCAGCAGGGTCAGGCCATCCTGCCGGGGAAGGCCGAGATCCAGCAGCATGAGATCGAAGTCATCCGAGGTGATGGCGTGTCCGGCGCTTACGCCGTCCCTTACCCAGTCGACGGTGAAGCCCGACTGCTCCAGGCCCATGCGGATGCCATCCCCCAGGAGGGGGTCGTCTTCGACCAGTAATAACCGCATTGATCCCGCTCCGGATAACCTGTTGAATATGCGCCCGGAATCCAGGATAGGCACCGAGCCTTAATCCCGGCTTAAGAATCATGAATTATAAGACATTCGATATGCGCAGGCCGGTGTCTGCGTCATGTGGGCAAGATGTTTTTCAGCATTGCTGGTATGGTTGGCAGGGGACGGTCAAGGTGGAAATATTGGCTGGTTTATATCAGGCGGCATGTTTTATGGGTTTGCATCATTGGCGAAATGGGGCGCTTCAATCAGCTACAGTATTCTTTCATCCTTGTCGTAACGGCGCTGCTGTGTGATCAGCCGTTGGCCGGCCCGCGGTTGCCGCGGGTCTTGATGCTGGATTACGACTGTCCAGGTTGCAACCGGGCTCACGCCAGCCCATCCCAACCGGTCACGGAGGCCGAATACAAACAACTCATCGAGCTGGCCCGTGGGGGCGATTATGACCGGGCCATCCGGCGCCTGGGGGTGCTGGCGAAGGAGTTTCCGGGAGAGCTCCGGTTTCTCTACGACTATATTACGGTCTTGGGTTGGGCCGGCCGTGATGAGCAGGTGCTGGAGCAACTGCCCGCCATCGACATCGACGACGCCCCCGCATACGTAACCGATGCCATCGGAAAATCCGCCCGCAATCGAAGGCAATACGATACGGCGATCCGGATCTACCGCAGCGCCCTGAAAAAACAGCCTGGGCGCCGGCAAAGCATACTGGGGCTGGCCCTGGCGCTGGCGGACAAGGGGGATCAGGAGGCGGCGCTGGAGGCGTTGCAGCCGTTGCTCGAACCCGCGCCGGCGCCGCTGCCGGCGCTGGAGGCCCTCGCGTACATCCATGAGACAAGGCATGATTTCACCGCCGCCCTGAGCGCCTACGACCGCATTCTGGAGCTGCAGCCCGGCCATGGTGGCGCCAGGCGCGGACGGATACTGGCCGCCCTCCGTTTGGGCATGCCTCACCTGGCGTCCGAGATGGCGCAGCGGGACCCGGATGTCCTGACCGCAGCCGACCGCCGGGCCATCGAGGGGGACCTGGCCGCCATGACCATACGCTGGGGCCGCCTCTATACCGCCGATCCCCATGAGCGCTACCGGGACACGGACAAGGCCATTGAGCTGCTGCGCCGACAGCTCGGCGCATACCCCGACAAGACATCGCCCGCTGCGGTCCGGACCCGGCTCGATCTCATGGTGGCCTACCGGGACCGGTACCGCATGGAGGAGGCGGTCGCCATTCACAAGGCCCTCGAGTCGGAGGGCGTCGACATCCCGGGCTATGCCCTGGCGGCCGCCGGGGACGCCTATCTCTATCTGCATCGGGCCGGGGCCGCCGTGCCGCTGCTGGAGGCCGCCTTCGCCCGGCAGCCGGACGACATCGACATCGGCATGTCCCTGTTCTACGCCTATGCGGACAGCGGGGACCTGGATGCCGCCCTGGCCCATATCGACCGCCTCGCCGCCAGCCAGCCCGAATGGATCCGGCCCCCCGGAGCCAGCCGGCGGGAATGGAATCCGGACCGGCTGCAGGCCGATATCGCCGCCGCCCTGGGACGGGCCTTCGCCGATGACCTGGAGGAGGCCCAGCGGCGCCTCACCGCCCTCGCCGGACAGGCCCCCACCAATACCGATGTGCGCAAGGAGCTGGGGCAGATCTATATCTGGAGGGGCTGGCCCCGGCTGGCCCTGGATGAGTTTCTCAGCGTGCTGACCCTCGAACCGGATCACCTGGGGGCCCGGGCCGGGCGGGTGGAGGCCCTGGCCATGACCGGGGATCTGGCGGCGGCCGACGCCGCCCTGGCCCCCCTGGTGGAGGAGTTCGGCGAGAACGTGGAAGTCAGGAGGCTGGAGCGCCGCCGCCGGACCCGCCAGATGCGGGAGCTGTGGGTCCAGGCCCTGGGGGGCTCCAGCACCGGCAGCGCCGAAGGCAGCGACGACCTCGGCTACGAGGCCTATCTCTACGGCGCCCCCTGGACCCCGGCCCTGCGCCCCTTCGTCCATGGCTACTACGCCGAGGCGACCTATCCGGACAAAAGCGTCCACTACGACCGCCTGGGCCTGGGCCTGCATTACCGCGCCCGGGATCTGGAGCTGCGGGGGGAGCTGGACGACGGCTCCAACGGCGATCCCGGCCTGGCCGTGCAACTGGCCTGGTCCGCGGATGACTTCTGGCGCCTCCAGGCCGGGCTCGACAGCCGCTCCGACGATGTTCCCCTGCAGGCCCATGGCGAGAATATCCACGGCTGGTCGGCCAGTCTGGGGGTGGAGCACCGCTTTGACGAGGGCCGCACCTTGGGGCTCAGGCTCCAGTACCTGGATTTCAGCGACGGCAACCGGCGCCGCACCCTCTCGGTTCATGGCCGCCAGCGGCTGTTCGGCTCCCCCCGCTACAAGCTGGACGCCACCCTCTATCTCTACCGGCAGCGCAACAGCCGGGCCGACGCGCCCTATTTCAACCCCTCCCGGGACAGCTCCGCCGAGATCGCCCTGGTCAACGAATGGCTCACCTATCGCCACTATGAAAAAAGCTTCCGCCAGCGGCTGGTGGTCGGCGCCGGCCGCAACCGCCAGCGGGGTTTCGGCACCGACACCATCTGGTCGCTGTCCTACGAGCACCACTGGGATCTGAGCGACCGGCTGGGTTTCAGCTATGGCCTGAGCCGCCTGCGCTCCGTCTACGATGGCGTGGCGGAGTTCGGGGACCGCTTTTTCCTGCGGCTCTATGCGAGGTTCTGAGCGCATGAGGATCCTGCATTGCTGCTGTTTCGTCCTGCTGGTCCTTCTGGCCGCGCCGCTGCGGGCGGAGCTGATCGTCCTGTCCTATCACGATGTGGGCGATCCCCAGGATTACAGGCTGGGGGGCAGCGCCCTGAGCATGAGGACGGCCGATCTGGCCGCCCAGTTTTCCTGGCTCAGGGCCCACGATTACCGGGTGGTCGGTGTGGACGATGTGCTGGCTGCCGCGGAGGGCCGCCGCCGGCTGCCGGAAAAGGCCGTCCTGCTCACCTTCGACGACGGCTACCTGGGCATGTACAAGCGGGTGTTTCCCCTGCTCAAGCTCTTCGGTTACCCGGCGGTGCTGGCGGTGATGGGCAAATGGCTGGACACGCCTGCGGGTGAGCCGGTCTCCTACGGCACCCGGTCCATGCCCCGCCAGTATTTCCTGACCTGGCCCCAGGTCCGGGAAATGGCGGACTCCGGCCTGGTGGAAATCGCGTCCCACAGCCATGACCTCCACCATGAGGTGCTCGCCAATCCCCAGGGCAACACCAGGCCTGCCGCGGTGACCCGCGAATATGATCCGGACAGCGGCCGCTACGAAACTGATGAGGCCTACCGGGAGCGCATCCGCCGGGATCTGGCCCGCAGCGCCCGGCGGATCGAGGCCGAGACGGGCCGGCGGCCCAGGGTCATGGTCTGGCCCTATGGCGCCTACAACCAGGTGACCGTCGGCATCGCCCGGGAGCTGGGCATGCCCATCGCCATGAGCCTGGATGACGGCAGGAACGAGCCCCTCCGGCTGGGCAACATCCGGCGCATCCTGCTGGGCGACAACGCCAATCTGGCCCACTTCGTCTGGTCGCTCAACTACCGGGTGAAGCCCGGCCCGGAGCCGGTGCGGGTGGTCCATGTGGATCTCGACTACCTCTACGATCCCGATCCCGTCCGCCAGAATGACAACCTTGGCCTCCTGCTCGACCGGGTGAAGGCGCTGGGGGTCAACACCGTCTACCTCCAGGCCTTCGCCGATCCGGATGGCGACGGCAATGCCGACAGCCTGTATTTTCCCAATCGCCATCTGCCCATGCGGGCCGATCTGTTCAACCGCGTCTCCTGGCAGCTGAAGTCCCGCGTCGGTGTCGAGGTCTATGCCTGGTTGCCGGTATTGGCCTACGATCTGCCGGCGGATCATCCCCTGGCCGGGGTCCGGGTGACGGCCTCGCCTCCCCGTCCCGCGGGGGAGGAGGATTACCGGCGGCTTTCGCCCTTCAATCGGGAAGTGCAGCGCTTCGTCGGCGATATCTACGAGGATCTGGCCAAAAACGCCCATATAGCCGGCCTGTTATTCCATGATGACGCCTATCTCAGCGATTACGAGGATGCCAGCCCCTGGGCGCTGGCGGCCTACAAGGCCTGGGGGCTGGGGGAGAGCCTGGAGGAGATCCGCAGCGATCCGCAGCGCTTCCGGCAATGGAGCCGCCGCAAGACCGAATACCTGGCGGCCTGGACCCGGGCCCTGGCGGAGCGGGCCCGCCTGTACAGCCAGGACCTCAAGACCGCGCGCAATCTCTATGCCGCCGTGGTCATGGATCCCCGGGCCGAGAGCTGGTTTGCCCAGTCCCTGGAGGTGTTCCTCGGACATTATGACTATACCGCCCTGATGGCCATGCCCTACATGGAAAACGCCGGGGATCCGGAGCGCTGGCTGCGCCGGCTGGTGGCCGGGGTCGCCGCCATCCCCGGCGCCCTGGACAAAACGGTCTTCGAGCTGCAAAGCGTGGACTGGCGCAAGCCCGAGCCCCTGGATTCCGCCATCCTGGCCCGCCACATGAGGCTGCTGCTGCGCAACGGCGCGGCCAATTTCGGCTATTACCCGGAAGACTTCATCCGGGGGCATCCCGATCTGGAGGCCGTCATCCCCGCCATATCCCTGGCCACACAACCGCAGGCGCCCTGACCATGGAGCTGAATATCGCCGGCTACATCGAGGGCGCCCTGATCTTCGTCTATTTCTACCCCCTGTGCATGGCCTATGTGTGGATGATCGGGGCCCTGCAGTACTATGCCAAATGGGAAGGAGGCGGATCCGGCGGCCACGGGAATCCTCCCAGGCTGGCGTCCTGTCCGCCGGTCTCCCTCGTCGTTCCCTGTCACAATGAGGCGGATGTCATTGCGGAAACCATCCAGGCCCTGGACCGCCAGGAATATCCCCATTTCGAGATCATCGCCGTCAACGACGGCAGCACGGACCGGACGGGGGAACTGCTGGATCAGCTGAGCCGGCGCTATCCCCGGCTGCGGGTGGTCCACCTGGATGACAACCAGGGCAAGGCCATGGCCCTGCGCATGGGGGCCCTGGCCTCCCCCAATGAGTTTCTCGTCTGTATCGACGGCGACACCCTGCTGGACCCCCATGCGACCTCCTGGATGATGCGCCACTTTCTGTCGGGGCCCCAGGTGGGCGCGGTCACCGGCAATCCCCGGGTGCGCACGCGCTCCACCCTGTTGGGCAAGATCCAGGTGGGGGAGTTTTCCGCCATGGTGGGGCTGATCAAGCGGGCCCAGCGTATCTTCGGCCCCATCTTCACCATCTCCGGCGTGTTGGCGGGCTTTCGCAAATCGGCCTTGCAGGAGGTGGATTACTGGAGCGCCGACGCCATTACCGAGGATATCGACATCACCTGGAAGCTCCAGCTGCATGACTGGGATGTGCGCTTCGAGCCCAACGCCATCTGCTGGATCCTCATGCCCGAAACCTTCAGGGGGCTTTGGCGTCAGCGCCTGCGCTGGGCCCAGGGCGGCATGGAGGTCTTTTGCAAGAACCTGCCCCGCATCTGGCGCTGGCGCCATCGCCGCATGTGGCTGCTGATGCTGGAATACTTCATCAGCGTCATCTGGGCCTATACCGTCCTGGCATTGGTACTGGCCTGGCCGGCGGCGCAGGTGCTGCCGCCGTTGCAGGGGTTGGAGGTGCCGTCCATGTTGCCGGGCGCCCCCGGCGTGGCCCTGGGCCTGACCTGCCTGCTGCAGTTCGCGGTGGGTCTCTTTCTCGACAGCCAGTATGAAAAAGGCATCGGAAAATATTATTACTGGATGATCTGGTATCCTCTGGCCTTCTGGCTGTTCAATGTGCTGACGGCGGTGGTGGGCGCGCCCAAGGCCCTGTTCAGGCGCCGTGACAAACGGGCCACCTGGGTCAGCCCGGACAGGGGAATAAGATAGGGCAGGACTTTAGTTCGCGCTTTGTTAAGGGGGACTTAAGAAAAGCCGAGTAATTTGCTTATAATTCTGGCGCAGGCGCGCCAAGGTGTCTGCTTTGATGCTCGTAAAGTGGAAGTGCCGGTATGAAAGCTGTGAAAGAAAAACAAATCCAGATCAATCCATTGATTATTGAAAACAGTCATCTTCAGGGGCCGTGGCGCAGGATCAGCCAGCGCTTGGTGACCATGTTGCTGTGGCTGTTCTGGTGCTATCTGATGATGCCCATGTTCGGTCTCTTCCCTTCGGCCCCCGAATTCCTGACGCCGTTTATCAGGCCGCTCGATACCGAGGTTATTGTCGGGTTGGCGGTCATTGTGGGGCTGCTCGTCGCCGGGCTGGGCCTGTGGATGGGGCTTTGGGCTCAATACAACATGTTGCTGCATCGATTCAAACGGCGTGACAAGGGCGCCGATGTTGTCAAAAGCGCCTCCCTGGCCAGGCACTTCCGGGTTTGCCCGGTGGAGTTGGCACTCTGGCAGCGCGAGAAACAACTGGTCATCAAGCACTGCGAACAGGGCGGCATCCGGGACGTGATTGTGCGCAAGGCCGCTTAAGCCGTCCTTATCTCTGGGCGGTCTGGAATTTTTGCCGGTCAGGCAGGTTGATCGCCAGATTACCTATCCCCTTCACCGGCGGCATGCGGTGGCGCAGCCGTGTCGGCTTCAGTCCAAGCTGCTGCTCATAGATTATCGTATAGGCGAACACCCGTTGCAGATAGCTGCGGGTCTCTTTGAAGGGGATGGTCTCTACCCACAGATCGGCGGGGACATCCTCGTCCGGCAGCCATTTTTTCACCCGGTACGGCCCGGCATTGTAGGCCGCGGTGGCCAGCACCGGGTGCTGGTCGAGCTTGTCCAGGATGCGCCGCAGATAGCGGGCGCCAAGCTCGATATTGGCGTCCGGCTGTAGCAGCAGGGATTTGACCGATCGCAGGGAACGGCCGTTCAGCCTGGTCGACAGCTGCCGGGCCGTGCGCGGCATCAGTTGCATCAGCCCGATGGCCCCGGCGTGGGAGCGGGCGTCCCGGATGAAGGCGCTTTCCTGCCGCAGCACGGCGAATATCCAGGCGCTGTCCAGCCGGTGGGCGCCGGCCTGGGTTTCGATCTGGCTCCGGTAGGCCAGGGGGAAGCGCAGGTCCAGGTCGTCCCAGTAGCCGGTGCGGGCCAGGGAGAAGATGGCGCGGTCGTGCCAGCCCCAGCCCTGGGCCAGCTTGGCCGCCGCCCGGAGTTCTTCGTGATTCATGTCGCGGGTGATGGCCTCCCACTCCCGGCGCGCCTCCACCAGCCGCCCCAGGGCGTGCAGCTCTTCTGCCCGCCGGATGGCGGGAAGATTCGCCAGTTGTTTCTTCAGCGCCGGGTCGTTGATCCGCAAGGGGATGTTGGCCAGGTGATAGGGGCTGCCCTGGCGGTCCGCCGCCAGGAAGCCATAATAGCTGCGCTCGCGGGCGAGCTGGCGATAGATCCGGGCGGCCTCCCCGGCGCGGCCCAGCGCCTCCAGGGCGCGGCCCCGCCAGTAGCGCCAGCCCTCGGACATGCGTTCCGCCTCGGGCAGTTCGGACAGCCAGGCCAGGGCCCTGGTCCAGTTGCGGGCCTGCAGGGCGGCGCGGATGCGGGCCTCCGCCAGGGCCAGGTCCCCCTCGGCCGGCCGGATCCGGGCCAGGTAGGTCAGGGTGTCAGGATGCTTGTCCCGGATCAGGGCGAAGGCCAGGGTGCGTTCGGCCTGCAGTCGTTGCTCCGGGGTGAAGGCGTGGCGCTCCTGCAGCAGCCTCCAGGCATGGTGGGCGGCGGTGGCGTCTTTGCGGGCGAAACGCCTGATGCCGTGGAGCAGGATGCTGTTGCGGTAGGGGTGGCGGCCGCTGAAGTCCTTTGCGCTCAGGATGCGCTGGGGCTTGCGGTGGACCCGCAGCCAGCGGTCGAGCCATATGTGTTGATCCTTGGGGAGAAACCGGCGCAGGTAACGGGCCAGGCGGGTCTGGTGGGCGTCCATGGCCAGCTGGATGCGCCGCCAGACCAGTTCCTCCGTCAACAGCCCCGCTTCGCGCCAGGCGGCGAACACGGGGTCGCAGGCCCGCGGCTGGGACCGGCCATGCAGCCACAGGGGTTCAACCTGTTGCAGGGCCTCCCGTTCACGTCCGGTCTCCATCAGGGCCCGAAGATAGTGGCACTGCCGCTCGGTCTTGCCGGAGGGCCGGTAGAAGGCCAGGTAGCCTTGCCAGCGGCCCCGTCTGGCCAGGTGATCCAGCCAGGCGTTGCGCAGCAGACCGGCCAGGGGGGTGTCCGCGTAGCGGGTGAGGAAGGATTCGATGCGGCTGCTTTTGTGGCGGTGAAGGCGGCGGCGCAGCTCCCGGTATTCCAGGTAGGGGTAGAGGGGGTAATCCCGCAGCGATGATTTGAGCCTCTGATAACGGCCCAGGTCGCCCCTGGCCAGGGCCTGTTCCGCGGCCTTGAAGTCGGCGCGTTGGCCGGGGAGCGCGCTGTTGTCCCGCGCCGCGGCCAGGGGGGCCAGCGTAAGCAGGCAAAAAAGGATCCAGCCGGTTTGTCTGAAGTCGAGTCCCATTCCCTGATTTGAAGTCTGTCACATCCATGGATTCTAGGAATGGAACCGGTTCCCTGCAAGGCGCGCCTTGGGCCGGGTCAGGTTTTGCGCCGCTCGCGCACGGCCCCGGCCAGTTGGTGCAGCAGGGGTACGGTGTCGTCCCAGCCGATACAGGCGTCGGTGAGGCTCTGACCATAGGTCAGGGGCTTGCCCTGTCCCCAGTCCTGCCGCCCTTCGGTCAGAAAGCTCTCGATCATGACGCCGAAGATGCGGTGGTCTCCCCGTGCGATCTGCCCGGCCACGTCCCGGCCGACGCTGATCTGCTTGGCGAAGTTCTTGCGGCTGTTGGCGTGGCTGAAGTCGATCATGATGTGGGGAGCGAGGCCGGCGGCCTCCAGCGCCTCGGCGGCGATGTTGACGCTCTCCGTATCGTAATTGGGGCGGGAGCCGCCGCGCAGGATGAGGTGACAGTCCCGGTTGCCCAGGGTGGAGAAGATCGCCGAGTGGCCGGCCTTGGTCAGGGACATGAAGTGGTGGGGCTGGGCGGCGGCGCGGATGGCGTCCACCGCCACCTTCAGGGCGCCGTCGGTGCTGTTTTTGAACCCCACCGGACAGGAGAGGCCGGAGGCCAGTTCCCGGTGGACCTGGCTTTCGGTGGTGCGCGCGCCAATGGCGCCCCAGCTGATGAGGTCCGAGATGTACTGGGGGCTGATAGGGTCCAGGTATTCGGTGCCGGCGGGTACCCCCAGGTCGTTCACGTAGAGCAGCAACTCCCGCGCCAGCAGCAGACCCTTGTTGATATGGAAGCTGCCGTCGAGGTCCGGATCGTTGATCAGGCCCTTCCAGCCCACGGTGGTGCGGGGTTTCTCGAAATAGACCCGCATGACGATCAGCAGGTCGTCCTTCAGCTCCTCGCACAGCTTTTGCAGCCGCCTGGCGTAATCCTGCGCGGCCTTCAGGTCATGTACCGAGCAGGGCCCGACCACCACCAGCAGCCGGTCGTCCTCGTCCTGGAGCATATTGTGAATGATTTGGCGGGCGTGATAGACGGTTTCGGCCGCCTTTTCGGAAATCGGGAAGGCCTGGTGGACCTCGGCCGGAGAGGAGACCTCGGTGGTCTTGTCGATGCGCAGGTCGTCGGTTTGATATTTCATGCTGGTGATTGCCGTCGTGGAACACTAAAGATGCCCGGCATTATACCTTACAGGGGGGTGATTTAGATGTGATAAGCTTTTCTCCAGTCTGGAACCGCATTCGATAGGGGAGGCACTATTGGAAAGCTTGCATCTGCGCCGCGGGCTGAGCCGCGGGGCCTTGTTGCGGATGGTCATCCTGGCGGCCGCCGGTATCGGCCTGCTGGCATGGCGGTGGGATTTCATCAATGAACTCTACTTGCGGGATCAGCTTACCCCGGCCAGTATCGTCATCAATGGCGCCATCCTTGGCCTGTTCTTTCTGGGTGTCGCCGTGATGGCCGCTATCTTCATCCGCTATGACCGGGAAGAGGCCGCGCTTTTCCGGCTGCTGGCGAATCACCGCGAGGACCGGCCGGATCTGCTGGCGGATGTCGCCGCCGATTCCATTATCGCCCGGCGCTACCGCACCATGGAGAAGCTGCATGCGTCCCGGGTCCCCATTGACCACAGCGCCCTCGCCTCGACCCTGGTGGCTACGGAGAGCACCCGTAACACCCTGCCCAGATTCATAAACAGCTCCCTGATCCTCACCGGCGTCTTCGGCACCATCGTCGCCCTTTCCATCGCCTTGTTCGGCGCCTCGGACATGCTGAAATCGGCGGTGGACGCGGTCGGACTGGGGGTGATGGTGCATGGCATGTCCACGGCGCTGGCCACCACCATTACGGCGATCCTCTGCTATCTCTATTTCGGTTATTTTTATCTGCAGCTCACCGACGTGCAGACCAACCTGGTGAGCGGCGTGGAGCAGGTGACCACCAGCTGCCTGCTACCGCGGTTTCAGGTGCGCACGGAGAATGTGCTGCATGAATTCATGGGGCTGATCAAGTCCATGCAGGGCCTGGTGAAGCAGATGGAGGCATCCCAGAGCAGCTTCGAGAACATCGAAACCCATATACTCAGCGTCCTGGAGAGCAGCGATTCCAGGGCCGACATGCTGTCCGGCGACATGGCGGACATCAAAGAGTTGTTGCAGCGCGGCTTCCGCCTGTCCGGGCAGCAATGAGTTTTGGGGGTGCCTTTACCAGCCTGCGCCTGAACCGGCGGGACAGTCAGGGCCAGGGGGGCTTCTGGCCCTCTTTCACCGGCATCATGGCCATCATTATCATGATCTTCCTGATCGCCCTGGTGACCCTCCTTATCCGGAATGTCGGGCTGGTGAAGCAGCTGCGGTCCACGCTGGCGTCCGAGCGGGTGGCGGCGGAGATCGCCCGCGCCACCGGCGAGGAAAAGGAAACCCTGGCCCTGAAGCTGAACGAGGCGGAAAGCGAGATTTCCATGATGCGCCTGCAGCTCATGCGCCTGGAGGAGGAGCGCGATCGCCAGGAGGCCACCATCGCCAGCCAGGCCAGCCAGATCAGCGGCCAGACCGAACAGATCCACACACTGACCCAGGAGCGCGAAGAACTACAGCTTCAGACCAGGCAACTGGGTACGGAAGCGGCGCGGCTGCGGGAGGATTTGCAGGCCGCAACGGCGGATCTGGCCGGATTGCGCAAGAGTGAGGCCCGTCTGAGCCGCGACGGCGAGCGCTTGCGCAAGGAACTGGCCGGGTCCCGAAGCGCCCATGATGCCATCAGGCAAAAATATGAAGAGCTGCAACAGAGCCATGAGGAGGTGGCGCAGCAGCTGGCCGAATCCCAGAAACAGCACCAGGCCGTGCAGCGGGAGTTGGCCGGCCTGCGGCGGGACTACGACGCCCAGGCCCGGGAGCTGCTGAAATACCGCTCTGAGGCGCATCAGCTCGGGCGTGATCTCAGCGCCTTGCAAAGCGAGTATGACCGGCTGAACGACAAGTATGAAAAGCTGGTCAGTCCGGCGCGCTCACCCGTGGGAAAAATCGTAATCAGCATCAGGTACTACAAGGTCAAAAACAAGTACCGGATAGAATTCAAGGGGCCCGGAGCGGCCGATTTCGAGCCGGTCAACCGCGCCGAGCTGAACGCCCGCCTGGACAAGCTGAAAATGCGCCATCCCAAGGGGCTCTACATCAAGGTCATCCTGCCGGAGGACAGCGGGCTTTCCTATAACGAGGGCTGGGCCTTCACCAAGGACCTGCACAGGCGCTACGACTACTATTTCCAGTAGGCCCCGGGGACCCCGGCTAAACTGCATCCCCCACGAAGGGGTTGGTCTGGCGTTCTTCGCCGAAGGTGGAGACCGGCCCGTGCCCGGCAATGAACTGCACGTCATCCCCGAGGGGCCACAGCTTCTCCCGGATGGACCGGATCAGGGCGGCGTGATCGCTGCGGGGGAAATCCGTACGCCCGATGGAGCCGCTGAACAATACATCCCCCACCATGGCGAGCCTTTCGCCGGGGTGATAGAAAACCACGTGGCCCGGCGTGTGCCCCGGGCAATGGAGCACCTCCAGCTCCACATTCCCGAACCTGACGGTGTCTCCCTGTTCCAGCCAGCGCTCCGGCGTGAAGGTCCTGGCTCTCTCGGCAAAGCCATAGGCCTCGCTCTGATCCGGCAGGCCGTCGATCCAGAACCGGTCCTCTTTATGCGGCCCCTCGATGGGAACATTCAGGCGTTCCGCCAGCGCGCCCGCGCCCCCGGCGTGATCCACGTGGGCGTGGGTGATCAGGATCTTCTCTATTTCGACACCGGCCTTTTGGGCCTCTGCAATGATGCGGTCGATCTCCCCGCCGGGATCCACCACCGCGGCGCGGCCGGTTTCCTCGCAGCAGAGTATGGAGCAGTTCTGTTCAAAGGGTGTGACAGGGATGACAATGACTTTCATGTTGAGGCTTCTGTCTTGATGCAAAGGCTGCATCTTAGCCTGAACGGGCGGCCACAGGCCAATGGAGTCAACTTTCCGGCCGTCCGGCCGATATGAAGCAGAGGCGTTTTTTCAGCGGGGGCCCGAGACATGGCGAATACATCCATCCAACGGCTACTGACCGGCGCGGCTTTCTGCCTGGCCGGGGTGCTGCCCGGGGCCCAGGCCTCGGAGTTCAACCAGCAAGCGTCCGATGCCCTGGACCAGGTCAAGGCCGCCCTCGTCTCCGCCAAGGCCGCCCTCGATTCGGTGGATATCTACCGCAGGCCCCGGTTCCCGGCGCCGGAGGGTTTGAACAAGGACCGGACGCTCAGTTGCCGGGAACTGGAGCAGGAGATGGTCTCCCTCGTGCCGCAGACATACAGCTATAAACCGGGGTTTTTCGATGATTCCCTTCAGGGGGCGGCGCTCTGGCTTGGCAGCGAGTACAAAGAGGCCTATTGGTTCGTTTTATACGGCCTCTATTTTGACTACCAGGAAAGCAGGCGGATTATTCCAGTCGGGGACCGCATTGAAGTCCTTCGCCGCCTCAAGGCCGAAAAACGGTGTTTCGAGGGCTGACAGGCCACATGAAAAAACCCGCCCAAGGCGGGTTTTTTCATGAATGGCGCGCCCGAAGGGATTCGAACCCCTGACCTCTGCCTCCGGAGGGCAGCGCTCTATCCAGCTGAGCTACGGGCGCTTTTTTCGTGTGGGCGAATGGATCGCAGAGAGGGCGTATATTACCCCGCCCCGCGCATGGCGTCTATTCAGTGCCGGAGGGTTTGGGGCGCCGTCTTCTGCGCCGTTTCTTGGCCGGCGGCTTGTCGCCGGATTCGGCCTTGTTCTTGGGCCTGCGGCCCTGCTTGGGCCTTCCGCCGGGCTGGCGCGGCCGCTGCTCCGGGGCGCGCTTGCGGCTTGCGGGATCGATTTCGGCCAGCAGTTCTGCGGTGACGGGCTCGGAAGGGATCTTGTGGCCGATGTAGTCCTCGATATCCGGCAGCGAGAAGGCGTAACGCTCGCAGGCGAAGCTGATGGCGTCCCCGCTGGCGCCGGCGCGGGCGGTGCGGCCGATGCGGTGCACATAGTCTTCCGCATCCTCCGGCAGATCGTAATTGATGACGTGGCTGACGTCGGGGATATGCAGCCCCCGGGCGGCCACGTCCGTGGCCACCATCACCGGCAGTTCGCCGCTCTGGAACTGGCGCAGCAGGCTCATGCGTTTTTTCTGGGGCACGTCGCCGGACAGGACGGCGGCGTGCAGGCCGTTGCCTTCCAGGTATCCCCAGACCCGGTCGGCCTCCCGCTTGGTGTTGACGAAGACGATGGTGCGGTGCGGGTCCATGTGGCGCAGCAGGCCGATGAGCAGCGGGATCTTTTCCTCGTTGGCGGTCATGTAGCAGGTCTGCTTGACCTTGTCCGCCGTGACCTTGTCGGTCTCGATCTTTACCGCCTCCGGGTTGTTCATGTGCTCGTAGGCGAGTTCGGTCACCCGGAACGACAGGGTGGCGGAGAACAGCAGGCCGAGCCGCTTGTCCGGCGGCGGCATGCGCCGCAGCAGGTAGCGGATGTCCTTGATGAAGCCGAGATCGAACATGCGGTCCGCCTCGTCCAGGACGACGACCTCGATGGCGCGCAGGTCGAAGATCTTCTGCTTGAAATAATCGATCAGGCGGCCCGGGGTGCCGATGAGGATGTCCACCCCTTCTTCCAGCTGTTTGCGCTGCTGGTCGTACCCGGTGCCGCCAAACACCAGGCCCAGCTTCAGGCCCGTGTGCCTGCCCAGCACCTGGGCGTCCTTGTGGATCTGGATGGCCAGTTCCCGCGTCGGGGCCAGCATGATGGCCCGCGGCTGGGTGGCCTTGCGGCCGGGGCCGGGCGGCTTTTCGAGCAGGCGCTGGAAGGTGGTGAGCAGGAAGGCGGCGGTCTTGCCGGTGCCGGTCTGGGCCTGGCCGGCGACATCGCGCCCCGCCAGCACCAGCGGGATGGTCGCCGCCTGTATGGGAGTGCAGTTTGAAAAGCCAGCATCCTCAATGCCTTGCATGATTTCTTTGGCAAAGTTGAAGCTGCTGAACCGGATGTCCGTAAGATGTGTGTCAGTCATGGCGGGCTAGGATACAGCAATTTAGTATGGTTTGGACTTGAAAACTTTACTTTATTCAGATTCAATAGCGGCTTGAAGAGGGGGTGGCGCCGGTTTCGAGCGCGCGATGGAGCAGATATACCTCTCAAAAACAGCCACCGAATGGAATGCATGTGCGGCCCCGTACTGTCTGGCGCCATTTCCCATAACCTGAATTTGGAGAGCTTTTGTGAGTGAACAGATCGTTCATGTGACGGATGATACCTTCGAGGCCGAGGTGTTAGAGTCCAGCGAACCCGTACTGGTAGACTATTGGGCCGAGTGGTGCGGTCCCTGCAAGATGATCGCCCCGGTGCTCGATGAGATCGCCGGCGAATATGAGGGGCGCATCAAGATCGCCAAGCTCAATATAGACGAGAACCCGAACACTCCCCCCAAATACGGGATCCGCGGCATTCCCACGCTGATGTTGTTCAAGGGAGGGGAAGTGGAGGCCACCAAGGTCGGCGCCGTTTCCAAATCCCAACTGACCGCCTTCATCGACAGCAATCTGTGATTTTCAGGCCGCCCGCATTGGATACAGGCCGCATAACTGCTACACTACAGGGCGTTGGCGCTTCAATATAAGCGCCACGTCCTTCTGAAACCCCGAATAACACATTCCCGCGCAACAGGCCCAATTCCTGGGCGGTTCTGCTTGCATGGTTTCCAAATATCCAAGAACGCATCTTCAGAAAACACCATGAACCTTACCGAACTCAAGAAAATGCCGGTCTCCGACCTGGTCGAACTTGCCCGATCCATGCGCATCGAGGGCATGGCCCGATCACGCAAACAGGATGTGATCTTCTCCATCCTGAAGGCGCATGCGAAGCGGGGCGAGGATATCTATGGTGACGGGGTGCTGGAGATATTGCAGGACGGCTTCGGCTTCCTGCGCTCGGCGGACAGCTCTTACCTGGCGGGGCCGGATGACATCTATGTCTCACCCAGCCAGATTCGCCGCTTCAACCTGCGCACGGGCGACACCATCGCCGGCAAGATCCGCCCCCCAAAGGACGGCGAGCGCTATTTCGCCCTGTTGAAGGTCAGCGAAATCAACTTCGACAAGCCGGAGAACGCCAAGAACAAGATCCTGTTCGAGAACTTCACGCCCCTGTTCGCCAACAAGCGCCTGAACCTGGAGATGGGCAACGGCAGCACCGAGGACATCACCGCCCGCACCATCGAATTGTGCGCCCCCATCGGCAAGGGCCAGCGCGGCCTCATCGTCTCGCCGCCCAAGGCGGGCAAGACCATGATGCTGCAGAATATCGCCCAGTCCATCGGGCACAATCATCCGGAGTGCTACCTGATCGTGCTGCTCATCGACGAGCGTCCGGAAGAGGTGACCGAGATGGCCCGTTCGGTGCGCGGGGAGGTCATTTCCAGCACCTTCGACGAGCCGGCCACCCGCCACGTGCAGGTGGCGGAGATGGTGATCGAAAAGGCCAAGCGCCTGGTGGAGCACAAGCGGGACGTGATCATCCTGCTGGATTCCATCACTCGCCTGGCCCGGGCCTACAACACGGTGATTCCCTCCTCTGGCAAGGTGCTGACCGGCGGCGTGGACGCCAACGCCCTGCACCGGCCCAAGCGTTTCTTCGGCGCCGCCCGCAACGTGGAGGAGGGCGGCAGCCTGACCATCCTGGCCACCGCCCTGGTGGAGACCGGCTCCCGCATGGACGATGTGATCTACGAGGAGTTCAAGGGCACCGGCAACATGGAAATCCATCTTGACCGGCGCATCGCCGAGAAGCGCATCTTCCCCGCCATCAACATCAACCGCTCCGGCACTCGCCGGGAGGAGCTGCTGATGCCCCAGGACGAGTTGCAGAAGATGTGGATCCTGCGCAAGATCCTGCACCCCATGGACGAACTGGCCGCCATGGAGTTCCTGTTCAACAAGCTCAAGGTCACCAAGACCAATAACGAATTCTTCGACGCCATGAAGCGGTGAAGGCCATGATCCTGGCGGCCGGGCGGGGCGAGCGCATGCGTCCCCTCACCGACCGCATCCCCAAACCCCTGCTGACAGTGGCCGGCCGGCCGCTCATCGAATACCACATCGAGGCCCTGGCTGGGGCGGGTTTCAGGGAACTGGTCATCAATCACGCCCATCTGGGCGGACAGATTGAACGGGCCCTGGGGGACGGCCGCCGCTGGAACCTGCGCATCCTCTATTCACCGGAACCCCCCGGGGCCCTCGATACCGGCGGCGGTATTTTTCATGCCTTGGCGTTGTTGGGCGATGGTCCCTTCGCGGTCATCAATGCCGATGTCTGGACCGATTATGATTTTGGCCGGCTCCATTGTCCCGGCGACAGCCTGGCCCACCTGATACTGGTTGATAATCCAGGGCACAACCCGGACGGGGACTTTTTGCTCTCAAACGGCCGCGTAACCGGAGAAGGACGGGGGAGCCGGCTCACCTTCAGCGGCATCGGCCTCTACCGGGCCGCCCTCTTCAAGGGCTGCCGGCCGGGCGCCTTCCCGCTGGCGCCCCTGCTGCGAGCCGCCATGGCCCGGGGTGAAGTAAGCGGCGAGCACCATAGGGGCCGATGGCTCGACGTCGGCACGCCGCAACGCCTGGAAGAACTGAATGACTTTGTTTCCAACCTGGTTTAGATTTTTTCCTGCCGCTTGCAGCTTGTAACTTGGAAGCATGGGACAGGAGATAAAAGACAGCCATTTCGAACCCGGCGACTTCGAGGTCTTTGCCGAGCGCCTGCGGCAAGAGACCGAACTGCTGGCCGCCTGGTTGCAAAACGGAAGCTTTCCGCAGACCTCCAACGTGGGCGGCTTTGAACTCGAGGCCTGGCTGGTGGACGATGCGGGCCGTCCGGCGCCGATCATCCAGCCCTATCTGGAGCGCCTGGGCAGCCCGCTGGTGGTGCCCGAACTGGCCACCTTCAACGTGGAACTCAACGGCAGTCCCTGTACCCTGACGGGCGATGCCCTCAGCCGCCTGCAAAAAGAGCTGGAACAGACCTGGCGCCGCTGCAACCGGGTGGCGGGGGAGCTGGATGCTCGCCTGGCCATGATCGGTATTCTGCCGACGGTAAAGGCCGAAGACCTGACCCTGGCCAACATGTCGCCCCTGCACCGCTATCATGCCCTGAACGAGCAGATCCTGCGCCTGCGCGGCGGCCGGCCGCTGGAGGTGGTCGTCGATGGCCAAGACCATCTGCATCTGATCCATGAGGATGTGATGCTGGAATCCGCCGCCACCTCCTTCCAGATCCACCTCAAGGTCGACGCCCGCGAGGGCGGCCGCTTCTACAACGCCTCCAAGATCCTGTCCGGCCCCATGGTGGCGGTGAGCGCCAACTCACCCTATCTGTTCGGGCGGGATCTCTGGGACGAGACCCGGATCCCCCTGTTCGAGCAGGCCGTATCCGTGGGCGGGACCAAGCAGACCAAGCGGGTGACCTACGGCATCCGCTACGTCCGCGAGACCATCATGGAATGCTTCAAGGCCAACCTGGAGCGCTATCCGGTGCTGCTGCCCCGGCTCATGGACGAGCCGCCGGAGAGCCTGGCCCACCTGCGCCTGCAAAATGGCACCATCTGGCGCTGGAACCGCCCCCTCATCGGCTTTAATGCAGCCGGGGAGCCCCATCTGCGCATCGAGCACCGGGTGGCGCCGGCCGGCCCCAGCATTGCAGACGCCATCGCCAATGCCGCCTTTTATTTCGGGGCCGTCTGCGCCCTGGCGCGCCAGGGTGAACCGCCGGAGGCGCGGCTGAGTTTCCAGGCGGCCAAGGAGAATTTCTACGCTGCCGCCAGGCGCGGCCTCCGGGCGGAGGTGCGGTGGCTGGACGGGCGGACCGGCGGGGTTTCCGACCTGATCCTGGCGAAGCTGCTGCCTCTGGCGCGCCAGGGCCTGATGTCCCTGGGCATCGACCGGGAAGAAACAGCCAACTGGCTGGGTATCATCGAGGGCCGCGCCGCCACCGGCCGCAACGGCGCCGCATGGCAGCGCAGTTGGGTAAAGAAAAACGGGCCGGATATGCAGGGCCTGATGCAGGCCTATCTCGAACGTCAGGCGACAGGCGCGCCGGTCCATGAATGGCCGCTGGAGTGAAGTTCTTGCCTGATGAAATTACATGAACTGACTCATCTCCCCCCGGGGCTTCTGGATACCGGCGCCACCGGTCTGGAGGCGCTGCTGGGCGGGCCCGTGCTGATCCATCTGCCGGGGCGTCAGGAGCCACCCCTGTTCATCTCCGTGCTCATGCACGGCAGTGAGACGACGGGCTGGGAGGCGGTGCGCGCCCTGCTGAAACAATACGGCGCCGGCGGGGAAAACCGGCCGGATCTCCCCCGGGCCGTCAGCCTGTTCATCGGCAACGTCAAGGCGGCGGCCCTGGGCCTGCGGCGCCTGGATGACCAGCCCGACTACAACCGGGTCTGGCCGGGCAGCGGTTCGCCCCACACGCCCGAGCATGCCCTGATGCGCCAGGTGGTGGACAGCATGGCGGAGCGGGGCCTGTTCGCCAGCGTGGACATCCACAACAACACCGGGCTGAATCCCCATTACGCCTGTGTCAACGTCATCGACGACCGTTTCCTGCACCTGGCCGCCATGTTCAGCAGAACCGTGGTCTATTTTCTGCGGCCGCGGGGGGTACAGTCCATGGCCATGGCGAAGTACTGTCCCGCGGTGACCCTGGAGTGCGGCAAGATCGGCCAGGCCCATGGCCTGGAGCATGTGCTCGAGTACCTGGATGCCTGTCTTCATCTGTCGGCATTTCCGGACCATCCGGTGGCGGAACACGATATCGAGCTGTTTCATACCGTGGCGACGGTAAAGGTGCTGGAGAATCTGAGCTTCGGCTTTGGGGAGCATGGCGTGGATATCCGCTTTGCCGATGACCTGGACAGGCTCAACTTCAGGGAACTTCCCCGCGGGACGTCCCTGGGCCGTGTCGGGCCCGGTTGTGGGCTCGGGCTGGAGGTGCGGGACGAGCAGGGCCGTGATGTGACCGGGCGTTATTTCGTTCTGGAGGATGGCGAACTGCGGCTGCGCCTGCCGGTGATGCCGTCCATGCTGACCAGGGACCGCCGGGTGGTGCGCCAGGATTGCCTGTGCTACCTCATGGAACGCTATGAGATAAAAAAAGACAGCCCCTAAAGTTTTGGGCTTCCATCCCGATATGGGGTGCACAACCCTATTTCCTTGCTGGTTTTAAGGTCTAAGCGCAGAGTAACAACGGTCGTATTCGCGCCGCGGCGCTGTAACCGGGCTCTGGCCCAACCGGTTGCCGGTTGGCAAAAGAATATCAAGGGATGAGCCCTTACTCGCGCATCGTTGACTTCAATAACAAAACTAAGGTGAGCTATGAGTTACACAGATACGGTGGACAGCACAGCCTGCTTGCGGTTGGCCTTGCCGATGATGACCCAGCGCGAGATCCCTGTTTATCCGCGAAATTACGCCATCTGGTATGAGTATGTAGCCGGTATCAATGAGCCGCTCAAGCAGGCCATGGATGACCTTATAGGACAAGAACAGCCTTTTACCGAAGAACTGTGCGAGCGGCTGTATCTCGAATATGTCGCCCAACCCAGTGAGATCCATCTTCGTACCCTGCAACAGAATGCGATATCGATACTGGAGGATATCCGCGGCTATCTGGACAATGCGGACCAGGAGTCTTCCCAGTTCGAGAGCTCTTTGGAGGGTCATTCCCGCAGGCTGAGCGACAATCAGAGCCTGGACAGCATCCACGCCGTGCTCAGCGCCCTGCATGAGGACATCAGGGCCATGCAGGATTCCACCCGCTCGCTGCAGGACTGCATCAACAGAAACTCCAGGGAGGTGGAGCAGTTGCGCAGAGAGCTCGATATCACCAGGCGGGAGGCGACCACGGATGCCCTCACGGGGCTGGCCAACCGCAAGGCGCTTATGACCGCCCTGGAGCAGGCGGCCGGCCATGCGGCCGAGAATGAGGAAGCGCTCTGCCTGTTGTTGCTGGATATCGACAAATTCAAGGCCATCAACGACACCCACGGCCATCTGGTGGGGGACAAGGTGATCTGTTGCGTCGCCAATAGCATGAAAGAGGCCGTAAAGGGGCGGGACCTGGTGGCCCGCTATGGAGGCGAGGAGTTCGTCATTCTTTTACCGAACACCCCCCTGGAGGGCGCCATGAGCGTGGCGGAGAACATACGCCACACCATCGAGCGCACCAAGCTCATCCGCAGCAGCAGCCAGGAAACCATCGCCCGTATCACCATCTCCATCGGCGTGGCGAAATACCGGCCGGGCGAGGAGCTGGATGTCTTCATCAGCCGGGCCGATGCCGCCCTGTACCGCTCCAAGAGCGAGGGGCGCAACCGGGTGACCGCCGAATTGCCGGAGACAAAGCGCCGGCAGGCCCTAGGAGTCTGTCGGGTTTAGGTGATCGTAGCGAGGGAAAGCCATTTTGAGTCAGATTTTTTGATTGAATGAGGCGAATATCGAGCATATTTAACGAATTCAATCGGGAAATCTGGCCAAAATGGCTTTTCCGCAGTAGATTCATCCTAAACCCGACAGACTCCTAGCCTGAGATCCGGGGGTCAATCGGTTATCCGGTACCAGAGCCTGCCTGTATATTCATGCAGGGCGTAACGGCTGTACAGCATGCCGGAGGCGGCGGGCAGCCAATCGGAAATCCTGCTTTCTTCATCATCCTTGTGGCGGAATGCCGTGGGGGCCGGCACGGCGTCTATGCCGGCTTCGGTAATGACGTCCATGGCGCGCGGCATGTGCCAGGCGTGGGTCACCAGCAGGACGCGGTTGATCCTCAACCGGTCCAGTACCTCCTTCGCAAGGCGGGCGTTTTCCCGCGTGGTGCGGCTGGTGTCCTCCACCGCGGCCACCTTCACGCCGAACTCTTCCTCCAGGACCGTCTTGGCCAGCCGGGCTTCCGGCGTTCCCCTGCCGCTGACGGCGCCCCCGCTGGGAATAACCGCCAACCCCGTATGGCGCGCCAGCCAGGCGGCATAGCGCACCCGTTCCAGGTGCAGGCTGCCGAGGGTGTCGCCGCCATACTCGGGGGCGTCCAGGCGCCGGCCGGCCCCCAGCACCAGGATGGCCTGGGCGCCGGATGCCCGGGCGGTGGAAATCGTCAGCGCCGGGTAGCGCTCCAGTCCCGCCATGAGCAAGGAGGACACATAGGGGGTGCTTACCAGGTAGGTGCCGAGCAGGGCGATGAAGACCAGGGCCTTGCCCAGGGTCCGGCCTGACAGCAGCAGGCCCAGCAATCCCAGCAGAAGAAGGCCGCCGGGGGGCAGGATCAGGGCCTCGATGGCGCGGACGAGTTCGACGCTCATGGCAGCAGTGACGAGGCCTGCAGATCGGCGTGATAGGAGGATCGCACCAGCGGGGCGCTGGCGACATTGGAAAACCCCATCCTTTCCCCCAGCAGGCGCAGGGCCTCGAACTCTCTTGGCGGCACATAGCGCTCCACCGGCAGGTGGGCGGCGCCGGGCTGCAGATATTGTCCCAGGGTGAGCATGTCGCAATCGTACCTGCGCAGATCCCGCATGACCTGCTCCACCTCATCCAGGGTTTCGCCCAGTCCCAGCATCAGGCCGGATTTCGTGGCCGTGCCGGGCCGCATGTCCTTATAGCGGGCCAGCAGCCTGAGCGAGGTCTCGTAGTCGCCGCCGGGCCGCACCCTGGCATAGAGCCGGGGCACGGTCTCCAGATTATGGTTGAAGACATCCGGCGGCTCCCGGCCCAGCGAGGCCAGCGCAGTCTCCTGGCGGCCACGGAAGTCGGGCACCAGGATCTCCACCCTGATCTGTGGATTGAGGCGGCGCAGCTCCCGGATGCAGGCCGCGAAATGGGCGCCGCCGCCGTCGCGCAGGTCATCCCGGTCCACGGAGGTGATCACCACGTATTTCAGCCCCATGATCCGGACCGCCTCGGCCAGATGACGCGGCTCCGCTTCATCCAGGGGCTTCGGCCTGCCGTGGGCCACATCGCAAAAGGGGCAGCGGCGGGTGCAGAGATCCCCCATGATCATGAAGGTGGCCGTGCCGTGGCGGAAGCACTCCCCCAGGTTGGGGCAGGCCGCCTCCTCGCACACCGAGCTGAGGCGGCGCTCCCGCAGGATACGCCTGATGCGGTTGATCTCCGGGCCGACGGGGGCCTTGGCCCGGATCCAGGCGGGCTTGCGCAGGGGCCTGGCCGCCGGAGCCACCGCTATGGGGATGCGCGCCAGCTTGGAGGCCCCCCGCTGGTGACTTCCGGGGGTGGCGCGGGACGGGGCCCCAGGGGTGGTCTTCTTGTCATTCATACGGTTCGGCCCTGACCTCACAGTGTGGTGTAGGAGCGGCGCCCCCGCCGCGATGACCAGCCCACAGATTAAACTACCGTGCGAGGTCATCGCGGCGGGGGCGCCGCTCCTACAGCTTATTTTTCATATATGACAGTGTAATCTAACTGGCGGGCCAGATGGCGGGTGAGATCGGCGCCGACCTGATCCAGATCCGTGGGGCCGCCGAGATCGGAAAGCTGGGTGACCTTGAGGCCCGGATAGCCGCAGGGATCGATGCGTGAAAAGGGCTCCAGGTCCATATCCACATTGAGGGCCAGGCCATGGAAGGTGCAGCCCCGGCGCACCCGCAGGCCCAGGGCCGCGATTTTTCTCCCTTCCACATAGACGCCGGGAGCGCCCGGCCGGGTCTCCGCCCCGATGCCGTAGTCCGCCAGCAGGCCAATGACCGCCTGCTCCATCAGGCCGACCAGCCGCCGGACACCGAGCCCCGCCGGGCGCAGGTCCAGCAGCAGATAGGCCATGAGCTGCCCCGGCCCGTGATAGGTCACCTGCCCCCCGCGGTCTGTCCGGACAACCGGGATGCCGCCCGGCTCGATGAGATGCTCCCGCCGGGCGGCCCGTCCCAGGGTGAAGACGGGTGGATGCTCCAGCAGCCACAGCCGGTCGGCGCTCCCGGGGGCGCGCTCATCGGTGTAGCGCTGCATGCTCCGCCACACCGTCGCATACTCAGCACATCCCAGACGGCGGACATACAGGCATGAAGGGGGCAATAGGTCAGTCACGCCCCGCATCGCCAGGGTAAGGCACAATCAAAATTTCAGTTGCTCCAAAATCAACGGGAGGACATAAAAAGGGAGTGGAGGTATTTTTGAACAAGTCCCGATACTGTGTTGACTGTCAGTTTTTTTTACACTTCCATCCAGGATGCCTGTTTTAGATAAGCTGTTGATTTAGCAAAATTAAGTTCCCTTCTGAAAAAAAGGGATAGAGGCCTGATTCGTGCTCCATGAATGCCGCGGGCAATAAAAACCCCCTGAGTCAGGGTTGTTTGTCAAAAAATTTTACACTTTTAATTCCTGGCCGCTTAAAACTGGGTTCGCCAAAAATGGCAGCGACAAAAACATGCGTATTATTATGCCTTATACGGAGATATGAACTGACGCTGTTTCAGCCTGAGGCCCGGCTGTTGGCCAGCTTGAATTCTCTTAGCAACCGTTGGCAATGACGTACGCTCAAGGTCAGGCCAAACCGGGTTTGAATGTGGGCCGCCAGCAGTTTCCCGTCCCACTGTCCCTGATCGTAGTTGAATGCATCAGGCCCCTTGTCGATATCCTCCTGCAATATCCTTAGCTGATTACGTTTGAGTATGGTTGGCCGACCCGCCCGTTGTTCGCCGGTCAACCCGTTGATGCCGGATTTCCTGAAGCGATGCACCCAGCGTTCCAAGGTGCGTGGGCTGTTGCCGAACCAATAGGCGACATCCTTGCAACTGAAACCCTCTCCAACCAAAAGAACGCAGTGCAAGCGGTGTAACTGTTGTAATTCCGGTGAACACCGGATCTTCCTCTTTAAAATCCTTTGGGCCAGCGCCCTGTCGGGTATCTCCGATCTCCGCCCCATTTGTGGCTCCCTGAACTATTCCGTAACTGGTTTTTTTATACGCCGTTTAACGACATTAATTATAACGCCATCCAGATTTTCTTTCTTTGGCATTGGTTTTGCAAGCCTTCAGTGCCGAATGGGGAGGGCAGGTTGCTCGGGCATTCTTTACAGCAGATTGCCGCAGCCGCCATAAAACAAACGGTGACAGATGATGAAGATGCATTGGGTTATGAAGATTGCAGGCCTGTCGGCAGGGATGATTCTTTCAGCGGCTGCCGTGGCCGGGCCTCTGCTGAACGGGGATTTTTCCAGCGGAACAAATGGCTTTGAGAGTTGGAAGGGTGAACTGGATAATGGGGGGCCTCCGGTTGTCTCTTTAACGACCGATGCTGACTTCGGAACTTATAGCACCTCCTATAGCGCATCAGCAGGGGCTGCGACACTAACCAACGACAATGGTGATGATTTTTATCATGTTTCCCTGTTTCAATCATTCGACGTGCCGGTAACAGCCGGGACGCTGGCCCTGTCGCTTGATTACGAATGGTCTGTTTCGTCCCTTGATGATTTGGTACAGGCCTCACTGGAAGACTCATCCAGCGTCTTCTATGACCTGTTCGCTGGCTTAACGCCGGCGATGACCGCCAGCGGCACGATCAACTATGACATTACGGGCCTTGCCGGGGATACCGTCGAGCTTTATTTCCTGGTTGAAGACGCTGATTGGGTCGAGACTGACTGGTTGCGGGTCGGCAACATCACAATAACCGAGACGCTGAGCGTGCCGGCGCCGCCTGTGCTGGTGCTCTTGCTTGCCGGGCTGGCAGGCTTGGCGTACCGGCGCTGCCGGTAGCGTTCAGGCGGCCTTGCACCAAGGCCCGGTGCTCATTGGGTTTTATGCGGCCAAGGGCCGGATAGGATAGATTCGAGTAACCAGAAAAACAGACAGCAACAACATACCAATTAAGTAGCGCCACGCAAGTGGTTTGGATGGAGTCATAGGGGAGAGCTATGAGCACTGATTGGAAGCAGCATCGGAGTATTTTTTGGGCGATGGTATTCGGTATCGTCCAGCTCGTTCTGGTAAGCAGCCCGGTATCCGCCGCACTAGGTGGACAAGGGGCATGGGTTACGGTTACTGACGTAACCGTGACTCAGGGCAGCAGGCTTTATGACCGCGGTCTGCGTGTCTATTTCACCTATAACAGTATTACCAATAATGCGGGAGGGGCCTTGTCCGGCCCTCTTCGGTTCGTGGTGGAAGAGTCAAGCCATGACGTGCTGAACTCTGATGGTGCCACGGATGCGGGGGAACCCTTCCTCTACATCTCGGATTCGCCGGACTACTTACTCTCCCCCGGTTCAACCTCTTCGGATGTGCGCATCAATTTCCAGCGCAAGCGCGCCGCTTTCTCTTATGGCTTGCGCGTAGAGCAGTTCCAGGCAGTGCAGGATGAAGACGGCGATGGCGTCCCCGATACGGAGGATCAATGCCCCGGCACACCACCGGAAGAAGAGGCGGATGATAGCGGATGCTCGGACAGCCAGCTGGATGATGACGGTGATGGCGTCAACAATGTTCTGGATGTATGCCCTGACACGCCGGTGGGCGAGCAAGTCGATGCGGCCGGATGTTCCGCCAGTCAACTGGACGATGATGACGATGGCGTCAACAATGCCGTAGACAACTGCCCCACGACGCCTAATTCAGATCAGGTCGATACGGATGGTGATGGCACAGGCGATGCCTGCGATACCCCGGAGCAGGCTGTATTCGGGGTCGTTCTGGATACGGACGGCAACCCCGTTCCTGCGGGAACGGTGATCAAGATCGGTGCAAATACCGTATATGCTGAAACCGATGAGAATGGACGTTATCAGGCCGAGTTCGGAGCCGATGAAGTCAATGCTGACGGCCAGGTGTTCGTAAGCGTAAAGCCAGCGGGCTATACCAGCTACCAGACTAAATTTACGCCGGACCCGCAGGGCGGCAACCATGAGGTCAACCTGACGGTCAAGGTGGTCGACAGTGAGACCACTCAACCGAATCCTTCTTCCACGGCCATCGACCTGAATGCCGAGGAGGGTGGACAGACCACCGGCAGCGTTGCCATCCCGGCTGGCGCCATTATCGATGAAAATGGCGACCCGGTGACGGAAGAGGTGACCGTGGAACTGACCACCATTGATCCCAGTGGTGAGGAGATGGGCGCCTTCACGGGCGGTGACTTCTATGCCGCCGTGGCCCCAGGCCAGGGCATCGGCGGCGGTGATGTGGCCCAGTTGGAGACCGTGGTCCTGGCCGAGGTCAACATAACCGGCGCCTCCGGGACCGAGTATGAAAACCTGAATGCGCCCGCCACCCTCAAGATGCGCCTGCCCGATGCCGAGCAGGGCAAGTATCCCGCCGGGACCAAGATCCCCCTCTGGTATTACGATGAGGAGCAGGGTAAGTGGTTCCAGGAAGGTGAAGGCGAGGTGTTCCAGAAGGATCGCGGCGACGGCGTGATGGAAGACTGGGTACGCGCCGAGGTCAACCATTTCACCTGGTGGAATATCGACTGGCCGGTCAGTGAGCACGCCTGCTACAAAGGGACCCTGGTGCGCTGGGGCGTCCCAACCCTTCAGTACATTACCAACTTGAATCTCCAGGCCGAAGGCGTAACCTACAACGGCACCTCCCTGGGCCGTCGTGACGGACAAGGCGGGGTCTGCGTATCGGTCAAGCGGTCGCAGAGCACAGGCAGCCCGGAGAAGGTGCGCCTGTTCCTCAATATCGATGGCGCCCGCAATTACCTCAAGACCGTTGGGGATCACTATGGGCTGACCACAAACCAATCCGAGGCCGAAATCTTCGATAATTCAACCCTGTCTGCATCATGCCGAGTGCCGGAGAGCACTGGCGACTGTATACAACTCGGGGACTTGCGGATTGATATGAACCGTTCGCCGGTGGTGAATCTCAATGCGACCCGCACCAGCGTTAAACAAGGTGACACCGTTGATGTATGGGATCCCCCATATGACCCGGATGGCGACAGTTTCACCTGCGCCTGGGTGCCCCAGGATGGCCTGACTCCAACCAGTGACATCACCGCCACCTGGACTGCTCCGGATGTCCTCGGGGATTATCCAGTGACGCTGCAATGCACCGATGCTGCCGGCGCGATGGGATCAGATACTATTGTGATGCGATCGGTAGAGAATAATCCGCCGGCAGTCACTGGTGTAAATGCTGATCCGCTCTACGTGCCTGCTCTGAATGATTCCCTGTTGACGGCATCTTGCACAGATCCCGATGGCGATCCGATCCAGGATTTTGAGTGGGAAACCCTATACGGTGGTGGCGGCTCTATTGTGAAAACCGGTTTCGGTACGGCGACCTGGACCGCGCCAGGGCTTGCCGGCTGGCGGGTTCACCGAGTGCGTTGCCAGGATAACCAGGGGGCCTGGTCGGGCTGGCACTTGTTCAAGGTGCTTGTTACCAATCAATCGCCGGTAGGCAGCGTACAGGCCACGCTGCAAGATGGTTCCACCTATGATTGGAGTTCCAACCCTGTTCCCATCGGAGAGTGTGTGAATTTGGCCGCCAACTTTACCGACCCCGAGGGGCATGTGCCATTGAGTTATACATGGTATGCCAATGCCAATACTGGCACCCTGACACCGAATGGAAATCAGGCTCAGTTCTGTCCCTCCTATACGTGGGGCTACGGCTGGGTGCGGCTTCAGGTGGCGGATTCCCTGGGCCAGACGAACACTGTATATACCTATATCCGAGTATCGAACTTGCCGCCGAAGATCCATTCCATCAACTGTGGAACTCCACCGCTGGATGGCGCCGGTGACATCAATACCTGTTCCGTTGATGCCAGTGATCCGGATGGCCATGCGCTTACTGAATACCGCTGGCAGGTTGGTAACGGCTCTGTCGCATCAAGTTCAACGAGCGTAAATGAGAATAGCTGGACGCTTGGGGCAGCCGGTAGCAGTTGGCTGTATGTGCAGGTTAAGGATGAGTACGGTGCCTGGAGCCCATGGAAATCGATCTA